>JANNDM010000210.1:0-26251 GCA_031387725.1 Verrucomicrobiota bacterium | reverse complement strand
GGTTTGGCCCACCGGCGCACCCCCCCCCAGCGGGGGTGGGGGGGGCGTGCTTGCGCGCCACTGCGCTGACCTGGGCGGCGAGCACGCACGCTCCCACAGAAAGACTCACTTCCCGCCTCCGGCGACCGCCTGCCGCACACTGCCATTGACCGCATCGAGCGCGGCCTGCGCGGCGGCGACATCGGTTTTACGCAGCAGGGCAACGATGGCGACCTTCATGCGGTATTGGCAGGACTCCAGGGTGCGCTTCGCCGTGGCCTCGTCGGCCCCGGTGGCGCGCATGGTCAAGGCGACGGCGCGGCGGTAGAGTTTCGCATTGGTGGGCATCAGGTCCACCATCAGGTTGCCGTGCACCTTGTGCAGCCGGACCATGATCGCGCTGGAAAGCGTGTTGAGCACGATCTTCTGCGCCGTGCCGGCCTTGAGGCGCGTACTGCCGGAAATGACCTCGCTCCCGGTGGCGATGGTGATGCCGATTTCCGCCTGCGTGGTGACGGGGGCGTCGGGATTGTTGGCAATGCCGATGGTCAGGGCGCCGGCCGCCTTGCCGGCCGCCAGAGCGCCCAGCGCATAGGGCGTGGTGCCGGATGCCGCGAGAGCGATGCAGACATCGTTGGGCCCCGGGTTTAGCGCGCGCAGATCGGCCGCGCCTTGCGCCTGGTCGTCCTCGGCGCCCTCCACGGCCTCATACATGGCACCCTTGCCGCCGGCGATCAGGGCGAGTGCGCGCTCCTTGGGCCAGCTGAAGGTGGGAAACAGCTCGACGCTATCCAGCACGCCCAGGCGACCGGAAGTGCCGGCTCCGATGTAGATGAGGCGTCCACCCGCCGCGATCCGCGGCGCGGCCGCATCGACGGCGCGGGCAATCTGCGGCGCGGCGGCATGCACCACGCCCGCCGCCAGCACCTGATCCTCGGTAAAGGCCTGCACCAGCTCGAGCGTGTCATATTGGTCGAGCTCGGGGTGTTTGCCGCTGGGGGTTTCGGTGGTCTGCATCCGCGAGGGATAATCCCGGGTTGCTGCGTGCGGTTCAACTGTTCATTTATTGAAAGTCGCATCCTCCACCATGGCTGAATACTTCATCGGCATCCTTTCCGGCACCAGCATGGACGGCATCGACGCGGCTTTGGTGCGCTTCGGCCCGGAGCCTTCTCTGGTGGCGTCGCACACGCTGAAGTTTCCCCCTGAATTGCGCGCGGAGTTGCTGGCCCTCGCCGTGCCGGGCGAGAACGAGATTGACCGCTTCGGGTCGGCCGACGTCCGGCTGGGACAGTTGTTTGCCCAAGCGGTCGGTGAATTATTGGCCCGGGCCAAGGTGGCCCCGGCACAAGTGCGCGCCATTGGCAGCCACGGGCAGACGATCCGCCACCGGCCCGGCGGGGCCGCACCCTTCACGCTGCAAATCGGCGACCCCAATGTCATCGCCGCGAGGACCGGGATACCAGTGGCGGCCGATTTCCGTCGCAAGGACCTGGCGCTCGGCGGCCAGGGCGCGCCGCTCGTGCCGGCGTTTCATGACGGTGTGTTCCGCCAACCAGGCAAAGACCGCGTGATCGTGAACATCGGCGGCATCGCCAATATCACGGTGCTGCCGGGTGACGCCGCCCGGCCCATCTTGGGCTTTGACACCGGCCCCGGCAACACCCTGCTCGACGGCTGGAGCCGTCGCATCCTGAACGAGCCGATGGATCGCGATGGAGCCTTCGCCGCCAGCGGTCGCGCGCAAGCCGGCTTCCTGGCCACGCTCGTCGCCGACCCCTATTTTCGCCAGTCGCCGCCGAAGAGCACCGGACCGGAGTATTTTTCCGCCGACTGGCTGCAACACCACCTGGACAAAGCCGGCCCACTCACCCCCGCCGACGTGCAAGCCACCCTGTTGGCGCTCACCGCGCGCAGCATCGCGGATTCCATCCGCCACTTGCCCGGCCTGGACCGCCCCGATGTCTTTGTGTGCGGCGGAGGGGCCCACAACCGCGCACTGATGCGATCACTCCAGGAAAATATGCCCGATTCCATCGTCGCCGCGACCGACACCCTCGGCGTCCCCGGCGATTGGGTGGAAGCCATGGCTTTCGCCTGGCTCGCCCGGCAGCGTTGGTTGGAAATACCCGGCAACTCCCCGCTCGTCACCGGCGCAGCGCGCCCGGCGGTGCTCGGCGGGCTGTGGCTGCCGGGGTGATTGGCTTGCCCGGGGTGGAACCCGGCCTCTGGACGGGTTTGCTAGATGGACACCCTGTTAACCCGTCCGGAGGCCGGCTTCCACCTTAAGGCAGGGCTCAGCGCACGACCGCCGGCAGCTTGATCTCCCCGGTGGCCAGACGATGCAGGAAGAGCGCGACGTTCTGCGCGCGCGGCGCGACCGTGTCCACCCGGCAGAATTCGCGGGCGCTGTGCAGATGGTCACCCTCGGGGCCGATGCCGTCAAAGGAAGGCAGGCCGGCTGCGCCCAGAAAGTTGCCGTCGGAGCCGCCGCCGCCGTGCACCCAGTTGAAGGGCTTCAGGCCGATGTCGGCCGCGGCGCGCTGGAACTCCGGGAAGAGCGTGGCCTCGACCGGATGATTTTCCTTGGGCGGGCGGTTGAGCCAGAGCTTGAGCTCGATCCTGACCTCGTGGGCCGCGCCGATCTCCCGCGCCAGCGCCTCAAGCCGGGCGAAGAGCGGCTCGCAGTCGGACATCTTCTTGACGCGGAGGTCGACCTCGGATTGGGCGAAATCAGGCACAACATTCGTGGCGGGTGTGCCGCCCTTGATGTTGCCGACATTGACGAGCACATCGGGGATTTCGCCGGGGACCTTCGCGGCCGCGAGGAGAAAGGCGGCGAGCCCGAGGATGGCGCTGCGGCCGTCGTTGGGAATTTTCGCCGCGTGGGCCGCGCGGCCATGGCAGGTGACGATGGCGCCGCCGGTGCCCTTGCGCGAGTGGATCACGTCCCCGCTCGGGCGCGCCGGCTCGAAGACGAAGCCAAAATGGTGCCGGCGCGCCGCTTCCTCGAAAAATGCGCGCGTGCCGTGCGAGCCGGTCTCCTCGTCGGGCGTGAGCAACACTTCCCAGCCCACCCGGGCGGCCTGCGGGGTCTGCTCGAAGGCCTGGAGCGCGGCGAGCAGGCAGACCAGCCCCCCCTTCATGTCGGCCGTGCCCGGACCGTTCAGCGTGCGGGCGTCGAGCCAGCGGCAGGTTTGGAAGGGGTCGTCCGCCTCGTAGACGGTGTCGTAGTGGCCGCAAAGGAAAACCTGGAGCGGGGCGGACGGACGCAGGCGGAGGCGAAGCGCCTGCACGCCCGGCGGATTGAAGCCGGGGGCATCCGCGGGCAGATCCGTGATGGTGGCCGCGGGAAAAGCCCGGGCGAATTCGGTGCGGAGCACCGCGCACATCCGGGCCAGACCGGCGGCGTGACCGGAACCGGAGTTGATGTTGGCCCAACGCTCGAGCAGCGCGCCGAGCTCGGCGGTGCGGCCCGGGAGGGAGGCAATGACAGGAGGCACGGATAAGGGAGGCATTTTTACAGGAGGTCGCAGAGAACGCAGAGGTCAGGAGTCGGCAACCGGCAATGATAATCCCCCGAGCAAGCTCCGGGGCGTTTGATCAAGGCAGTTTTTGTCCGGCTATTGTGGGAGCGACCTTGGTCGCGACAGTCGCGTGCAAGCACGCTCCCCCAAGCTCCAACCAGGCCGAAGCAAGCTTCGGAGTCTTTGATCAAAAGGAAATAATGTGGATGCACGGTTGGATGTCTCTGCGACCTCTGCTGCCTCCTGTTAATCCGGATCAGAATCCCGCCGCCTTGCCGCCGGGCAATGTCACCCGCGGGGCCTCGGCGCCGTCGAGCTGCCGCAGATTGGCGAGCGGGTCGTCCTCCAGGCGCAGGAACTTGAAACCCAGCAGACGGGCCTTGCCCGCCGCGTCGCGCTCGGCGAGCTGCGCGGTCTCGCGGGCGATGAATTGTCCGAAGGTTTCCTCGCGCACCTGCGGGACGGAGGAATGGATGATGTGGAGCGAGCCGTCGGTGCCGCGGGCGACGAGACCGACATGGCCGATCCAGGCGTTGCCCCCGAAGGTGTCGTTGACCGGGACGCCGGGCTTGACGACGCCGCGGACGATCTCGACGCAGTCGCCCTCGCGCAAGTGCGGCGCGGCCCGGCCCAGGTCGGCATAAGGCAGGCAGGTTTCGACATGATCCTCGACCGGGATCACCGTCTTGAGCCCATAGCGGCCGAGGAGGAATTTGCTGCGGTCGATCCGCTCGGCAAACTTCACAGCCTTGTCCCCGGCCACCTCGGCGGTGATGTCACGCACCAGCCAGCGGTTGGAGGGATTCCAATCGGTCTCGGTGAAGTGGTTGCGCGTGGCGACCCCGATCCGGCCGTCACGGTAGCGGATGCGTTGGAGCAGGCGCATGAAACCGCTCCAGTCGCGGCTGAGCGCCATGGCGTAGATGTGCTCGGTGAAGACGAGACAGTCGCTCTTGCCGAGGCAATAGAGCGGCTGCGGGTCGTAGGTCTCGAACGGCATCTCGCCGAGAAGATAGAGCTCGTAGGGTTGGCCCAGGTTCTTACGGGCGAGGTGTATGATCCGCTTGCGCAGGTCAGGCTCGGTCGCCTGCAGGTGGCCGAGATAGAAGCCGGTTTCCGTCTCGGTGAACTGGTAGAGCGGCTTGGCGGCCTCGGCCGCAGGAGCGGCCGAGACCGGAGTGAGAGTGAAGGTGAAAGTGAGGATGAACAGGGCAAGAACCAGCCCGGAGACCGCACTCCCCAGACCGTTCCGACACACCCCGCCCTGACGGGCAGCAGCCTTCGCCGAACCTACGGCCGCCAAGCTCCTCTGCCGGATCCATGCAATCGGAGGTGGAGCGCACTGACCCCAGTGCGCTGACTTGGGAGCCAGCAGACCAAAGCGCGCTGAGGGCAGCGCGCTCCACCTATTGATCGGCTGGAGGCTGCTGGCGCGACTTGTCAGCCGTAGGCCCGGCGAAGGTTGAAGCGAAGGGGGGTGTTGGCTCATAACAGTGGAGATAAAAAGGGGCGATCCGGTGTGGATCGCCCCGGCAAATCATAGTTGGTTCACGTCAGGACCGGCGGGCGATCACATGAACTTGTTGAACTTGTATTCCACCGACAGCGTGAAGGCGCGGCCGCGGGGGTCGGCGACACGCGGTTCCCACGAGCTGCCGGCCCCGGTGTCGGTGTCGTAGGCGATGCTGAACGGCGGATCCTGGTTGAACAGGTTCTTGATGCCCGCGATGACGGTCAGGTCCTTGTTCCAGCGGTAGGTCAGGCTGGCGTTGTAGGTGGTATAGTCTTTGACCTTCGCCTTGTAGTCCGGAGCAAAGGGCAGGAAAGCGCCGTTTAGGATGCCGGGCGGCGCGTAGTCCATGTAACCGGCGCGGAAGAGCTGGCTGACGCGGCCGGACCACTTGCCCTTGTTGAAGTTCAACGAGGCGGTGTATTTCCACTTCAGGCCGATGTCGCTGGCGCGCGTGAAGCGGCCGACCTCGCTGGCGCCAAAGGGGGCGCTCGCAATCAGGCGGGATTTCTTCACCAGCAGTTCGGTGACATTGATGTCGCCGATCAGCTTGCCGCCCCAGATATTCATCTCGCCGCGGCCGGTGTATTCGATGCCCGACGTCTCCGTCTCACCGGCGTTGATAAAGCGGGTGTCGATCGCGGCAATGGCGTTGGTGGCGGGGTCGCGGATGATGGCATCCGGGAACAGCGTGGAGTTGGCCAGGATCGTCGAGGCGCCCAGGGTCTGGATGGTGCCGGTGCGGTTGACGGACCACCAATCCATCCCGAAGGTGATGTGCTTGTTGGGCGAGAAGACGAACCCGACCGACTTCATCTTGGCCTCCTCGGGGTCAAGATTGAGTTTGCCGCCATTGATGGTAACCGCGCTGTTCGGCGGAACCGGCTGGCCGTTGAGGGGATCGATGAGCGTCCCTCCGGCGATGATGGACGTAGTCACCGGATCAAAGATCTGCTTGAAGCCCGGCACGCGGAAGCCGGTGCTGTAGGAGCCGCGGAAGAGGAGCTTCTCGCTCGGCGTGAAGCGCAGGGTGACCTTCGGGTTGGTGGTGGCGCCGAAACCGGTGTATTGGTCGCGCCGGGCGGCGGCATTGATATCCATGTTCTTCAGAACCGGGATCTGGACCTCGACGAAGGCGGCCTTGATCGTGCGGCTAAGGGTGCCGGCGGTGGCGAGGGCGTTGTCGAACGGCACATTGAAGATCAGTGAATCGGCGGTGCTGACATTGGTGCGCTGATCGCCCTTGAACAAATATTCCTCCTTGCGGTAGTCGAGGCCGAAGGCGGCCTGAACCGTGCCGCCGGGGAGATGGAACAGCGGCCCGGAGGCGGCAAAGTCCGCGCCGGTGGTGGTGTAGGTGCCGCCGTAGAGCTCGACCCCGGTGGCGGAGGCGGCCTTCAGTCCGTCCAGCGCCGCCTGGGTCTGGGTGTAGGAGAAGGGGCTGAGGATGCCGTCGGTGATCAACTTAGCGAAAGGCAAGGTGTAGTAGTAGCCGTTCTCCAGTTTCGACTTCGACTTGCTCTCGGACTGCGAAACACCGGTGCGATAATCCCAGTCGGAGAGGGCCTTGAACGGGAGCGGAAGCGGCCCCTCCAAGGCCAGGAGAAAGCGGCGGGTGTCGCTGACGGTGTTGAGCTCGCGGTTGCCGCCGGGCAGCGAGCGCCAGCGGAAAGCCATCGGGAGGCCGCGGTTGACCTCGAGCGCAGGAAAGAAGGCAACGAGCGCGTTGAATACACGGGTGTAATCGGCGCCGGTGCTGGGGTAGAGCATGCCCGAGCGAGGTTCGGGCACCACGGTGCCGTTGGCAGTGGTGGTGCTGGACTGGGCGCCGCTTGCGGTCAGGGCGACAGTGCTCCATTGATTGGGTGAAAAGCTCTTGGTGGAATCCGAGCGGCCGAACACGGCCTCGGCTGTCAGGAGGTGCTCGCCGAGCTTGAAGGAGCCGCGGGCCACGAAGTTGGTGTTTTTCACCGGCTGCTGAAGCGTGGCGGCGCGGCCGGTATCCCAGGCGGAGCCGTATTTGCCGTTTCCGGTGACCAAGGCCGCACCGCTCTGCCAGAGGAGCTCCGCGTAGGGTCCCATGCCGTCGAGACCGGTGTAGCCAGCGCTGTTCGTCGGCAGGTCGGTGATGTTGATCTGGTTGACGCGGATGGCGGGATTAGCGGGATCAAGAGGTGGCGTGGCGTTGGCTCCGAGAACAGTCGTGGTATTATTGACCGTCTGAAGGGTGGCGATCGGCGCGCCGCGGGTGTCGGGCGAGATGCCGCGGTTGGGCTGGAAGGTGTTGACGAAATCGCGCTCGGAACCATTCAGCCGCTTGTGGTCGGCGATGGAGAACGAAGCCATGAGGTTCCACTTGTCCTTGTTGAGGTCGCCCCAGCCGCCAACGAGGGAATAACGGAAGACGTTGCCGCCGCCGTCCTGGGTGACGTCACTGGCAGCGTTGGCCACGAGGCCGCGGAAATCCCGTTTCGTGATGAAATTGATCACACCGCCGATGGCGTCAGTGCCGTAGGTGGCGGAAGCACCGTCCTTGAGGATTTCGACGCGCTCGATGGCGGCGAAGGGAATGGAATTCAGGTCGACGGTGCCGCCGTTGAGGCCGTGCGAGGCGACGCGACGACCGTTGAGGAGGATAAGGGTGGCGTTGGAGCCCTGGCCGCGGAGGTTGGCCGAGGTCGCGCCGTTGTTGCCGCGCGCGGCGCCGGCCACGACGTCGGTCTGCGACGCGAGGTTATCGAGGCCGTTGCCGTTGATGTTGAGGTTCATGATCAACTGCTCGGCGCTCGCGATGCCCTCCTGCTCCATCTCGAGCTTGGTGAACACGGTGAGCGGCAGCGCGCCTTCGTCGGCGATGCGCTTGATCATCGAGCCGGTGACGATGAACTTCTCGAGTTTGACGGGCTCGGCCGTCTTGGGGTCAACGGGACCACCGGTGGTCTGGGCCAGCGCAGCGGGAATGACACTCGCGACGGCCAAGGCCGCCAACAAGGTCGAACGAATCCACAGGGAACATGCTTTCATAGGTAGGGGTGTCGGGTGTTGAGTCCGGGCGTTTAGGCTGCGCTCGGATCGGTGCTGGGAGAATGAGAGTGAAATGTAGCCCAGTCTGCAAGAGCTAGATTGGCCCTCCCCTGCTTCCCCCGGGACCGCAGGCGGCAATAAAAATTCCGGGAGCATTTGACCAAGCCCGTCAGACCCAAGCATCACCCCTTCCTTGATCTCCCAAGTAGCCACGAGCGTGAGCGAGTGGACGAGACACCACTCGCTCACGCTCGTAGCTACACCTCAACCAAGCCGGGCCGTTCGACACCGCTCTGGGTCGGCGACTAGCTCCGGGGTATCGGACCCACCGCCAATAAAAAGGGCGGTCCAACCGGACCGCCCTTGGGAATATGGCTATCGCGCCTAAATCGTTACTCAAAACTGGCCGGTGACGCCGATCGTGAGGATGCGGGGCGAGACGACATGCGCCCGGGGCCGGGCGGGCGAGAAGACGTAGCGATCGGTGCCCTCCGCCGTGAGATTGTTGACATTGAGGTAGATCGTCGCGTCCGGCCGCACCCGGTAGGTGAAGCCGAGGTTCAGCGTGGTGAGGTTCTTGCGATAGTTGATGAACTGGGCGAATTGCGGCGTGTCGAGGCCGACGGTCGCGACGACGGAATCGGGGTATTCGCCCGTGTGGTTGAGATCGAAGGTGGCGCCGAAGTTGCCCCGGGTGTAGGTCAACCCGAGATTGGCCGCGCGGGGCGCGATGCCCGCGATCTGCCGGGTCGTGCGGTGGACCGGCGTGATTTGGGTCGCGGAGAAGAGGAAATCACCCTCGGCCGAGATCAGGCTGACATTGCCGCGCACCGCGAGGCCCTTGAGCGCGCCGGGGAGGAAGGTGAGCCGCTGGTTGTAGTCGAGCTCGAGCCCCGTGATGGTCTCCTTGCCGATGTTGCGGGCGCTGCTGATGCTGTAGCCGGCGTAGAGGCCGTCGAAGCCGTTGTCGGTGCCCGAACCCACGACACTATTGATGAAGTTGTTGCCGGAAAGCACATCGGTGATGTTCTTGCGGAAGACCGTCAGGGACATGAGGCCGTTGCTCTTGAAGAAATACTCCAGCTTGAGCTCGACCTGCTTGGCCAGCTGGGGCTTCAGCAAGGGGTTGCCGATCGTGATGATCTGGGTCGTGTCGTTGGCCGAGGCGGCGGGCACGTATTGAATGCCGTCGGGGCGGCCGTAGGTGGTGGACCAGCTGGCGCGGGCCTTGAAATTCGGCGAGATATCGTAGGCCGCATGGATGCTGGGGAAGGCGTTCGTGTAGCCGCCCTTCGTTGTCTGCTTGATGGCATTGAGCGCGGCGCGCTTGTAAGGATCGGACTCGACGAGGGAGGTCACATAGCCGGCATTGGCGGCTCCGCGATTGAGAAAGGACAGGGTGTTGACGTCCATTTTCTCCCAGCGCACGCCACCCAGCAGCAGCAGCTTCCGCCCCAGCCGGATGTCGCCCTGGATGTAGCCGGCGTCCACCGTTTCCTTGAAGTAGCGACGGTTGGTGAATTTTTGGACGGCGTTGAAATACACATCTTCAACCCACTTGGTCGGGTCGTTGAGCGTGCGGGCGACGTCGGTAGGGTCGAAGACCGGCAGGCGCTGGCCGCCGTGGTTCTGCTCGAACTCCGTGAGCGCCATGAGCGGCAGCCCGGTGAGGGTGGTGCCGGCGACCTGATACCAGCGCCGGGGATTGATTTCCTGCCGGTTGAAGCTGCGGGTGGTGCGGTCCACGCCCACCTTGAGGTTCATGGGATTGGCCGTGTCGAACGCGTAGGTGGCGTTGAGGTTGCCGGTCTGCTCCTTCGTGTCGAGGTAGGTGCTGCGTTGGTTGAAGGTGTTGGAGGTCACGCCCACGGGGGCGGTGGTGGTGTTGGGCGCCGTGACGAGGAAGGCGGTGTAACTGGCGGGATTGTAGACGTCGTCCGTGGCGGCCGACGCGGCGGTCTGGGTGAAGACGCGGCCGTCAAGGTTGGTGTTGTCGAGGATGAAACCGATGGGGTTCCGGGTGCGGATGTTCAGCTGGCCTGTCTCCTGATTGCGCCCGGCGTTGGAGTCGGCGTGCGTTTTGCTGTCGCGCAAGGCGTAATCGAGCTTCAGCTTGCCAAACTTGTGCTCGAACTGGAGGGTGTTGGTCGGATTATTGCTGACGAAGGAGAAGCGGCGCATGGAGAGCAGCATCTGGGCGTTGCCGGTAGGCCGGATCTCGGTGCGGGTCTGGTTGGACCCGGCGATGATGCCGCCGGTGGGCGCGGTGACCGGATCGAAGACCGTGCCGTTGGTGTTGAAGAAAGGATTGATGTGCGTGTAGTGGAAGAACGGCTCGTCGCCCTCGTTGTAGACGAGACGGTAGGAGACCGTGGTGTTTTCGTTGAAGCGGTAATCAACGCGCAGGTTCACCGCGTCGAGGAAGCGGTGGTTGATGCCGCTGGCCTTGTCGTGGTCCCGAAAGAAGACCAGGTTGGGATCGAAGGTGTTCGTATACTGATTGAAGTCGAAGTGGAACTGCCGGACGACCATCTGGTGGGCGAGATTGAGGGCGACGCCCAGGTTGCGCTTGCCGCCGAAGATATCGAAGACCTCGGTGTAACCGAAGCTGGCGGAGTAGCTGTGCGGATGGTCCTTCAAGGCGTCGAGCCGCTCCGTGGCCGGGGGCGTCAGGCTGCCGGAGAGATTGTAGGTGAAACGGCGGCGCTCCTTCATGGCCAGGGGTGAGCGCGTTTTCAGGTTGATCTGGCCGCCCATGGCGTTGGCGACCTTGTCGGGGGTCTGGGCGGAAATAACCTCAAGCTGCTCGTAGCCGGAGGCGGAGAAGGAGTGCAGCGTGGCCGCCCGGCCGTTGCCGCCGACCCCGGTGGCGGACATGCCGTCGACGTTGAGTCGGGTGAAGCTCTGGCCGTTGGGCGACACCATGCCGCGAATGGTAACGTTGTTGATGAGATTGTCCTCGTCGGTGGTGAACGAGACACCGGGCAGGCGGGTGAAGAGCTCGCCGACGTTCTCGGTCGGCAGCACACCCCACTCGTCGAGAGCCACGACGTTCTTCGTGTTGCGCCCGTTGCGCTGCTCGGAGATGGAAAGGGCCTGGCCCTCCTTGACGGAGGAGACGGTGAACTTTTCCAGCGCGATGACGTCGGACGAGTTCAGCACGAAACTCACCGTGGCGGTGTCGGAGCCGGAGACAGTGACTTGCTGGCTCATCTCATCGAAACCCGAGTAGGAGGCCACGACGCTGACTTCGCCGGCCGGCACATCGGAAAGCACGAAGTGGCCGGAGCTGTCGGTCAAAGTGGTACGGTCGAGGCCGGGCAGGTGGACCGACGCGCCTTGCAGGGCGTTGCCGGTGCTCTTGCTGCTCACGGAACCGGAGATCTGGCCGTTGGCGGCAAAGGCCGGGGAGGCCAGGGCGATCAGGACGGCGAACAGGCTCGTTGTCGTGCGCAACAGCCGGACAGGAAGTGAGGACAAACGGCTCACGGATAGGTAGCTCATGGTATTATGGGTTCGCACGAACCATAGCTTGGGGCATGGCCGCGCAGGTGGGGATCAGGTGAAAATCTGTATAATCCTGCCCCGGGCCCATCCAAGGAAATTTGTCAGCACCCCCGGCGGGCGCAGGTTGCTTCAGAGGGAGCGCCCGCGCCGGGTGGCATTTTAGTTAAATAGTTCGTCATTTCTGCAAGGGCTTCTGCCGCGCCATCGCAGCCCGCACGGGCCACACAGGCTGCCCCCTTCCCCTTCGACCGCTATTTCCGGACGCGCCGGCCCACCGGGGCCGCCCGGCCACTGTGCCGGTAGGCCAGCGGCGAAACCCCGTAGGCCAGGCGAAAGGCCCGGCTGAAACTGTAGATCGAGGTGAAGCCGCAATGCTCCGCCACCTCCGACACCCGCTGGGGCCCGAGCCGCAGCAGGCCGCAGGCCTGCTCCAGACGCAGCCGGCGCAGGTGGCGGCCGATGCTCACGCCACACGAGGCCCGGAAGCGCGCCCGCAGATGGCTGGGGCTGATCCCGAGCGTCCGGGCGATGTCCTTCAGGGAGGGATGATCGCCGCTGCGCTGGGCCAGTTGGTTGACGCGCAGCATCAGCCCGGGCACGGGGGAATTGCCGGCGGCGCCGGCGGCCGCCACCGCCGGTTTCAGACGGCGCAGGCGCGCGAGCAACAAGGCCAGCAGCAGGACCGACAGATCCGCCGTGCGCTCGGTTTCATAGGCCGCCACCAGCTCCGCCGCGAGCGCCTGCAAAGGCGGAGTCAGCTCAAACGGCCGGTAACGCAGACCGGCCAACGGCTCGACCTCCGCCAGCTCGAAGGTCACGAAAAACCACGACAGGTTCTCCCGTTGCGGCTCGGTGTAGTGGTGGAACTGGAAGGGAAAGACCAGCAGCCCCTGCCCCGCGTTCAGCCGGATGTTTTGGTCATCCACACACACCGTCACCGCGGTCCGCAACGCACAGATGAGCACGAAGCGATGGTGCAGCGCGCGGCCGCGGCGCGGTTTGTTCAGGTCCACCGCCGACCGGCGCTGGAAGCACACGATGTTGTCCGGCAGGATGACATTGGCGGCCGGCCGGCCGAGCAACTGGTGCAGCGGCTGGGGCAGCCGGTCCACCAGTTTGGCGAGAGTGGGTGCGGGAGTGGTTGGCATTTTCGTCAAAAACATCGTCGTTTTTGCTATTTGTCATGCCGGACGCCAGCCTTATTCTCCCCTCCTTCCCTCTCATGTCTCTCACCATCCTCGAGCGTTGTCATCATGAACATGTCCCGGTGGCGGTTTACGCCCGCAGCCTGGAGGCCGCGCGCGCCGTGGCCGGCGAGATCGCGACCCTGATCCGCGCACGCCAGGCCGAAAAGCGCGGGGTCGTGCTGGGCCTCGCCACCGGCTCCACCCCGATCAGTCTCTACGCCGAACTGGTCCGGCTGCACCGGGAGGAGAAACTGAGTTTCGCCAACGTCACCACCTTCAATCTCGACGAATATTATCCGCTGCCGCCGGAGCATGCGCAAAGCTACCGGCGCTTCATGCGCCAGCACCTCTTCGACCACGTGGACCTGGACCCCGCGCGCTGCCACCTGCCCTCCGGCACCGTGGGCAAGGCCGAGGTGGACGCGCACTGCGCCGCCTACGAAACGATGATCGCGGCGGCCGGTGGCATCGACTTCCAGATCCTCGGCATCGGCCGGACCGGACACATCGGATTCAACGAGCCGGGCAGCGCGCGCCATTCGCTCACGCGCCTCGTCACGCTCGACCCACTTACCCGTCGCGACGCCGCGGGTGATTTCGGCGGCGATGCGGCGACCCCGCGCCACGCGCTGACCATGGGCGTCCGCTCGATCCTCAACGCCCGTCGCGTGGTCCTGCTCGCCTGGGGCCAGCACAAGGCCGACATCGTGCGCACGGCGGTCGAGGGCGAGGTCAGCCCGCACGTCACCGCCTCGTTCCTTCAGGAACACCCAAATGCGCTCTACGTCCTCGATGCCGCCGCCGCCGGTTCACTCACGCGCTATCGCACGCCGTGGCTCGTCGGCTCGCTCGCTGATCAGGGCCTCGTTTGGGACGAGCGCATGACCCGCCGGGCCATCCTCTGGCTCTCCCAGCTCCGGCAGAAGGCCATCCTCAAGCTCACCGACGACGACTACAACGAAACCGGCCTGCAGGATCTGCTCCGGGCTCACGGCTCCGCCTACGAGGCCAACCTCATCGGTTTCTACCAGATGCAGCACACCATCACCGGCTGGCCCGGCGGGCGCGATCCCAAGCGCACAAAGCCGGGCGACGCCCCGGTGCGCCCGCTGCGCGCTCCCTCGGCGACCGTGTTTCCCAAGCGTGTGCTCGTGCTCTCGCCGCATCCGGACGATGATGTCATCTCCATGGGTGGCACGCTGTGCCGGCTCGTGGACCAGGGGCACGAGGTGCATATCGCCTACGAGGTCTCGGGAGCCGGAGCTGTTTCGGACGATGCACTCTGGCACTTGCTCGCCTTCGTGCGCGACAGCGGCTTGGTCGCGGCCGAGCGGAGCAAGCAAATGGCCGCGCTTTACGCCGGCCTGAGCGGCGGCACTCCCCTCCCCGCCTCCACCGAATTGACGCAATGGAAGGCGCTCATCCGCCGCCACGAAGCCGTTGCCGCGGCCCGCGTCTGCGGCGTCGGTGAAAGCCGGCTGCATTTCCTGGACTTGCCTTTCTACCAAGCGGAGCCGCGCGCGCGCCGCTACGGCCCCGCGGATGTCACCCGCATGGGCGCCCTGCTGGCGGAGCTGCAACCCCACCTCATCTACGCCGCCGGCGATCTCGACGACCCTCACGGCACCCACCGGCTCTGCCTGCACGTCCTGCGCGACGCCCTCGCCCAGGCCCAGCAGGCCAAGGCCCAGTGGCTGGCCGAGGCCGAGCTCTGGCTCTATCGCGGCGCCTGGGCCGAGTGGCCGATGGACGAGATCGACCTCGCCGTGCCGCTCAGCCCCCAGGAAGTGCTGCGCCGTCGCCGGGCCATCTTCCGGCACGAGACGCAGAAGGACCAGGCGCTGTTCCTCGGCGAAGACCGCCGCGAATTCTGGCAGCGCACCGAGGACCGCAGCCGCCGGTTGGCCCAGGCCTACAACGCCCTCGGCCTCGCCGAATACGAGGCCATCGAGGCCTTCAAAAGTTATTCGCCCGGGGATTTCCTGCGCTCGGCGGCGTTTTGAGACAGGGATTCGGCTCCCCTCCCACCACCCGCAACCGGGCTCAGGCGCTGATGTCAACTATTAGTTGACATCAGCCCGGGGCCTAGATCTTCAGAAACCACTTCTTCCGCCACAGCACCCACGCGATAACGAAAAGAAACAGGACGAACGCCACGGCATAGAGCAGCGAGGCGTTCACCGGACTCGCGAGCGGCACGAACGCGCCTTGATAAATAAACATCTTCAGCGTCACCCCCTTCCCGTCCGCCCCGATCCATTTGATCAGGGAGAGCAGCCGGCCAAGCAGGCCGGCCAGCACGAACAGCGCGAGAGCATTCATCCCGTAGATGACCAGCGGGGTGGCCCAGCGCCGCCAGCCGCGCACGTCGATGACCCCGTGGAACCCGGCGAACACCACCATCGCCCACCCGGCCATGATGACGGTGTAGGAACTCGTCCACAGGTTCTTGTTGATCGGTAACGCCAGGCTCAGCAGCGCGCCCAAGGCCAGCAACGCCGCGCCACCGCCGAGCAAACGGACCGTCAGCGCTCCGCCCGACCACCGGCGCATCAATTGCCCGGCCAGCGCCCCGAGGAGCGTCGTGGCAATCGCTGGCAGCGTGGAGAGCAGGCCCTCCGGATCAAAACCCGGCGCCGGTGCACCGGTCCACGTGTGTCCGGCCAGCAGTTGCGAATCAACCCACCACGCGAGGTTGCCGACGGCCTCATCAATGTGTCCCGCGCCATAGCCCGGCACCGGCACCAGTTTCAGCAGCGCCCAATAGCCCGCAAGCAGCCCGAACGTCCAGGCCAGTTGTCCGCGCCAACCGGTGCGCAGGAAAATCGCCGAGGCCACGAGATAGCAAAGCGCGATGCGCTGGAGCACACCGGGGATCCGCAGCTTCGCGAGCGAGAAGTGATGTTCCGGCAGCAGGCCGAAGGGAAACGTCGCGAGCAACAGGCCGAGCCCGAAGATCACGGCGGCACGCACGACGACGTGCCGGAACAATTGGCCACGATCCGCCCCTTGCTCGACGCGACGCGCGAAGGACAAAGTCATCGCCACGCCGACAATCCAGAGGAAGAACGGGAATATCATGTCGGTCGGCGTCCAGCCGTGCCACGGCGCATGCGCGAGCGGCGGGTAGATGTCGCTCCATGAGCCGGGGTTGTTGACGAGCAGCATCGCGGCGATCGTCGCGCCGCGAAACGCATCGAGGGACTGCAGGCGCGAGGGGGGAGCCACGGGATTGGGCGCGGGGTTCATCTGGCCTTTTTCAAGCGCACCCCGAGGTGGTTGCCGACGGGTCGCCACAAGCCGCCGTTGACCTTGTTGGTCAGCAACGTCCCGTCTGGTCGCCGATAGTGAAAGGTCGAAGATCCGCCCCCATCCAGGTTGATCGCGTCGGTCGCGCCCAACCCGATCATGAGGTCGGCCAGTTCCGGCAGGGTGACTCCGATGCTGTGGCCCGGCTGCCGCCCGTCGATCACCAGCAGGATCAGAATCCGACCGTCCGCCGTCACACCGGCGGCCGTGCGAGGATGCCGGACCGCCGGCTGCACCTGGGCCGTGGCCCCGGTGTTACGACCGTCCGTGACGAGAAAATCACCGGGCTGTTTGCCATTGTCGCTCCGGCCAATCCCGGCCACGGCATCGACCACGCCCGTCAGGTCGGCCTCCCCCGCCCGCGCGATGCGCGCATAGTGGTCTGGGTAGAACAGCAGTGCGGGATCAGCCTGCTCTGCCACGATCCGCGGAGGTGAAACCACCACCCGATCGCTCACGCTCAGGCCACGCAGGTCAACCGGCCGCCCCGCGAACCAGCCCGGCTCCTTCTCGTCCCGAGCAGGCTGCACGACACCGCCAAAGAAGTTCGCGTTGACCGCCAGACTCGTGCCTTCGGTCTCGGCCCACTTGGGCACGGTCATCAGGCGGGCCTCTGTGCCGGCGGGATTGGACGCATCGGCCGCGAGCGGCGCGGTGATGACAATCTCCACCGCCGGATCGAGGAGCCGGACCTTCGCCCAGAGCCCCCGAACCGGGCCCTCGGGCAACGTGCGCTCAATGACGCCCGTTTCAATCGCCGGCGGACTCGTGACGCAGCCGGTGCAAACCAGCGCGACGACCAGCGCCGCAAATCCGAGTTGGAACCGGCCCTCCGGGCCGGGTATCTGAGCGGTGATTACACCAACCCGTCCGGAGGCCGGGTTCCACCTTTTAAAAGCATTCACGGAATGATCAAATGGCTGGATTTATTTCCCACCCAGATAACCCGCGAGCAGCACAGCCAGTTCGTCAAGCGGATCGCCCGCCTTGGCCTTCGCCGGCACCGGATAACGGTTCAGCATCGCGCTGAACGCCAGTTTCTCGCCGGCCGCCGTGGTCACGTAGCCGGAGAGCGATGCCGCAAAGCGCAGCGTGCCGGTCTTGGCGCGGACATTGCCCTCGGCCGGTGTGCCGCGCATGCGTTTCTCCAGCGAACCGCTGACCCCGGCGATCGGCAGCGAGGCGAGGAAACCCGCGGCCTCACGGTGCTTGGCCATGGCTTGCAACAAGCTGATGGTGGCGGTGGCGGTGGTCAGATTGTTGCGGGAGAGACCCGAGCCCTCGTCAAACAGCATATTCCCCGTTGGCACGCCGAGGCGCGCCACAAATTCATCGAGCACGGTGACGGCCAGTTCATCGGAGCGCAGCCACGCCGGGGTCGCGGCCGTGCGCCGCCGCTCGCCGAGGTGCGCGAAGATCAGGTCTGTCTCGAGGTTCTGCGAAGGCAGCATGAAGCCCGCCACCAGATCGCGCAGCGGCGCGGAGCTGATTTCGCCGAGCAAAACCCCGCCGGCGGCGGGCGCAGCGGGCCAGCGGAGACTGCGGGCGCGGCCTCCGACGGCAATGCCGGCTTTGGCCAGTGCCTCGTGCAGCGCGCGGGCGAACCACGCGGCCGGATCAGGCACCGGAGCCTCGGTCAGCTCCTCCTTTCCTCCGAGCGGCAGTGACCCGAAGAGATGCACGGTATTTTCGCCCGGCAGCCGCTGCACGCGGATCTCGCGCCCGCTTCCGGCCGGGCCGGTGGTGGTGCGGTTGTCGAAAGTCAGGCCGCTCAAAGGCTGCAGCACTTCGAGCGCGCAGGGTTGCCCGGCCGCCGTGGCGGGCATGATGCGCAGGTCGATATAATTGTCCGCCAAGGTGACGGCCGAGACCTCGGCCCCATATTCGAAATCCATGTCGTCGGTGGACCAACTGGCGCCCTGCGGCGGATGTCTCAGCCAGGTGGCGTCGGCGATGATATCGCCGGTGATTCGCTTCACCCCCGCGCGCTGCAACGCGGCGACGATCGGCTCGAAGCTTGTCCAGAAATCCTTTTTCCCCACGCGATGGTTCCAGCTTGGGTCGCCGCGACCCGAGACGATCAGATCGCCGGCCAGCACGCCGGCCTGATCCGGTTTGGCTGTGGCGAGCAGCGGGGTGCTGATGCGGTAGTCGCCCCCCAGTTGGTCCAGCGCGAGCGCACCCGTGTAGAGCTTGGAATTCGAAGCCGGGCTCATCCGTCGGTCCGGTCCGTGCTCGAACAGCGTGCGGCCGGAGTCGAGCGAGACCACCTTCACGCCCCAAGTCGCCCCGGCGAAGCGCGGCTGCGTCACCAGCGCCTCCAACTTGGCCGGCAAATCGCTGCCCGGGCCCGCTGCCGCTGACAGAAGTGGGGCGGCATTGGCCCGGCAGGCCGCTCCCGGCTTGGCGCCGGTGTGCTCGCCGTTCCGGATCACCGGCACGCCGTTCACCAGCACGTGCGGCAGGCCCACCGCGTAATGATGCGGGTCGCGGTAAGTCGCGGGGTCGCCGATCTTTTCCGGATCAAAGACCACGATGTCCGCCCAGTTGCCTTCCCGCAACAGGCCGCGCCCGGCGAACTGAAAGGTCATGGCCGGCAGGCTGGTCATCTTGCGCACGGCTTCCTCCAGCCGCAGCACCTTCCGCTCGCGCACGTAATGCCCCAGGACCCGGGCGTTGTTGCCGTAGCCGCGAGGGTGCGGGACATCCTTGCCGAATTCGCGCAAGCCGCTGTCGGACGCGGCCATGGTGTTGGGGTGGCGCATGAATTTCTGCAGATCGTCTTCGTGCATCCCGTGAAAGACACCGGCGGCGCCGCCGTTTTTCTCAAAATCGAGGATCACCTCGATCTGGTCGTCGAGCGAATCGGAGCCGCGCGACTTCTTCGCCGCCTCGAGAATGTTCAGGCCGTTGAGGGACGTGTCGTGGCGGAAGGAGGCGACGACAGCATAGGCATAGTCCATCCGGCCGCGGCCCAGGATGTTCTTTTTCATTCGCGCCACGAGGTCGGCCTTCCTGGCCGGATCGGCGAGGACCGCGAGGTAGTGTTCGTGGCCGCCGTCAAACGCATCGTCCGGAATCAGCTGGCGCATCGTCGTGCTCGACGCCGTGTAGGCATATTGGTCCTGCGTGATGTCGAGCCCGCTGGAGCGCGCGGCCTCGATGTAGGCGAGAACCTTATCAGCCTGGCCCCAAGCCTTCTCGCCGGAGAGCTTCAAGTGCGAGACCTCGGCGCGGAGATGAGCCTCGCGGGCGACCCGGAAAACCTCGTCCAGCGCGGCGTAGATCCGCGTGTCCTCGTGCCGCATGTGGCTGGCGTAGATGCCGCCATAGGGCGTGACGGCCTTGGCCAGCTCGACGATCTCGCTGGTCGTGGAAAAAGTCCCGGGCAGGTAGATCAAACCGGTGGACAGGCCCACGGCGCCATCGCGCATCGCCTGGTCGACGAGGGATTTCATTTTCGCCAACTCTTCGGCCGTGGGCGCGCGGTCGAAGCTGCCGCCCATCGCTGCCTCCCGCACCGTATTGTGTCCGATGAGGGTGGTGACGTTGACGGAAACTTTGTTCCGCTCGACGTCGCCGTAGAATTTTCCCACGTCGAGCGCCGATCCACCGCAGTTGCCCACGACGAGGGAGGTGACACCCATGCGCAGGAAATTTTCCGCCAGCGGTTTTTCGGCGACCTCGTCCGCGTGCGTGTGCACGTCGATGAAGCCCGGCGCCACCACGAGCCCGGTGGCGTCAATCTCGGCTTCTGCCGAGCCTTCCACCCGGCCAAGGCGGACGATGCGCCCATCTTTGATCGCCACGTCGGCAAAGAAGGCGGGATTGCCCGAGCCATCCACCACCCGTCCGTGGCGAATGATCACATCGAAATCGGCGGCGGCCGCGAATGCCGTCACAACCACCAAACCCAGCCCACCCAGAAAGCGCTTCATGCTGCGATTCTTCATCGTCCGAGCCTGCGGTGTCCAGCTCGGCGTGTTCGCGTTTCTGAAACGCGTTGAAGGTAGCTCGAGGTGGAACCGGACCTCCGGGCCGTTTTTTTCACGTCCAATCAACCCGTCCAGAGTGTATAGACTGGGTTCCACCCTCTAGGCAGCAAACACCCGGTTTACCTCGGCGTCACCCCGTGTCCCGCCTTGATATGGGCCACAGAAATCATCCCTCCATCCAGCGCGTAGCCGCCGACGAAGGGATTGGTGGCGAGAAAAAGCGGCGTGTCGAGGTCGGCGAAGCGAAACCCGCCCAGCCCGGCGGCGAAACACGCCGACACCGTCATGGCGAGGATCGACTCGACGTTGCCGCCGATCATCAGGCCGAGGCCCGCCGCGCGGGCGGCCGCCACGATCTCAAGCGCCGTGGAGAGACCGGCCTTCATCAGCTTGATGTTCACGATCTGCGCCGCCTTCAGCCGGGCGATGCGGCGCACGTCGGCCGGCGTGCAGGCGCTTTCATCCGCCGCCACCAGCCAGCCGCTTTCCTCCCCCAAGGCGCGCATCCCCGCCAGGTCATCTTTCGCCAGCCACTGTTCGAGCAGCGCAGGAGTGATCTGCCGCTTCCGCAAGCCCTGCACCAACTCGCTCGCGTCCGCGCGGGAGATGCCCGCGTTGCCATCCAGAATGAGCGGGGCTTCGGGCGCCACTTCGTAAATCGCGGAGAGGCGGGCCAGGTCGTGCGCCGGGCCTTTTGGGCCGCCAACCTTGACCTTGATCTGGCGGATGCGGCGGGCCCGGATGGCGCGGGCATCGGCCGCGGCCTGCTCCGGCGAGCCGGTCGTCACTGTCATGTCGGTTTCCAGCGTCGTGCCGGCCCCGCCGAAATATTTCCACAGCGGGATGCGGTCGCGCCGGGTCAGGGCATCGAGCAACGCCATCTCAAAGGCGCATTGGGCCGAGCCGCAACCGGCCCCGCCGCGGTCGCGAAACTCTGCCGCCAATTTGCGCCAATCAGATGCGTCGCGCCCGACCAGCCAGCCCCGCGCGGCGGCGAGGACGGCAAGGGCGTCCGCCTGGGTCTCGCCGTTGTAGGGCGGCAAGGGCGCGGCCTCGCCGTAGCCAAGGAATCCGCCGTCGAGCTCCAGCGTGACGAGCACATTGTTCGCCCTCGCCTGCGCCCCGCCCGATATCCCGAATGGCGTGTGCAGCGGGATGTCAAGCGGCCGAAAAGCAAACGCACGGATGAGGCTCATCGGGCCACCCTACATCCGTCAGCGCTGCCGTCAATTGCCCGAGTCGGCCGATCAATTGAGACTCTTATCCTTCCAGTATTTTGTGCCCTGGAGCGTGGCCTGGAGGGCGAGCCCGTTCTTCGTGATCTGGTAAACCGCCACCCCTTCCGCAATGTTGCCGGCGGTGGCCACCGCACCGCCCTTCTCGTTGGACTTGGCGGCGGCGTCGGCCTGACCGCTGAAATCCCAACCCTTGTCGACGAAGACCCGGAGGCTCTTGACGTCATCGAAGACAAAGACTGCGCGGAAATCCTTCACCCCGAGACCGAGGCCGAGGCCGGCCGAACCCATCTTCATGTAGGTCTTGGTGTCCTGGATCATGCCCTTCTCGACCACGATGCCATGCCCGCCGGCGAAGCTCGCCAACACGAGATTCACCCCGACGTTGGTAAACACCGCGTAGCCCGCGGCCTGCTTGATCCTGGTCTGGGCGGCGGGATTCAATTTGTAGAGTTCCGCGAGCACGGAGTCGCGGGTCTGCCTGATCGCGGCGCGCTGCTCGTCGGCCGTCTTCTTGGCGTGGGCCTGCGGGCCTGCGGCCAAGCCCAAACCGACCATGAGGCAGGAACGAAGAAAAAGACCGGGTGAGTTTATCATGGGAAAGTCACTGGTTGGTCACGGTGGGGACGCTACCGGGTGGCGGCTTGCACGCAGCGAAAGCCGAGATGATTGCTGCTCGTGCGCACCTCGCCCCGACCGACCGTGCCGACCAGGTAGCGCGTGCAGTAAAGGTCGGTGCAAAGAAACGAGCCGCCGCGCTGAAGCCGTTTGATCGCGCCCGGTTCCGCCGGATCGCGGGAAGACGCGGGTCCCTGCGGGTTGCGCGCCACCCCGCCGGCGGCCGCCAACTGCGCGTAATAATCCGGGTGATACCAGTCACTCACCCATTCCCACACGTTGCCGGCCACATCATGAAGTCCGTAGGCATTGGGTGCGAATTGGGCGACGGGGGCGATGCCCTTGAAGCCATCCTCACCGGTATCGCCACCCTGCATCGGAAACCGCCCCTGGTAGATGTTCGCCTGGAACTTGCCGCCGGGTTTCAGCTCGTCACCCCACGCATACAGCCGGCCGGCCTCTCCCCCCCGGGCGGCGAATTCCCATTCCGCTGAGGTCGGCAGCCGCTGGCCCGCCCACTTCGCGTAGGCCGCCGCGTCCTCGTAGGCGACATGCACCACCGGGTGCAATTCCCGGCCCGTGAGATCACTCCGCGGGCCCTCCGGATGACGCCAGTTCGCCCCGGGCACATAGCTCCACCATTGAAGGTAATTGTCCAGCATCACCCTCTGCGCGGTGGGCGCGAATACGGTCGAGCCCGCCACCAGGTTTTCGGACGGCACACCGGGAAACTCAGCTGGCGTCGGATTCTGCTCGGCCACGGTCACGTAGCCCGTAGCGGTGGCAAACCGGGCAAATTGCTCGTTGGTCACCTCAGTGGCGTCCATCCAGAAACCGTCGACGTAGACGCGGTGGATGGGCGAGGCATCGCTGCTGGTGCCCGGAATGGAGCAGAGCGTATCGCTCTGGATGTCGCTGCCCATGGAAAACTCCCCGCCCGGAATCCAGACCATGCCCGCCGGGGCCGGGGCCGGCGCGGGCGAGCCAGTGGGGATGGTCGGACCGAAGGGAGCGGTGGGCTCCACGGCTGCGGCAACACCGAGCACAAGGAGGAGATACCAGGGGCTGGTCCGGGGGTTCAACATACGACCAAGGACAAATGCGCCGTGCGGCGCAAAATGTCCACTCCTTCAGTGGCCGCGCTCAGTCGTTACGCCGGCCGCCCATCAGGATCATCAGGATGTGCAGCAAGCTGCCGAGCGAGGCGATGAAGGCCGCCACATAGGTCAGCGCGGCGGCATCGAGGGTCTCGCTGACACCCGGCATCTCGTCGCGGTCGACAATGCCGAGGCTCACAAGTTGGGCCTTGGCCCGGGCCGTGGCATCAAACTCGACCGGCAGGGTGATCAGCTGGAACACACAAATGGTGGCCAGCGCGACCGCGCCGAGCGTCAGGAAGATGCCACCGGCAGCCTTGGCCCCGAGCACAATGCCGAGGATGATCAGGAACTGTGAAGCACCCGAGGCGATCTGCGTCGCGGGCACCAGGGTCTGGCGCAGCGTCATCATCGCATAGCCGACCTTGTGCTGGATGGCATGACCGGCCTCGTGGGCGGAAACACCGAGAGCGGCGAGGCTGGTGCCGTCGTAGTTATGCTCGGAGAGGGCCAGACGGCGGTGGGTCGGGTCGTAGTGGTCGGTCAGCTGTCCGGGCACCCGCACGATCTGCACACCCACAACGCCGGCGCTCTCCATGACCGCCGCGGCGGCTTCCCGGCCGGTGATGTTACCCCGGGAACGGATGCGGACGTTTTTGTTATAAGCGCTCGAGACACGCATCTGCGCGTAGAGGCCGAACAGCAGGGGAATGATGATGAGGACAAACCAGATTAGCATGGGAGAAGTGGGTTAAATTGGATGGGGAGGAAAGTTGCCAGCCCGGCGGATTTTTCCAGTGGAAAATGCCCGGCTGGAAACGCGCCGGAGCGTTGTAACGACTCAGGCGAGCCCGGCCCGGAGCAGGAGGGCCGACAGGTCGGGCGGGCGGCCCATGAAATCGGTAAAAAGCCGCATCGGGTCGGCCGAATTGCCCCGGCTGAGCACCTTGGCGACGAAGTCGGCGCCGGTGGCGCGGTTGAAGATGCCTTCGTTTTTGAAGCGGGTGAACGCATCGGCATCGAGCACCTCGGCCCACTTGTAGGAATAATAGCCGGCGGCGTAACCCGTGGGATCGGAGAAGATGTGCGTGAAGCGGTTCTCGATGGTCGGCGCCGGCGGTGCGGTCGGCACGACGTAGTCGCGCAGCAGAGCCTGGAGTCGGGGTGCGACCTCGCCCTCCGCATAGCGGGCGGCGTGCAGGTGGAGTTCCAAATCCATCCGGGCCAAAGCGAGCTGGCGCATGGTCGCCGCGGCGCTGCGAAAATTCTTCGCCGCGACCATCGGCCGGAACAGCGCGTCGGGCACGGGCTCGCCGGTCGCGTGATGACAGGCGAACAGATCGAGCGCCGCCCGCTCCCAGCACCAGTTCTCCATGAGCTGGGAAGGCAGCTCGACGAAATCCCAAGCGACGTTCACGCCATTGAGCGACTTGATCTCCAATTCACCGCAGAGATGATGCAGCAGATGGCCAAACTCATGGAACACGGTCTCGACCTCCCGGTGGGTGAGCAAGGCGGGCTTGCCGTCCATCGCCGGTGTCAGGTTGCCGCACATCAATCCGAGGTGCGGCGCGCGTGACCCGTCGGGTCTCAGTCCACCCGTGATCAGGTAGTTCATCCACGCGCCGCCCCGTTTTGATTCACGGGGATGCCAGTCGGTGTAAAAGGAACCGATAGGCCGGCCGGTGTGATCATGCACGTCGTAGAAACTCACCTCGGGATGCCACGTCTCGACGGTGCCGGCGAGTCGTTCGCTCACCCGGAGACCGAACACCCGCTCGGCAATCTCGAACATTCCGGCGAGCACGCCCGGCAACGGAAAGTAGGGCCGCAGCTGCTCCTCATCGAAGTCGTAGCGGGCGCGGCGGAGTTTCTCCGCCCAGAACGAGATTTCCCAGGGCGCCAGCACGGCGACGGGGGATTGGGTTTGCTCCGCCTTGAAGGCCGCGAGTTCATCGCACTCGCGCTGGAAGGCGGTCGCTACGCGCCGGTGCAGATCTTCGATGAAGGCGAGAGCCTGCGATCCGGCCTTCGCCATGCGGCGCTCGAGCACATGGTCGGCAAAATGCGGCCGGCCGAGTAGCGCGGCCTTCTCCTGCCGGAGAGTAAGGATGCGTTTGATGAGCTCGCGATTGTCCTGGGGCGCCTGCCGGCCCACGGCCGCGGCCGCGGCCCAGATTTCCCGACGCAGACCCGCGTCCTCCGCATAAAGCAAGACCGGCTCCTGCGACGGCGCATGCAGGGTGAAGCGCCAGACCGGCCTGGCCTCTGTCCCCTGCCCTTTTTTCAGCGCGTTTTGCCGGGCCGCCTCCTTCGCGCTGGCCGGCAGACCCGCCAGCCGGCCCGGGTCGTCAATCAGGAGCTCCCACGCATTGGTCGCATCGAGGACATTCTCGGAATATTTCTGCGTGAGTTGCGCCAATGCGCTCTGCACGGCTTCGAGCCGGGCCTGCTTGTCGGCCGGCAAATCCGCGCCCTGCTGGCGAAAATCCGCCATGGTTTCGGAAAGGAAACGGCAGTGCTCATCCCGAAGGCCCGCGGCGGAGGCGTGCGCCGCGGCGGCCTTGAGGCGCAACCAAAGCTCCGGGTTGAGCGGAATCCGGGCAAAGAACGCGGAGACCTGCGGCAGCATGGCGTTGTGCGCCGCGCGCCAGGCCGGCGAATCGGCCACCGTGGTCAGGTGCGTGACCTTGGCCCAGGTTTCGTTCAACCGATCCGTGGCTGCTTCCAGCGCAAGAAAAGTGCCGGGATAATCCGCGCCGGCCAGTTCCTGGCCGGCAATGCGATCAATCATCTGCCCGGCTTGGGCCAAGGCCTGCTCCACCGCGGGCCCGACCTGATCCGGAGTCAAGCGGGACCAACGGATGTGAAACGAACGGTCGAGCAGGGGCGAGTCCATCGGGCGCGTAATGACCGCGCGGACCGCGCCACTGTCAATCGTATTGGCGACCGTCACCAACGGTAGGCGGCGCCAACGGAAAACGGGCGGGGAGCGGCTTGGCCCGGGCGAAACTCACTCGCCGTCGTTGCCGATGGCCTCAACCGGGCAGCCTTCGAGGGCTTCCATGCACAATTGGGTGTCTTCTTCCGTGGTCGGTTGGGCATGAACGAAAGAATACCCACCCTCTTCATGCCGCTTGAAAAACGCCGGGGCGGTCTCTCGGCAAAGGTCGCAGTCAATGCACTGCTGATCGACGAAGAATTTGCCGGCGGCGTTGTCTTTCCATTTTTCTGCTTTGTTGGCCATTGCGCAGGTGACTGAA
>JANNDM010000190.1:0-39349 GCA_031387725.1 Verrucomicrobiota bacterium | reverse complement strand
ATCGGAATAAATTTGGTCGGCTTCGGCAGGGGCAGCCCGCTGACCTTGCACTCGATGAAGATTTTCACGTCGCCCACGGTGCGCAGGTGACGGAGTTCCTCGTTGTTGATGGTCATCTGCAGCACATCCTCCACAAGGATGACGATTTCCATCATGGTCAGGGAATCGATACCGAGATCCTCAATGATGCGCAGGTCATCATCGGCATCCTTTAGTTTCGCCCGGAGGTCGGGCTCCACATAACGCTCAATGATGCCCAGCACGATGGCCGGTAAGTGCTCGATATTGCCGGTTTTGCGAAATTGTGCGGCCGCCTCATAAGTCGCTGCCGAACAGCGCTTAATTGCCTCACGAAGATTTGCATCGTCATCGGGCGTGAAAGGTTTGAGTGGAATGCCCGAAGAATTGTTTACTGCCTGTGCCATTGAAGAATCAGATAAGTTAAAGCTGCCGAATATGTAAACCCCAAAAAACCCAGTCACCCCGGCTGTAAAATAATGGATTTTACCGTGGAAATTTAGCCTGTTGACTTGCTGAAGTTTGCGCGGCCACATGCCCGCTTTCGTCATCCGACCCCCGCGTCGCTGGAACAGGATTGCTCATTTATTAACCGGCCGATGCAGCCACCCACTTCAAGCAGAACCACTGACCGGCCCGGCCGACCAATGGTGTTGGTGACGCACGAATTCTACCCGCACCGCGGCGGCATCGCCGTCTATGCCGCCGAGATGGCCCGCGCCGCGCAACAGCTGGGCTACGACGTGGAGGTCTGGGCCCCCGCCCTGCCGGTTGGTAGTGTCGACGCACCCTGGCCCTTCCAAGTCCGCAGGCTGCCACTGGCGGGTGACCACGGCCTGCTGAGCCAGTGGCGCATGGCGCGGGAACTCCTGGCGAACCGCGACCGCCTTCGGTCCGCCACGCTTTATATTCCGGAACCCGGTCCGTTCCTGGCGATGCTCCTGTTGCAATATTTCGACACCCTGCGGCCTGCGCAGCTCCTGCTGACCTTTCACGGCTCCGAGATCCAACGCCTGGCCTCGCGCTGGCCGTTGCGCTGGAGCACCTCGCATCTGCTCAAGAAAGCCACGCGGATCAGCGTCGTCAGCACTTTTGCCCGCGATCTGCTCCAGCAAAATTTTCCTGAGGCCGCCAGCAAGGTGGTCATCACCCCCGGTGCCCTGCGCGCCGGACTGGGCAGCGACTCCCCCCCCGCGGCGCGCCAGCACAAGACCATCATCCTGACCGTGGCCCGGTTGAGCCCGCGAAAAGGTCAACTTGAGGTCATCACCGCGCTCTCGGCCCTGCCCTCGGTCCAGCGGGCCGGGCTCGAATACTGGCTGGTCGGAGCACACAGCAAAGAAAATTACGATGTGGTGCTTGACCAAGCAGCCACCGGCGCGGACTTCCCGGTGAAATTTCTCGGCGACATCCCAGACGAGCACCTCGGCGCCATCTACGCGCAGGCGGACATCTTCGCCATGACCAGCATGCCCCACAAGCAAAGCGTCGAGGGCTTCGGGTTGGTCTATCTGGAGGCCGGCTCCCACGGCCTGCCCGTCATCGCGCACGCGATCGGCGGCGTGCCCGAGGCGGTGGTGGACGGCGAGACGGGCCTGCTGGTCGCGCCCGGCGACAGTGCGGCGCTTTCCGCCGCGTTCGCCCGTCTGCTCGGCGATCCGGCCCTGCGCCGTCGGCTCGGCGCAGCCGGCCAGGTTCGGGCCCGCCGTCACTCCTGGCGTGACTCCGCGCAATCCTTGTTTGGACATCCACCGACCGCACCCCTTAACTGACGCCATGCTCGAATCCCGCACGCAGATCACCGTCCGCTATGCCGAGACCGATATGATGGGCATCGTTTACCATGGAAATTACCTCCCGTGGTTCGAGGTGGGCCGCACCACCCTGCTCAAGGAATGCGGCCTGCCCTACCGCGAGCTCGAAGCGCAAGGCTACCGTCTCCCGGTCATCGAGGTGGGCGTGAAATTTCTCAAGCCCGCGCTCTATGACGACCTCATCACCGTCATTACGCGGCTGAAAGAGCGCCCTGCTCTCCGCATCCATCTCGAATATGAGGTGCGCCGCGGTGAGGAGTTGCTGGTCACGGGATTCACGACGCACGCCTTCATCAACAAGAGCGGCGAACCCGTCCGACCGCCGCCCGATTTCGCCTCCAAGATGCGCGCGGCGTTCAAGTAACGCCAGGAGGCGGTGTGGTTTCCAGGTATTCGGCCAGCACGGCTGCGTGCGTTTCCTTTTCCTGCGCGGCCTTCAACCAATCACCGGCCCCTTCCCGGGCGATTTGCCGCACGGCCCACACCGCGTGGGCCCGGACGATCGCTGAGTCGTGGGTCGCAAGCTTCGCCAAGACCGGCAGCAAACCCGCATCACCGGCATTGCCCGCCACCACGCAGGCGTTGCGCAACAGGCCCGCCAGTTTGAGCCGCTTGATCGCCGTGCCCCGAAACACTTCGGCGAACCGCTCCGGTGTCAGTTCGAGCAGCTCCCGCAAGGTCAGTTCCGCGATGTCGGGGCGCACGCTGAGCAGCAGGCCTCGCCCCGCTTGGGCAAACCGGTTCCACGGGCAGACTTCGAGGCAGATGTCGCACCCATAAACATGATGGCCGATGCCGGCGCGCAGCTCCGCCGGGATGATGCCTTTGTTTTCAATCGTCTGGTAGGAGATGCAGCGCCGGGCATCCACCACGCCGGGCGCCGGAAAGGCGTCGGTCGGACACGCCTCGAGACAGCGCGTGCATTTGCCGCAGAGCAGGCCGGTCGGTTCGCCCGCCGCCACCCGTGGGGTGGTTTTCCGCAACGGCTCGTCGGGCGCAATCTCCCTCCGCGTCAAGATCGACGCGAGGAAGAGCCAGTTGCCGTGCTGCCGGGAGATGAGCATGGCGTTCTTGCCGCGGAAGCCGAGCCCGCTGCGCGCCGCCCAGCCGCGCTCGAGCACCGGCCCGGTGTCCACGTAGTAGCGGTAATCCGACGGCGCCATGCCGCCCAACTCCTCCAGCACGCGGCCCGCGGCCGCCAAACCCGGCTTGATCGTGTCGTGATAATCCGTGTGCAGGGCGTAGCGCGCCCAGCTGGGATTCCCGGCCTTGACCTCCCCTTTCCGGCCACCCCAGTAATTGACGCCCAGCAGGATCACGCTGCGGGCTCCCGGCAGCACCTGCGCCGGATTCAGGCGTTTTTCCGCCGTGCGCTCCATCCAGGTCATGTCGGCCTGATGACCGGCGGCCAGCCAAGCGCGCAGGCTGTTTTCGCCCCCCACCTCGGCCGCGGCAAACCGCACCTCGTCAAAGCCCAGGGTGCGCAACCGCCACCGGAGTTCCTCCCGGCGTGCTCCCGCCACCGCCGGCGCGACCGGCGGGTTCATGGGTTGAAGTGCGCCGCTTCGAGCCGGTAAACGCGCAGCACGTGGCTGACGATTTCCCGCAGGGGCCGGCGGTCGGTCAGCACCATCGTGCCGGTGCGACGGTAGATTTCCTCCCGCTGCGCGTAGAGGTCGCGCACCCGCTGTTCGGGGTTCTCCACTTGCAACAACGGCCGGTGCTTGGTGCGCAGGGTGCGTTCCACGATCGTCTCGATCGAGGCGTGCAGACAGATCACCACGCCCCGCCGGTGCAGCAACTCCAACATGCCGGGTGGCACGACGAGCCCGCCACCGCACGAGATGACGCACCGCTCCGCCGGGTGGCCGCGCTCGATGAAATCGTGCTCCAGCGCCCGGAACCTGGCTTCCCCTTCCTCGGCAAAGATTTTCGCCACCGGCCTGCCCTGGAGGCTTTCGATCTCGCGGTCGCTGTCGAGTAGCTGGAAACCGAGTTGCCGGGCAATCTGCCGGCCCACGGTGCTTTTGCCCGTGCCCATGAAACCCACAAGGTAGAGATTGGCGGACGGCGGAGTCATTGGTCGGGAGTAACGAACACGCGGGAAGTCCGGGGCGCAAGAGCGGGTTGAGTCCGGGCCGCGGCCCGGAAACAGCGCGGCCGGCGCTTCCCCTGATCCGTCGCGACCGGCGGGCCGCCCCGCGCTGAGGGCGCAAAAAAAACGCCTCCCGCTCCGGGGAGGCGTTGGCAGGGTGCATGGCGCGGGAGCTTACTTGGCCGCCGGCGGAGCGGCTTCCTTCGGCGCGTCCTTCACGCCCGTGACTTCAATCTCAAAGATCAGCGCCGCGCCGGGAGGAATGCCCTGGTAGCCTTCGTCTCCATAAGCCAGGGAAGGCGGGATGTAGAGCTTGGCTTTGCCCCCGACGCCGATTTTCGTCAGCCCCTCGACCATGCCGGCGATGGTGCCGTTGGGATTCTCCGGCGTGGACGCCTGCATGATCAGGTCGATGGGCTGCCCCCCCGAGGTGCCGCCCAGCGACTGGCCGTTGACGAGGGAAAGACCATAATGAATGGTGGCCACCTGGCCCATTTTGGCGAGCGCGCCGGTGGCGGGTTTCAGCACCTCGTAACGCAGACCGCTCGGCAGCTCGATGATGTTTTTGTTTTCCTTCAGCTTGGTGAAATAAGCGATGTTGTCGGTGATGTTCTGCATGCGCAGCTTGGTCAGGAACGCCTGCCGCTTCGTCTCAAAGGCCTCGGCTTTTTTGGCCATGTAGGCTCTTAACTCCGGCTCCATCGCCTGGGGATCGAAGGTCGGCTGGGTCCCGCTCGCCATGGCGATCATGCCGCGCGCCACGGTCTCCACTTCTTCCTTGGTGAACTCGAGCTGGCGCAACCCGAGTTGCTGCCCGGCCACCCAGCCAAAGGCCTCGAGAATCTGCGCCTCGCTAAATTTGGCCGCCGGCTTGGCCGGGGCCGGGGCCGCGGCGACGGGGGTCGCCGCCGGAGTGGTCGGAGCCGACACGCCGGGGACGTTGAATTTGACTGCATCCTCGGCGGATGCGCTGGTGAGCAGGCCCAGACTGACGAGGGCGGCAGGGAGGTAGGAGTTGAGTTTCATTGCGATGAGATGTCCGGTTGGGAAACGGCCCGGACGGTTTTGTGCCGTAAAAGGCGCGAAATTGCTCAACGGCCCGGCAAAAATCAACCCCTTTGGCGGCAAATTCCGATGATTTCGCCGTCTAACCGCGGGCTTGTCAGACCGGTCAACCTCCCCAAACTCGCCCCTCCCATGAACGAAAGCCAATTCTGGCACAGCACCGACGGCCAGATTCTCACCGTCAAATCCAAAGGAGACCAAGCCGCCCTCACCCTCGTCTTCTGGCCGCGCCATCCGGTCGAGATGGAATTCCTCCGCACCCGGCTGGCCGAGATACACTTTACCGAACGCAGCTCGCTGGCCCGGATCGGCATCGAGATGCACCTGCGGGGTGCGCCCCGGGTCGAGGGCAACCGCTTCCTGCTGGAGGCCGACGCCTTCATCTACGACGCGAATTTCCCGAACGCCACCTACTGGAAAAAACTTCTCCGCCCCGGCACGCCCGTCGGACGCCTCTTCTACGCCCCCGCCGCCGCCAAACTCTCCACCGGCGAGATCTGGGCCGCCATCCAGGCCAACGACCTGAAGCTGCCCAACACCATCAGCATCGATTCGCGCGGCCGCGTTTTCCTCACCCCGCATCAGGTCAGCTACACGCTCTCGCCCAAGCTCCAGCGCCTCAACTTCGAGCACATTGTCAGCGGCAACGCCGGCCGCTCCTTCCTCGACAAGGTCCAGATCCGGCACGACGCCTCACCGCTCACCATCCCGCCGCACTCGGGCATTCTCACCAGCTGCTCGATGTATTTGAAGGAACACTTCGTCGTGCTCAATCAGGGCGAAGGCAATTTCGGCCTCCACACCAGCGCCGTCCTCCTCGACCCGATCAAGACCTTCGGCACCAATGTCATGCTCGAGATCTACAACACCGGCGACCAGCCGGTCGTGAACCCCATGGTCTCGGTCGACATCTTCCGCGCCCCGCCCTTTTCCGACCCCGAGGTCAAGACCCTCACCAAAAAACGCCAGCGCCTCCTCTCCACCGCCACGCACCTCTTCAAGTGCCTCGACGACAATCCGCCGCAGGAGACCGCCGAGGCCAAGCCGAAGACCCAGATCATCGTCCGTGGCCAGAGCGCCACGATGGAGAACCGTGCCGTCTTCGTCCGCGCCAACGAGGACCTCAAGAAATTCCTCGAGGGCGCCGCCTGCCCCGTCGGCAGCCGCACGATGATCCAAGCGCTCGACAACGCCGTCGCTGACGCCGACACGCTCATCATCGATTACTTCCCCGACCTGCTCGAGCACATCGAGCTCATCACCCGCATCGGCGACGTGAAGCTCAAGCGCATCATCTTCCGCCAGGCCTCGCGCACCCATGGCTACTTTCTTTCGAGCAACGCCCACGCCCGCCTCGACACCTTTCACGCCATCGGCGTGCAGGTCTACTGGTATGACGCGGTGACCAAGGACCTCTACGTCCACAGCTACAAGAAAGGACACGGCTTCTTTGTCCGCGAGGAGATGGCCCGCAAGTTCCAGGAGACCACCATTCTCGCCTTTTACGGCTCGGCCGTCGGCATCGAGGCGGCTGACACCGAGCGCATCACGCGGCTCGTCGAGCAGCTTACCGGTTTCATCGGCCCGAATGTCGGCGTGCTCACCGGCGGCGGGGGCGGGGTCATGCGCCTCGCCACCGACCAGGCGCGCAGCAAAGGCGCGCTCACCGGCGCCTGCTTCCTCGAGCTCGAGGCCCAGCCCCCCGAACTCGGTGTGGATTTTTTCAACACCTTCCAGGAGTCGTCGCGCCACTTCCGCCAGAAATGGTTCGAGGCGGCCGATTTTTGCATCTTCAACGTCGGCGGCGTCGGCACGCTCGAGGAAATCGGCATCGAGATGTGCAACCTCAAGCTCGGCATCCGCCCGCGCGTGCCCTACGTGTTCTTCAATTCCAAGTTCTGGGCTGATCTCCGCAAACAGGTGAAGACGATGATCGACACCAAGCGCGCGCCGGCCTGGATGTCCGACTACCTGCTCTTCACCGACGACCCCGACGAGGTCGTCCGCTTCTACCGCAAGACCCTGCAGGTGCTGTGAGGTAGGGCGGATTATCCTTAATCCGCCGCGGCGCGTTAAGGATAACGCGCCCTACCCGATGACACAGGCCTTGTGGGAGCGAGCTTGCTCGCGACAGATTCCGCTTTCAACTTTGCCTCTCATCGTGGCTCACCCGCTTCCCCAATCCGTCCTCGTTGTCGGCTCCGGCGGGCGGGAGCACGCGCTGGTCCGGTCGCTCGCCGCTTCGCCTGCCCGGAGCGAAGTCGAAGGGCCGGCGAAACCCCACGCCCGCCCTGAGCAAAATCGAAGGGTCCTCTGCGCGCCGGGCAATGCGGGCATCGCGGCCGATGCCATCTGCTTCCCGGTCGCGGCCGACGACATCGCCGGGCTCGTCGCGCTCGCGCAGCGCGAGAAAGTTGAGTTTGTCGTCGTCGGCCCGGAAGTCCCGTTGTCGCTCGGCCTCGCCGACAGACTGATCGCAGCGGGCATTCCGGTCTACGGCCCCAAGGCCGCCGGCGCTCGCCTCGAAGGGTCGAAGATTTTCACCAAAAAGATCCTGCTGAAATACAAGATCCCCACGGCGGCGGCCGGGATCTTCAGCGCTGTGCCACCCGCGCTCGACTATCTCAAAAAGAAAACCGCGCCGATCGTCATCAAAGCCGACGGCCTTGCCGCCGGCAAAGGCGTCGTGGTCGCGCAAAACCTGCGCGAGGCCGAAGAGGCTGTCCGCGACATGCTCGCCGGCAACAAATTCGGCGCCGCCGGCAGTCAGATTCTCATTGAGGATTGTTTGTCCGGCGAAGAAACCTCGCTCCTCGTCGTCGTCTCCGGCCGCCACTACGTCATCCTGCCGACCTCGCAGGACCACAAGCGCATCGGCGACGGCGACACCGGCCCGAACACCGGTGGCATGGGCACCTATTCACCGGCCGAGGTCGTCACCCCCGCCTTGTTGTCCCGCATTGAAAACGAAATCGTCCGCCCGTCCGTCAAGGCCATCGCGGACGAAGGCCTCGACTACTGCGGCACGCTCTTCATCGGCCTCATGCTCACGCCCGCTGGCCCGAGTGTCATCGAATACAACGCCCGCTTCGGCGACCCCGAGACGCAGGTGGTGCTGCCCCGCTTGAAAACCGACCTGCTCACCCTGCTCTGGGCCGCTACCCGCCGCCAACTCGCCGGCTTCAAACTCGAAGTAAAACCCGACTACGCGCTGTGTGTGGTCGTCGCCGCCAAGGGCTATCCCGACAAATTCTCCAAGGGCGACATGATTGCCTTGCCTCAGGCCTCAAGCCTCCCGCCTCACACCTTCATCTATCACGCTGGCACCGCCAGTAATTCCGCCGGCCAGCTCACCGCCCACGGTGGCCGCGTGCTCGGTGTCACAGCACTGGCGCCGACCCTCCGCGAAGCCGCCAACCGCGCCTACGCCGCCTGCGACCAGATCCAGTGGACCAATAAATATTACCGCCGCGACATCGGGGCCAAACAACTCAACCGTCGATGAAACTGAATTTTGTGGGAGCGAGCTTGCTCGCGACATTTCTCCTCTTCGTGGCCGCTTCAGCCACCGAACTGACCGATCTCGGTCACGGTCTCGCCTACCTGCGCATCCATTCCGTCGCCGAGTCCGAAGCCGCTCTCAGAAAGGTCCTTCCCGGGAGTGGCGCCCTCGTGCTCGACCTGCGCTATGCGACGGCCAGCGAGGAATCGGTCGCGGTCCTGCAGGCGGCGTTGGCCGGCCATCGGGCCGACGCCCCTCGCTTCATTTTGCTCAGCCCGGCCACCCCGCCCGTCCTCGCACCGGCCGTCACATCCGCCCTCACCCTCGGCACGCCGGGTTCGGTGCCCGCACCCAAGGTCGTCGTGCAGACCGATGCTGCGACCGACCGTCGCGCCTACGATGCACTCGAATCCGGCACGCCCCTCGCCCCATTGATCTCCGGAAAGATAGAGAAAGAGCGCTTTGACGAGGCGACGCTCGTGCAGGAGTTCAAAAACGGCAATCCCGACGCCGCGCCGGCACCAACGCCCGATCCCACGGCCCCCAAGCCGGCCGGCACGCCAGAAAAACCAACGCCACTGGTTGACCGCGTGCTGCAACGGGCCGTCCATCTGCACCGCGCCCTGCAGGCACTCCGGCGCTGATTTGCCGCCCTAGACTTTGCGGGCAGTCTGTTTCAGTCTTTAGCTTAGCGCCTAAAGCTCACAGCCTACCGCCTCCTCTATGCCCGCTCCCGGCCACATCCTCGTCGTCTGCACCGGCAACATCTGCCGCAGCCCGATGGCCGAGGGTTTGCTCAAGCACGCGCTCGCCGGTCAGCCCGAACCGTTGAAATCACTCCGGGTTGTGTCCGCCGGGGTGGCGGCCCGCAGCGGCGAGGCGATTTCGGAAAACTCCGTCATCGCCCTGAAGAAGGGCGGCATCGACATCAGCGGCATGCGCAGCCAGGCGCTCACCCAGCAATTGCTCGACGACGCCCTCGTCGTCTTCGGCATGACTGAGTCGCACCGGGCGATCATCCAGTTCAAGTCCATGCCGGCGCCGAAGCATCTCTATCTGTTCCGTGAATTTCTGCCGCCACCCGCCGAGCAGGAAATTGGCGACCCCTACGGCGGGCCGCTCAAGATCTACGAGGCTTGCCGCGACGAGATGGTCGAGGCCATCCCGGGTATCCTCGAATTCCTGCGCAAGCTCACGGCCAAGGCGTGACACGGTAAGGGCGGATTTCGGATTGCGGATTGCGGATTAGCGGACTGCCTTAGGTCTGGTTTTTCATTCCGCAATCTCCACTCCGCATTCCGCAATGTCCTTGAACGCCACTCCCCTCAAGCAACTCGACCCCGAGGTCTACGCGGTCGTCGCCGCCGAACTCGCCCGCCAGCAAAGCCACCTCGAGCTCATTGCGTCCGAGAACTTCACCTATCCGGCGGTCATCGAGGCCATGGGCACGGTGCTCACCAACAAATACGCGGAAGGCTACCCGGGCAAACGCTGGTATGGCGGCTGCGAGCAGGTGGACAAGGTCGAGGTGCTCGCCATCGAACGCGCCAAGAATCTCTTTGGCGCCGAACATGCCAACGTCCAACCGCACTCGGGTTCGCAGGCCAATTTCGCCGTCTACACCGCCGTGCTCCAGCCCGGCGACAAGATCCTCGGCATGAACCTCAGCCACGGCGGCCATCTCACCCATGGCAACCCCGCCAACTTTTCCGGCAAGCTCTACCAGTTCGTCCAATACGGCGTCCGCGAGGACAACGGCCTCATCGACTACGACGAACTCGCCGCCATCGCGATCCGCGAGAAACCCAAGATGATCACCGTCGGCGCCAGCGCCTACTCGCGCATCATCGATTTCGCCCGCATGGGCGAGATCGCCCGTTCGGTCGGCGCGTTCCTTTTCGCCGACATCGCGCACATCGCCGGCCTCGTCGTCACCGGCCACCATCCCTCGCCGTTTCCGCACGCCGATTTCGTGACCACCACCACGCACAAGACCCTGCGCGGCCCGCGCGGCGGCCTCACCATGTGCAAGGCGGCCCACGCCAAGGTGATCGACTCGGCGGTGTTCCCCGGCGGCCAGGGCGGCCCGCTCATGCACATCATCGCCGCCAAGGCCGTCTGCTTCGGCGAGTGCCTCAAGCCCGAGTTCAAGGAATACTCGGCGCAGGTCATCGCCAACGCCCGCGCCCTCGCGGCCGCCATGGTCCAGCGCGGCTACAAGATCAATTCCGGCGGCACGGACAACCACCTCATGCTCGTCGATCTCCGCGCCAAGTTTCCGAACCTCACCGGCAAGGTCGCGCAGGAGACGCTCGATCGGGCCAACATCACCTGCAACAAGAACACCGTGCCCTTCGAGACCCGCTCGCCGTTCCAGGCCTCGGGCATCCGCCTCGGCTCGCCCGCCATGACGACCCGGGGCATGAAGGAACCCGAGATGAACGAGATCGCCGGCCTGATCGACGGCGTGCTCACCGCCATCGGCAAGCCCGACGAGGCCGCCGTGCTCGCCGCGACCAAGCAGAAGGTCGTCGCGCTCACTTCACGGTTTCCGCTGCCCTATAAGTTGTAAGGTCTAAGTTTTAAGCGACCGCCTCGCTCCTTAAACCTTTTCCCGTTAAACCGTAAAACTTGCCGCCCATGCGCCTCGACCGGCTCAAGGCCTTCGTGCTCGCGCTGCCCCACGCCACCATCGTCAAGCAGTGGGGCGAGAATCTCGTCTGCAAAATCGGCGGGAAGATGTTCCTCATCATCTCGCTCGACGGTGACACCATGGAGGGCGGCGCGTTCAAATGCACGCCCGCCGACTACGCCCGCCTGACGAGCGAGGTCGACGGCATCATCCCGGCCCGCTACAACATGTTCAAATCGCACTGGGTGCAGCTGGAGGATCCCGACGCCCTGACCGAAACCCTGTTCAAGGAACATATCCGCACGGCCTACGGCCTGATCAAGGCGAAGCTCCCCCGAAAAATGCAGGCAGCTCTTTCTGTCGGTGGAGGCGGGACTATCAGTCCCGCGGGCTAAGACCCAAACCGCAGGACTGATAGTCCTGCCTCCATTTCATCAATCCGGCCTGCCCGGCTGAAACAGGCTTTGCGCGCCGGCCTCTTTCACTCAACCTTTGCCGCTCCCCTCCCCCGTTGCGCTCACCTCTCCACCAGTTCAACTTTCCCCCGCAGATTGTCTGCGTGTTGGCTTCGGTCCTCGGTCTTTTGTTCTCCGCCGGTTGTTCCACCGTCTCCCGTCGGGCCCCGGGCCGGACCGTGGTGGAAGTTGCGGCCACCACCCTGCCCGCCCGCCTCGTCTCCAATTTCTTCATGGTCGAAACAAAATGGGACGACGGACGCACCTACCGCTTCATCGTCGATACGGGTTCCACCATCAGCTACGTCTCGGCGGACCTCGCCCGGCGTTTCGCCGTAAAGGAAAAGAAAGGCGCGGCCCCGCGCCTCGTGGCGGTGCGCTCCGCCAGCGGAGCGGAGGTCAAGCTCGAGGCCATCACGTTGCGCCAGCTCACCCTGGGCGCGTCACGGTTTGAACGTGTCCCCGCCCTGATCTTTGATTTCACAGACCTGTCCAGCCATCTGGGGCTGCCGATCGACGGCATCATCGGCTTCCCGGTTTTCCGCAACACCCTCCTCACGTTGGATTATCCCGGATCCCGGCTGACCATCGCGCCCAATCCCGCCATGATTGCCCCACCGCCGAAGCCGGGCCTGCGCGCCTCGACGATCGCCTTCAGCAACCAACGGGGCACACCCCTGATCCCGATCCAGATGGGCAATGAGTCGTTCATCGTGCTGATCGACACGGGAAGTGACGGCAGCCTGAGTCTCAATCCCGCCGGCCTGCATCCGCGCTTCGCCCAGAGTCCGCGCAGCGGCACGCTCATCTCCTCGCTGCAAGGCGATCGCCTCCAGCAAACAGGCCGACTCACTCAACAGGTGCTCATCGGCCCCCACACCATCAGCCAGCCCATCGTGGATCTCACCGACCAGCTGTCGTCCATCGGCGGTGAGCTGCTCCGACATTTCACGCTCACCTTCGACCAGCAGCACAACCTGGTCTCGTTTGCCCGCGCCACCGACGATCCGATCACCATGGAGGCGCGCCGTCACACCGGCCTGTCTTTCGCCCGGTCCCGGGTTTACTGGCGTGTGCTCAGCGTCATCCCGGACACGCCCACCGCCCAGATGCCGGTGCAGCCGGGCGACCTTTGTGTCCGCATTAACGGCGAACCCGTCGAGAAGTGGGGCTATGAACGCTACGCCGCCCTCCTGAAAACCGCCGCCAAAGTCACCTACACTTTCCTCACCGGCACCACCGAGATGGACCTGGCAGTCCCGATCTTCGAGCTGGTGCCTTAAGCCCGGCTCCGCCCGCCCCCGGCAATCCCACCGTCTCTTCCGCTTCTCGTTGGGGAGCTGATGTCAACTATTAGTTGACATCAGCTCCTGGCGACACCCGGTCTTGGCCGGGGATTTTCCCCGCCTAGGACTTACCCAGCAAAAACGCCCCGGCGCCGTCATGCCCGTCTTTCCACGGGTAGGCTTGAACACTGGCCTCGAGCTTGAACGGCCCTCCGGCGCGGCTGTCGAAAAATCCCTTGATAACCTGCTCGTTCTCCTGCGCATCGACCGAACAGGTGCTGTAAACGATCCGTCCGCCCGGCCGCACGAGCCGGGCGGCGGCGTGCAGCAGTTCAAGCTGTGACTCGGCGTGACGCGCGAAGTCGCCGTCCTGCAACCGCCACTTCACATCGATGCGATGGCGCATGACGCCGGTGTTGGAGCACGGCGCGTCAAGCAGCACGGCGTCGTAGCTGAGCGGCAGGTTGAGATTCTGGTAGAACTCCGTGTTCACCTTGCGCAGGTCGGCCTCGACCTGGGCCACCTCGACGCCGACGGGGGCGCGGGAGAGATTTTCCTTCAGGCGCACCAAGCGGATGTCGGGCTTGCCGGGTGCGGCGGGCTCGTCGAGCGCGACCACCTTGCCGGTTTTCATGGTGTCGGCGATGAACAGGCTCTTGCCCCCGGGTGCAGCGCAGGCGTCCAGGATGATCTCGCCCGGCTGCGGCGCGAGCAGCCCGATGCACAACCGCGTGGAGGGGTCCTGCAGGTAAAGCGCGCCTTCGTTGGCGAGCCGGCGGATCTCGTCCCACTTGCCGGGCTTCACTTCATAAAACCCCGGCCATTTCGTCGGGGCCAGAAATTCCGGCACGGGGGCCTCGATCCGCCAGCGCGCATAGACCGGCGCCGGCTGCTGGTTCCATTCGAGGAGTTGGCGGGTCGTAACCGCACCAAACTGCTGGGTCCAGCGGGCGACCAGCCATTCGGGGTGCGAAAACTCCGTCGCGATGTCGGCGGGTTTCTCGGCCAGGCGGAGCGCGAGTTTGCGGGCGACAGCGTTGACGAGGCCGGCCTCTTTGGCACTGGCCACGGTCTTGGCTTTTTCCACGGCATGATGGATGACCTTGGCGGTCAACGTCGGGCCGCCTTCGAGCAACTCAAAGCCGGCGACCACGAGGATCGCCTTCACCTTGGTGCGCGGCGGGCGGGCCATGAGTCCGGCCAGCGCGGCTTCCAGCCGGCCCGACCAGCGGACCACTCCGTAGAAAAGCTGCTGCGCCCGGGCCCGTTCCTGGCCGACCAGACCCGACGGAAGTCCCTCCAGCAGCGTATCCACTCGCTCGGAGCGGGCCAGCCAGCGCTCGGTGAGACCGACGGCGGCTTCCCAGCCGCCGAAGGTGTGTTGCGAGGCACCGGAGGCTTTTTCCAAACCCTGTTTGACATCTTCCACCATTATCCACTCAAGTAATCGGTTCACCGACTAGATACGCAATTATGAATTCCGAAGCCATCTCCACGATCGTCAGCAAGCACCCCGCCCTCAAGGCGTCCAAAGCCAAGCTGGAGGCCATGGAACCCGGCGCTTATGTCGTGCACCGGAGTTGGGGATTCGGCCAGATCAAGACGTTCGAGGAGTCTGACCAGAAACTGGTCATCGATTTCAAAGGCAAGAAAAGCCACCGCATGGACCCGGTGTTCTGCGTCTCCAGCATGGAGGTCCTTCCGGCCAAGCACATTCTGGCCCGCAAGGAAACCGAACCGGCCAAGGTCAAGGAACTCGTGGCGGACGATCCCGTCCAGTTGGTCATCGACACCCTGTCCACCTACCCGGGCAAAGCCGCCAGCGCCATCGAGCTCGAGATCGTCCTGACCCAGGTGGTCGGCGAGGAGAAATTCAAGAAATGGTTCTCCAACGTCAAAAAGCAGCTGGTCAAGGACCCGCGCATCGGCGTCCCCGCCAAGAAGACCGAGGCCTACATCGTCCGCGACGAGCCCGTGTCCGCCGAGACCGAGATCATGGAGGAATTCGCCAACACGCGCTCCGCCCGCCGTCGCATCTCGCTCGCTGAGGACCTGCTCGCCGCTTCCATCAAGGAGGAGGCCAAGGCTTCTCTCGCTCAGGTGCTATCCGGCATCACCGAGGCCGTGCGGGACAGCAACCAGCTCGACGCCTCCGAACGCCTCTATGGTGCCTTTGTCCGCGACGAACTCGCCAAGATCCTCGGCCACGACAACCATACCGCCACCCCCTCCCAGTCCGAGCTGATCAAGGAGGCCCGCGGCCTCACCGCCATCGCGGAGAAAATCCCCGTCCATTTCCAGTCGCGCTTCCTCGACCTCGTCAAGGAAACCCACCCGCTGGAGTGGCGCGAGATCGTCTTCGCCCTCCTCAAGACCTCGCAGGGCAAGTTCACCACCGAGTGCATCAATTTCCTGCTCGAGAACGGCCAGACTGACGAGCTCGCCGCCGCGCTCAATCGCTGGAAGACCGAGCAGAACCTCCGCGCCCCGGTCCTGCTCTGGATCATCAAGAACCGCCACTCGAAGAAATTCTCCAAGCTCCTGCACGAGCTCATCACGCCCCGTCTCCTCGGTGCCATCTTCTTCGCCATCGACTACGAGGCCCTCCAGTCCGCGGGCACCCGCCGCATCCCGCTGGGTGAAGCCCTTAGTGACGACGCCGACCTCATTTCCGATCTGCTCGCCTCCGCCGACACCGAGACCGCCCGCGACCTCGGCAACAGCCTGCTGCTCAACCAGGGCTTCGAGGAACTGACCAAGAAATCCCTGCTCGCCCGCTTCATCAAACTCTTCCCTTCCCTCCAGACCCTGGTTTCCGGCGAGTCCGAGACCAAGGACGAGCAGTTCCTCGTCTCCCGCGAGAGCTACGAGAAGAAGCGCGTCGAATACGAGGAAATCGTCTCCAAGCGCATCCCGGAAAATTCCAAGGCCATCTCCGTCGCCCGCGAGCACGGCGACCTCAAGGAAAACTCCGAATTCAAGATGGCCAAGCAGGACCAGTCCGTCCTCATGGGCCAGAAGGCGCAGCTCGAGCGCGACCTCGCCCGGGCGCGCATCACCGATTTCTCCGAGGCCACCACCGACCAGGTCTCCGTGGGCACCGTCGTGGATCTCCGCGACGTCGCCAACGGCAAGGCCGTGCGTTACTCCGTGCTCGGCGCGTGGGACAGCGACCCCGACGCCCACCGCATCGCCTACAAGACGCCGCTCGGCCAGGCTCTCATGGGCAAGAAAGTCGGTGAACACGTGAAGCTCAAGATCGGCACCGCCCACCAGGAATACCAGATCGCCGGCATCACCCGCTACATCGACGCGAAGAGCTGATTTTGGTGGGAGGGGCTTTATGCCCCGACCTTTTTTCAGCCGCGCCACCCGCGCGGCTTTTTCTTTGCCACCTCCCCGCGCTTGTAAACCCCGGGCTTTGCCTTCAGTAGTCTCCCCGTCGTGAATTCCTCCTGGAACCACCTGAAAATCCTGTCCGATTCCACGCGGTTGCGCCTGCTCGCGCTGCTGCTGAAGGAGGAGCTCTCGGTCGCCGAACTGCAGGAAATTCTCGGCATGGCCCAGTCCCGCATCTCCTCGCAGCTCGCGCTGCTCCGGCAGGCCGGTTTTGTCAGCGACCGCCGCGAGGGGAAGAAAGCCTTTTATTCCCTCCACGCCGCCCTGGCTCCAAAACAACTTTCGCTGCTCCGCGCCGCGTGCGACTCCGTCGCCGACTTGTCCGAATCCGCCGAGGACCGCGACAGCCTCAACCGCGTCCTCCAGAAACGCCGCCGGGTTTCCGAGCAATATTTCAACCTCATCGCCGGCAAACTCGGGAAGAACTACTGTCCCGGCCGCTCGTGGGAAGCCCTCGGTCACCTCGCCCTCCGGCTCGTCCCCGCCATCACCGTGGCCGACCTTGGCGCCGGCGAGGGTCTCGTCTCCCAGCTCCTCGCACGTCGCGCCGGGCACGTCTGGTGCATCGACAACTCCCCCAAGATGGTCGAGGTCGGCACCGCGCTGGCGAAGAAGAATGGCCTCGCCAACCTCGCTTACAAGCTGGGCGATATCGAACAAGTGCCACTCGCCGACAAGTCGGTGGACCTCGCCATCCTTTCCCAGGCGCTGCATCACGCCAGTCACCCGCAGACCGCGGTCAACGAGGCCTTCCGCATCCTCAAGCCCGGCGGCCAGGTGCTCATCCTCGACCTCAACGAGCACACCTACGAGAAGGCCCACGAGCAGTTCGGCGACCTCTGGCTGGGCTTCAAGGAAAGCGCACTGCACGGCTTCCTGAAAAAAGCCGGCTTCACCAAGGCCGAGGTCACCGCCGTCTCGCGTGAAGCCACCGAGCCCTATTTCGAAACCCTCCTCGCCAGCGGCGGGAAGGGCGGGAAGTAGCGGTTTGCCGTTTACTTCGAGCCGATCGGCCCGAGCTCGTAGCTGATGCGGCCCTCGATGATCTCGCGCAGGGCGACATCCTCGGGGGCGAGTTTCTCCAGCGATTCGACCAGCGGCCGGCTGCCGCGGCGGAGCTGCTTCACGCGGCGCGACACCACATTTACCAGAATGTAGGGGTCGGATATAATCTTGGCGGCAGCGTGCAGGTATTCGTCTCTCATGGGTCGTGCAGAATAAAAATGCGCACCACAAACACGACGCCTATCGCTGCCGGCGATGCCGCCCGCACCCAACTGCCTTGCCCGCCAGCGGCTTCGGCCGATTATAAGTCCGAACGCGCGGCGGAACCGCCGGCAGCTCAGAAATTGAAACTGGCGGCGTAGGCCAGGCGCTCCGAGCTGAGAGTCAGTTCGCGCCACTTGGCGATGCCCCACGGGTTGCCAGTGCCGGTGGTGTTGCTGTAGTCGAGCAGAGCCTCGTCGTAGCGGAAGGCGGCGTTGCCATTGAGACTGATGTTTCGCGCGATGACGGAACCCCAGAGCTCGCCGTTGCCGGTGATGCTGAAATCGGCATTGGGGGCGTTGATCGCGGCGATGGTGGTCGCGTTGCCGGTCATGGTGATGGTCTGGCCGGCGCCGGCGTTGGTGCCGTAGATGAGGGTGCTGGCGGCGTTAGCATTGGCGTTGGCCATGCCATTCCCACCGATCGCAATGTTGCCGTCGGTGTAGATCGTCAGGTTGCCGCCGGAGGCGACCTGGATCCGGGCGTTGCCGCCGATCGACACCGCGGTGGTCGAAGCGTGGCTTTGCAGGTAAAGCACCACTTTGTCCGAGACGGTCAGCTGATTACTGCCGGCGAGTGATATGCCGGCGCCCGCCGCGAAACTGTAGTAAAATTTGCCGTCGGCCGCCGCAGAATCTCCCGCCCGGGGCAGAGAGACTCCGCTGCTGATGCTGGCGCTGATCGTGTTGACCGTGGCGGGCGGCGCCGGGGCCACGGGCGTATCCAGATTGCTCACGAAAGGAACATTCACGAGGCCGTTGTTCCAGCCGGTGCCGGTCGGGCTGGTGGACAGGATGGCGCCGGAGTCGTGCGTGACCGTGCCGCCGCCGGTGCCGATCCGGCCGTAGATATCGCCGGCCCCAGTGTTGATGGCGCCAGGGGCGGTGCTGATCGTGCCGACGAAGGCGTTGGCGGTCTTGACCGCCGCCGAATATCCCACGGCCGGGGTCGCCGGGTTGTTGTCCGGATCGGAGTCCCAGCTGGAAACCACCGTGTTGCTGGAGAAAGTGATGTTGTTCCGCGCGACGAGTCCGGCGGCGAAAATCGTCCGCCGGCGCAAGGTAATCTCGATCATCCGGCTCAGGCCGAGGCCCGAAGCGGGCAACAGCGTGGCCTTGGCCACCAGCTTGGGTGAAGTGCCCGCCACCGGATTGTAGTCGGTGGCGTAGACCTGGAGCGTGCCCGTCGCGCCGTTGTCGAAGACCAGGTTGACATACTTCCGCGTGGTGACGGTTCCGTTGATGGTCCAGCCGCTCCACGCCGCGAGTGGGGTCGCGGCGTTGTCGAGCTGATTATAACTCTCCAGCCCTTCCTCCAGCCCCTGCTCGGCCACAGTCAGCGCCGTCGTGTTAAGGAACGCCCGGTCGGCCATGGCAGAGGAGTTGCGCGCCACCTGCAGGTAGCTGGTCAGCGCGATGGCAATGACCACGCAGAACAGGAGACAGGTGATGAGCACGGAGCCGCGGGCGGCGGCAGCGCGCTCAATTCGACGGTTTGTTGCGCAGAACATACGAGGCGGAGATGACCAGCGTGTTCTGGTCGACAGTCGTCTGCGCCGTGGTGCGCAGGTTCATGGTCAGTTGCAGCCGCTTGGCCGAGAAATTATTCGTCGCGACCGTGTTCGTGCGGGTGAAGCGGGTGAACGCCAGCGCCGTGACATTGCGCGCCAGGGCGATGCGCGGGCCGGTTGAGCTGGCCTCCCCCGGCTGGCGGTAAAAACTGCCGGCCGTCGGCCCGGTGGTGGCGCTGTCGAGCGCATAAGTCACCTTGTTGCCATTCGCCGAGTAATTATCCGGCACCGTGAGCGTGACCGACGCGCTGCTGTTCCAGGCCAAATCCGAGGACATGCGCACGTCCTGCGCAAACTCGTCCACCGCCCGACGTGACTGGGCCTCCATGTCGGCGTAGTTGGCGGCGGATACACCCGAGCGCCCCATCATGAGCACAACGGACAGCACCCCGGTCATGACAAACGAGCCGATCCCGCTCGCGATCATCAGCTCGACGAGGGTCAGGCCGGCCACGCGGTCATTACGTCTGGCTATAGAAGTAATCATATAGTCCGTTGCGCGAATAGCGCATGGCCAGGTTGCGGGAAAGCGGCCGGTTGTCGGCCCCCCGCCAGACCACCTGCAGGGTGATGAGGCGCGTATCCGTCTTGGGATCGGACACTGAGCGTGTAAGCGCGAAACGATTGCCGACAAAGGGATTCGCGGTGAACGCGGTATCCAGCGTTACTGTCGTCGCGCTGGTCGTGAAGCTGCTCACCGTGGTCCAGTCGGCCAGCCGCATTTTTTCCATTTCGCTCTGCAGCATCTGCGAGGCGATGTTCAGATCGCGCGCGTTTTGCAGGCTGATGAAAGCACGCTGCAGCGTGGTGACGGCCGTGGACAGGACCAGCGCCATGATCATCGCGGCCATGGCCACCTCGATGATCGTGACCCCGCGTGTGCGCCGCAGTGGCGAATCTGATCCGGGGCGGAGCTTCATGGCAGAAACCCGGGGATCGCCAGATCCACGAGGCCCCAGTGCTTGGTTGATTCATCCTGCACCAGTCGCGCCGCGAAACGGACCACAGTGCCGTCTGCCAGTTCCATCTGCCCGGCGACCCGGGAAGCCATCAGGTCCATCCCGTCGACCGCCTGCGTTTCAACCATCGTGGACGCGGGAAAGGTTTGGACGCCTACAACCGGACCGTGGGCGGCCAGTTGCGTCAACCCCTGCTCGACGCGCCGGGCCCGCATGTTGGGATGGATCGCCGGACTGCTGTGCCAGAAGGACCGATGCACACACGCAAAGAGGCTCGGGGCCCGCCAGTCAGTGCCGATGGCCCGCAGGGCGGATACGGTGAAGGTCTGCGGCGCGCTGGCATCCAGTCGGGTCGATGCGGCGATCGACTGGTAGTAAGCGGTGTGGGCACTGACCGGCACAGGTCGCGCCTGCAGCCAGAGGGAGAGGGCGAGGCCCCCGGCCATCAACAGCATCAGTCCTTTCTCGATGCGGGTGAGCGGCCGCCCGCGTCGCACCGGCCGAAAACGGGCAGCGATCGATTTCACGGCCGCCCGCTCGCTGCCTGTTGCCAGTCGCCGCAACAAATCTTCCAAGGGAAGTTCGCGGCGAATCAGGACCGGTTTGGGTTTGGCCGGCCGTTCACCATTCGCCGCAATCCGCCGCATCAGCTCATCCAACGTGTATTCGCGGCGGACCGGAGCCGGCGTGATTTTGGCCGGCAGAGGCATCGAAGGTTGAATCGTCGCAAACATTGGCGGTGTTGGAATGCCGCATCATGGCTGCGCAGTAACGCCCGGCGCAATTAATTGCGTGCGCTGCGCATCTCCTGATCCCCTCTTCCCTTCATTCCTTAATGCGGCCAACTCCGGGGGATTTTTTGCTCAATCAGGGATAGAATACCTCAGTTGACATCCGCCCAGGGCGAATCCGGCCGTTCCCGATGAAAACACTGTCAATAATGTCACCCCTATTCCGCCCACCCGTTCCGAATCGGGAGTATCAAGAGAGTATAAAAATCAAAGCCGGTCACTCCCCCTTCACGCGCTCGCGGTAGAACGCCTCGACCAGTGCCGCCGTCTTCTTTGGGTCGGTCTGGCGGAGCGCCTCGGCGGCGAGAGCCCGCGCGTCGCTCATCTTCATGGCGCGGATGATGAATTTCACGGCGGGCAGCAGCGTGGGCGTCATGCTGAGCTCGTCCACGCCGAGGCCGAGGAGCAGCGGCGCGTAGAGGGCGTCGCCCGCCATTTCGCCGCAGACGGAGACTTTGATTTTGTGCTCGTGGCCGGTGTTCACGATCTGCTTGAGCACCCGCAGGACCACCGGGTGGGTGGGGTCGTAGAGGTGGGCGATGCGGCTGTTGCCGCGGTCGATGGCGAAGAGATATTGGATGAGGTCGTTGGTGCCGATGCTGAAGAAGTCACACTTCTTGGCGAGCAGGTCGCCCGCCAGCGCCGCGCTGGGTATCTCGATCATCGCGCCGACACTCATCTTGGGATCAAAAGTCTGACCGCGCTCCGTCAACTCCGCCCGGGCCTCGGCCAGCAGGGCGTTGGCCCGGTCCAGCTCCTCCGGACCGCTGATCATCGGATACATCAACTCGACTTTGCCATGCGCGCTGGCGCGCAGGACAGCGCGGAGCTGGTTCTTGAACATTTCCGGATTCTCGAGGCAAAACCGGATGGCACGGAATCCGAGAAAGGGGTTGGCCTCCGGCCCGATGAGGTGGGGATCAGCGGGCAGCGGCTTGTCCCCGCCGACATCGAGGGTGCGGATCGTCACCGGCGCCGGGGCGAGGCTCGCGACGATTTCCTGGTAGGCCGCATACTGCTGATCCTCCGTCGGCAGCTTCTCGGCGGAGAGAAAAAGAAATTCGGTGCGGTAGAGGCCCACGCCGCTGGCGCGGTATTGCCGCACCAGTCCGACTTCGTCGGGTTTCTCGATGTTGGCCCGGAGAGTCACCGTCAGACCATCGAGCGTCTCGGCCGCCAGTTCATTGACCGCCATCAGGCGCGACTCGAACGACTCCTTGGCTTTCTGGATCTGGCCGTAGCGGAACAGCGTCTGCTCGGTCGGGTTGATGATGATGATGCCCTCGTAGCCGTCGACCATCGCCCAGTCGCCGTCCTGAACCTTGGCCGTGAGGTCGGTGGTGCCGACGACCGCCGGGATCTTCATCGAGCGGGCGACAATCACCGCGTGGCTGGTGCGGCTGCCGGCATCGGTCACGAGCCCGAGCGCCGCACTCCGGTCGATACTCGCCGCCTCGGAGGGCGAGATGTCGTGCGCCACGATGATGCGTTTTTCGACCAGGTCGCTGAGGTTCAGGGCCGACTGGCCGAGCAAGACGTGAAGCACGCGCTTGGCCACGTCCTTGATGTCGGCGGCGCGCTCGCGGAGATATTCGTCATCAATCTCGGCGAACGCCGAGATGTAGCGCTGCGCGACGGCGTTGAAACACGTCTCGATATTCAGCCCGGATTTTTCGAAATCGCGGATGGTTTCGCCAATCAGGGCTTGGTCCTCCAGCACCAGCTGATGGGCGTCGAAGATCAGCGCTTCCTCCGGCCCGAGGTTTTTGGTCACCTGATCCTGAATTTGGGAAATCTGCTGCCGCGTGATGAGCAACGCCTGCTCAAAGCGGGCGATCTCCGCGCCGCGCTTGTCGACATCCACCGTGTATTGGGGAATCTCCAGCTCGCTCTGCAGGTAGAGAAACACCTGCCCGTAGGCGATGCCGCGGGATGCGGCGATGCCCGTCAGGGTGATTTCGCTTTTGGCGGTGGGCTCCATGGGCGGAAGGGCTGGCAGATTAACCGCCCCCTGTGTCATGCGGTCAATGCGGAACTAGGCCGGCGCAAGCCGGATAGCGGATTGTGCTCATTGCTGGCCTGGCCCGGCGCACCCCGGGGGTGTCACTTAAACGAGCCGTGCTTCCCGCACGAATGCGTGCGGTCCCCAGGCCGCCCGGATCACTGTCATCAGTGGCGCTGTCACAAGATCGTCACGCAGCACCGCGAAACACGCACTGCCACTGCCGCTCATCCGCGCGGCGACGCCAAATTCGCGCTGCAATTTTGCGAGCAACACCGGCAGGGCGAGGTATTTTCCAAAGGCTGCGCCTTCCATATTATTGGCCAGCAGTTCCTCGACCGGCGTGTTGCCGCCCAACCAGGCGGCGAGCCGGGCCTCCGCCTGCGCGACAGGCCAGTAGGCCTCCTCCTTGTCCGCCGTCGCTTTGGCGGAAGAGGACGCCATCCGGCCATAAGCCCACGCGGTGCTGATGCCAAAGCTGGGCTTGAACAACAGCACCCGACGGCCCTGCACCCGCGCCGCCGCGGCTGAAGGCAGCAGATCGATGCGCTCACCGCGGCCGCGCATGATGACCGGCGCTTTTTTCAGAAACAAAGAGCAATCGGCACCCAAAGATGCGGCGATCTCCCCCAGCTTTGCTTCGGCCAGTGCGCCCCCGGACAACTGGTTTAATGCCCGCAGTGCCGCGACCGCGTTGCTGCTGCCGCCGCCCAGCCCGGCCCCGAGGGGGATTCGCTTGGTCAGTTTGAAACTCACGCCACCTTTCCGGCCCGTCGCGGCCGCAAAGGCCTGCGCGGCCTTGAGCACGAGGTTCGTTTCGTCCGTCGGGACATTCGGATCATCACAGACGAGGGTGAATCCGGCCGCGGTGTGGGTTGCTGACAGCTCGTCGCCAAAATCCAACGGGGCCGCGACCGACACCAGATCGTGATAGCCGTCGGCCCGCGGTCCGGTGACAGCGAGGAAGAGATTCAGCTTGGCCGGAGAAAATTCGGTGACGGTATTCACGTTGCGCAAAAAAGCATGGCGGAGGTCACGGTTTCCCCTCACGTTAGCCCTCCCCTCACATGGCTTGCGACCTAATTTTGGCCCTGGATGTCCCCACGCGCGAAGCTGCCGCGCCCATTCTCCGCCAGTTGCGCGGCCAGCTCCGCTGGGTGAAGATCGGCCTGCAGCTGTTCACGACCTACGGCCCCAACTACGTCCGCGAGGTCGCCGGCATGGGTTTCAACGTGTTTCTCGATCTCAAGCTGCACGACATCCCGAACACCGTCGCCAAGGCCGTCGAATCGCTCGCACCCCTGCCGATCCAGATGCTCACGCTCCACACCGCTGGTGGCAGCGAGATGATGCGCGCCGCCCTCGCCGCCCAGCAGAAGCATAACCCGAAGCTCCTGCTCCTCGGCGTCACCGTCCTTACCTCGATGGATTCCGCCGGACTCCAGGAAATCGGCGTCACCTCGCCGTCCCCCGAGCAGGTCGCGCGCTTGGGGAAGCTCGCCGCCGACTCCGGCCTGCGGGGACTCGTCTGCTCGCCACTCGAGGTGGAGTTGCTTCGCGCCAGACTCCCGGCCGACATGCAGCTCATCACGCCCGGCATCCGCCCCGCCAGCGAAGCCGGCTCCGACGACCAGAAACGCGTCATGACCCCCGGCGATGCCGCGCGCGCCGGCTCCACCTTCATTGTGGTCGGCCGGCCCATTTTGCAGGCCGCCGATCCCGCCGCCGCCGCCCGCGTCATCCTCGCCGAACTCGGACTGGAAGGATTGAAAAACTGAAGGTCTGAGAGGCTGAACCCAACGCATCAAGTGCCCATGCAAACCCCAATCGCGACACGGCTCGTTCTTTCCTTCAGCTTTTCAGCACTTCGGCCTTTCAGCCTTTTTTCTCCATGAGCCGCACTGCTGCCATCCTCCTCGCCGCCGGAAGCAGCCGCCGCATGGACGGCACCGTGCCCGACAAAGTCCTCGCCCCGCTCGCCGGCAAACCGGTCTTCGCGCACAGCGCCGCCACCTTCTACCGCAGCGGGGTCGTGGACACTTTCATCGTCACCTACCGCAACCAGCAGCAGATGGTGGAACTCTCCGCCTACGTGCCGACCCCGACCCTCTTCGTGCCGGGGGGCGAAGCCCGGCAGGATTCCGTGGCCGCCGCGCTGGCCGAACTGCCCGACGACGTGAAATACGTCTTCATCCACGATTGCGCCCGCCCCTTGGTGCGCCCCGAGCAGCTGGTGGCCCTGCACAAGATCGTCCGGCGCGAGGATGCCGTGGTGCTCGCCCATCGCATCACCGACTCCATCAAGCAGCATCGCGGCGAGGGCCGGTTGCGCACCCTCGACCGCGACCGGCTCTGGGCGATGGAGACCCCACAGGTTTTTTCCCGCCAGCTCATCTGCCGCGCCTACGCCGCCGTCGCCAAGAGGAAACTGACGATCACCGACGACGCCGCCGCCGTGGAATTGCTCCACCATCCCGTCGCCCTGCTGGAGAATCCTCACCCCAATCCGAAGCTGACCACGCCGGCGGATCTGGCCTACTTGGAATTCCTGCTGACCCCGCCACCCCCCGGTTCGCACGCCCCGTTTCCGCCATGAACACCCTGCGTATCGGCTACGGCTACGACATCCACCGCACGGCGCCCGGCCGGAAGCTCGTGCTCGGCGGCGTGGAATTTGACTCCGATTTCGGCCTCGACGGCCACAGCGACGCTGACTGCCTCACCCACGCCATCTGCGACGCGCTGCTCGGCGCCGCCGGGCTGCCCGACATCGGCCACCAATTCCCCAACACCGACCCGGCTTACAGGAACGCCGACTCCCAGCTCCTGCTCCGGCACGTTGTCGCGGAAATCACCAAGCTCGGCTTCAATATTTCCAACATCGACGCCACCCTCATCACCGAAAAGCCCCAGATCGCCCCGCGCCTCACCGAGATGAAGGCCGTCCTCGCCCGATCCACAGGCCTTCTGCCCGATGAGATCGGACTGAAGGCCACGACCAATGAAGGCTCCGACGACATCGGGCGCGGTCTCGCCATCGCCGCGCATGCCGTCGCGCTGATCTCCCGTCGATGAAATCACTACCCCTGATCTCCTCTGTCCTCGGTCTGTTGACCTCTGTCCTCTGTTTCAGCACCGGCTGCGCCCGGCGTGAAACCGCCGTCGCCCGCGGCAACCGCGACGGTGTCTTCCACATCAGCGTTGGCTCCGAGCCGGCCGACCTCGATCCCCAGACCGTCACCGGCCTCGCCGACGCCAAGATCTGCCACTCCCTCTTCGAGCCGCTCGTCACCTACAATCCCGCGACCTTCGCCGCCGAACCCGCCCTCGCCGAGCGGTGGGAAATCTCCCCCGACGGCCTCACCTACACGTTTCACCTCCGCGCCGACGCCAGGTGGAGCAACGGCGATCCCGTCACGGCGCAGGACTGTGTGGACTCCTGGCGCCGCATCCTCACGCCGACGCTCGCCGCCGACTACGCTTATTTCCTCTACCTCCTCCGCGGCGCCGAGGCCTTCCACAAGGGGCAGACCACGGACTTCGCCACCGTCGGCGCGGTGGCGCGCGATGGCCGCACGCTGGTCGTTTCACTCACGCACCCCGCGCCTTATTTTCTCCAGATCCTGCTCAATTCCCCCTGGCGCCCGATCAACTTGCGCAGCATCGCCGCCGTGGGCGACCCCTACCGACGCGGCACGCCCTGGACGCGGCCGGGCAATCTCGTCTCCAGCGGCCCTTTCGTGCTCAAGGAGTGGAGCGCCCACCAGCGCGTCGTCGTCGAGAAATCCCCGACCTACTACGACCGGGCACGCGTGCGGCTGAACGCCGTGCATTTCTACCCGACCGACAGCATCGACGCCGAGGAACGCGCCTTCCGCTCCGGCCAGCTTCACGCCACGTGGGCGCTCCCGCTCGCCAAGATTCTCCCGCTCCAGCGGGGAAAAAATCCCGCCCTCCGCATCGACTACAACCTCGAAACCTACTTCTTTCGCCTCAACGTCCGTCGTGCACCCTTTGCCGACTCGCGCGTGCGCCGGGCGCTCTCGCTCGCCGTCGACCGCGACACCATTGCCGGCAAGATCCTCCCCGGCGGACGGCTGCCCGCGCCGACCTTCACCCCGGGTTTCCTCAAAGGCTACACGCCGCCCGCCCGCACGGCCTACGACCTCGCGGCCGCGAAAAAACTCCTCGTCGAAGCCGGCCACCCCGGCGGCGCCGGCCTGCCACCCATTGAGATTCTCTACAACAACTCCGAGATTCTCCGTCTCGTCGCCGAGGCCATCCAGCAGATGTGGAAACGCGACCTGGGCCTCGACGTGCGCCTGGTGAACCAGGAATACAAGATCGTCTTCGCCAGCCGCCGGAGCGGGGACTACCAGGTGCTGCTCGGCACCTGGACCGCCGACTACCTCGACGCCACCACCTTCCTCGACATGTGGCGCAGCGACTCCGGCAACAACCACACCGGCTGGTCCGATCCGGCCTACGACGCCCTTTCCGACCGCGCCAACACCATCGCCGATCCCGCCGCCCGCGCCGCCGTCCTCGCGCAGGCCGAGGCCCTCGTCCTCGACGCCGCGCCGATCGTGCCGATCTATTTCAACACCCACGTCTATCTGCTGCATCCCTCCGTCAAAGGCTGGCAGCCCACGCCGATGGACCACACCGATTACCGCTATGTCTGGCTGGAGGCTGATAAGTAAACTCGCCTGTCATCCTGATCCCGCCGACGCGGGAGAAGGATCCAGCGTCATGCCCGCCAGCTCAAATCATTCTGGTTTCTTCGCCGCGCTCAGAATGACGGTTTCGCCGGGTTTGGCTTTTTGCGCCGTTTCGTGCTTTTTCGTGGCGACTCATTCCGGCTGTGCAAAGCGCGAAGCCGCCACGCCTGCCGCACCCGCCCCTCCCGAAAAAATCCTGCGCATCAGCCAGCGCAACGAGCCCGCCACGCTCGATCCTCAGCTCGCCACGCTGCCCGACGAGTTCTTCATCATCCGCGCCCTTGGCGAGGGCCTGCTCACCCCCAACCCCGACGGCGGCGCACCCTTGCCCGGCATCGCGGAAAAATGGGAAGTCTCGCCCGACGGACTGACCTACACTTTTCACCTCCGGGGCAACGTCAATTGGTCGAACGGTGAGCCGTTCATTGCGCATACTTTCGCCGAGATGATCCATCGGGTCACGGCTCCCGACAGTCTCGCGCCCAAGGCTCACCTTTTTGCCATGGTGCGGGAAGTGAAGACCCCGACCCCGGAAACTTTGGAGATCGTGCTCAAGCAGCCCACGCTTGATTTCCCGGCCATTGTCGCGAGTGGACCGTGGATTCCGGCGCCCGAGAAGGCGGGAGTAGGCAACGGTCCGTTCATGCTGACCGAGTGGAAGCCCAACCAGCATATCGCCGTCCGGAAGAATCCCCACTACTGGGACGCCGCCCACGTGAAACTCGATGGCATCCGGTTTGTCGCGATGGACAACGGCGACAGCGAGGAACGCGCCTTCCGCGCCGGCCAGCTCGATGTGACGATGGCTGTGCCGGTGACAAAGATCCCGGGCTATCGCGCCGCCCAGCCGCTCGTCCTGCGCAGCGTGCCGCTGGCCGAGACCCGCTACCTCGCGCTCAATACGCAGCGCCCGCCGCTCAACGATCAGCGGGTGCGCCAGGCGCTGGCGCTGGCCCTCGACCGCACGGCGCTCGTGGAGAAAGTCCTGCAAGGCGGCCAGCAGCCGGCCTTCAACTTCGTGCCCGCCGGCCTCGGCGGCTATGCACCGAAGGAGCGCATCACGGAGAACGCGGCCCGGGCCCGGACCCTGCTGGCCGCAGCCGGCTTCCCCGGCGGCAAAGGTTTCCCCCGGCTGGAGCTGACCGCCTGGCCGGTGAGCGCTGGACCGCTCGAGGCCATCCAGCAGATGTGGAAGCGCGAACTTGGCATCGAGGTCGCGCTGGAGCAGCGCGAGGCGCGCACGCATCTCGCCGCGCTCGCAGCCGGCGACTACGCCATCGCGTTCATGACCGCCATCCCCGACTACGACGGCGCGTCGGACCTGTTCACGCAGCTGACCGGCGGCCACCCGCTCAACTACCCGCACTGGCACAACTGGGAGTTCGACCGCCAAGTCGCCCTGGCGGCCGGCCGCTTTTCCGATCCGACTTACCGTAACATGGCCTACCAACAGGCCGAGCAGATCCTGCTTCGCGACATGCCGCTCATTCCGCTCTATCTCAACTCCCAGAACTTCCTGGTGTCGCCGCGCGTGAAGCACTGGCGCGCCGACCGCCTCTGGACGCGCTTCTACCGTGATGTCACCCTGGAGTGAGGCAACCACTCCGCGCTCGCCACTGTCTCCGTGATTCGCAGTGTCCCGTCTCCTTCCCCCATGAAAATACCCCTGCTCGTTTGCTTCCTTGGTTCGGCTGCGCTGGCGGTCGCTGCCGATCCTGTGCCGGTCATCTCCGCCGCGAACATCCTCGCCCGGACCAAGATCCTCGCCTCCGATGAGTTCGAGGGCCGCGCCCCGGGCTCGGCCGGAGAGGAAAAGACCGTCGCTTACCTCGTGACGGAGCTGCAGAAACTCGGCCTCCAGCCCGGCAATCCCGACGGCACCTACATTCAGAACGTCCCCCTGGTCGGCATCAGCTCCACGCCCACCCTCTCGTTCACGCTCGATGGCAAGGTCCTCGCGATGGAGAACATCAACGACTTCGTCGGCCCCTCCAGCCGCCTCGTGCCGCAGGTCGGGGGCAAGGACACCGATGTCGTCTTCGTCGGCTACGGCATCGTCGCGCCGGAGTTCGGCTGGGACGACTACAAGGGTGTCGATGTGCGCGGCAAGACGGTCGTCATGCTGATCAACGATCCGCCGGTCCTCGGCACCGACGGCCAGCCCGACCCGAAGGTTTTCGGCGGCAAGGCCATGACCTACTACGGCCGCTGGACTTACAAATACGAGATCGCCGCCGCCAAGGGCGCCGCCGCCTGCCTCATTGTCCACGAGACCGCGCCCGCCGCCTATCCCTTCGCCGTCATCACCGGCAGCCGCGCCCGCGAGAACTTCGAGATCAGCGCGACCGACCTGAACGGCGGCAACGTCGCGATGGAAGGCTGGCTTACGCTCGACGCCGCCCGCCGGCTCTTCACCGCCGCGGGCAAGGACTACGACCGCGCCAAGGCCGCCGCCGTGCGCCCGGACTTCCAGCCCATCGCCCTCGGCGCCAAGGCCACCTTCGACGTCACCAACCTCCTCCGCCCCGTCGCCTCCAAGAATGTTGTCGCCCTCCTGCCCGGCACCGATCCGAAGCGGCGCGACGAATACGTGATCTACACCGCCCATTGGGATCACCTCGGCCGCGACGACCGCCTGCCGGACGACAAGATTTTCAACGGCGCCCTCGACAACGCCTCCGGCGTCGCGCAGCTGCTCGAGCTCGCGCGGGCCTTCACCGAACTGCCCGCCGACCAGCGCCCGAAGCGCAGTCTCGTCTTCCTCTTTGTCACCGCCGAGGAAAAAGGCCTGCTCGGCTCGCGCTACTACGCCGCCCAGGATCCGCTCTACCCGCTGGCCAAGACGCTCGCGAACATCAACATCGACGGCTCCAACATGTTTGGCCCGACGAGCGACATGGCGACCATCGGCTTCGGCGCCTCGACCATCGACGACATCGGCATCGCCGTCGCCGCCGCCCAGGGCCGCGAGATGAAGCCCGAGGCGCGACCGGAGAACGGCTCTTACTACCGCAGCGACCACTTCGAGTTCGCGAAGGTCGGTGTGCCCTCCTACTACCCGAAGAACGGCCGCACCTTCATCGGTCAGCCCGCGGACTTCGCCGACCAGAACCTCAACGATTACATTGCCAACCGCTACCACAAGGTCACCGACGAGGTGCAGCCCGACTGGACCTTCGAGGGCGCGGCGCAGGACGCGGTGTTTCTCCTGCAAGTCGGCTGGCGCATCGCCAACGGCGACACCTGGCCCGAGTGGAGGCCCGGCAACGAGTTCAAGGCGAAGCGCGACGCGATGATGAAAGCGAAATAAACAGGTGGTCGCCGATTTCCACATCGGCGATTGGCGTCGGTGCGGAGACCGACGCCCACCCCCAGCGACTATGGCAACCGATTCCACTCATCGCCTGCATCATACGGTGCCTTCCTGGGTGAAGAGTGGCGCTGTATTCCATATTCGCGCGAGAGTTGACCCGGAAAGTACGCTTGTTCTGACCGAACCAAAAATCGCCGGAGCATTGCTTCAATCCGCCGCGTATTATCACGAGAAGGGTTCGTGGTTCTGTCATCTATTCCTTCTGATGTCCGATCATTGGCACGCCCTGCTAGTCTTTCCGCCAGGCTCCAGAATGGCTGTTGTTGTCGGTCGCTGGAAAGCCTGGCACCGTCGCACCCATGGCATTGTCTGGCAGGAGAATTTCTTCGACCATCGTTTTCGCAACAAAAGCGAACATCAGCTCAAGGCGGACTATATCCGGCAAAATCCTGTCGCTAAGGGTTTGTGCGCACGGTCTACCGACTGGACATGGGTTCTGGATCTCACCGAGCCTGAAATAACGCCCGAATAGGTGGTCGCCGATTTCCACATCGGCGACAGGCGTCGGTGCGGAGATCGACGCCCACCCACCACGCCCGGGTTTTCTTTTGCCTCACCGTGCGCCGGACGTTTCAATGCTCTCCGTGTCCACGCCTCGCCCGCAATTCTGTCTTCTGATTGCGGCCTTGGCCTGCGTTGCCTTCGGGGGAGCCGGCTGCGCCAAGCGCGAGACGATGGTCGAGTCGGGCAACCGCGCGCAGATCCTTCATCAGGGGATCGCGACGGAACCGCAGGACCTGGACCCGCAGCTGCTGCAGTTCCAGTCCCACTTCAACGTCTTCATGGCCCTGAGCGAGGGATTGGTTGGCTACGACCCGTCGGACCTGCACCCCGTGCCGGGCGTGGCCGAGCGCTGGGAGGTCTCGCCCGACGGGCTGACCTACACGTTTCATCTGCGCGCCAACGCGAAGTGGTCCAACGGCGACGCGGTCACGGCCCACGATTTCGTCTTCAGCGCCCGGCGCATCCTCTCACCCGGGCTGGGCTCGCCGTTCCGCTATTACTTCGACGATGTGCGCGGGGCCAAGGAATTCACGGCGGCCGCCGCGCCGGACATCTCGACAGTGGGGATCCGCGCCGTGGACGAGCACACCTTGCGCATCGAGCTGACCCATCCCACCCCCTACTTTCTCTTCCTGCTGGGCAACTGGGCCTGGTATCCGCTGCATCGCGCCACCCTGGAAAAATACGGCGGCGTCGACCGGCCCTACGCCGACTGGTCCAAGCCCGGCCGGCTGGTCGGCAACGGTCCGTTTACCCTGTCCGAGTGGAAGCCCGGCCAGGTCATCATCGTGAAACGCAACCCGCATTACTGGAATGCGGCCCGGGTCCGGCTGAGCGAGATCCATTTCCATCCGATCGAAAACGCCGACACCGAGGAACGCGCCTTCCGCTCCGGCCAGCTGCATATCACGGAAAATGTCCCGGGCAGCAAACTGCGCGAATACGCGTCGCAGCAGCCCGGCCCGCTGGTCGTCGCCCCGATTTTCGCCACCTACGCCTACGTCTTCAATGTCACCCGCCCGCCGTTTGACGACCTGCGCGTGCGCCGGGCCTTCTCGCTCGCGCTCGACCGGGAGAGCATCGTGGCCAGCCAGGTGGCCAGCGGCATCCGGCCGGCGCGGTCGTTCGTGCCGCCGGTCGGCGGTTACGCCGGCCCGGACGAAGCCGCTTTGCGCTTTGATCCGGCCGAGGCCCGCCGGTTGCTGGCCGCCGCTGGCTATCCCGAGGGCCGGGGTTTCCCGGCGGTCGAACTGGCCACCAACACCAGCCAGATCCACCGGGAAATCGCAGAGGTCGTGCAGCAGCTTTGGCGGAAAAACCTTGGCGTGTCCGTCGCCATCAGCCTCAAGGACAGCAAAGTCTTCTTCCAGGAACGGATCCGGAAGGAATATTCGCTCGCCCGATCCAGCTGGTTCGGTGACTACCCCGATCCCTTCGCTTTCCTGACCCTCTATCTTAGCGACAACGGCCAGAACACCACCGGCTACGCCCAGCCGGAGTATGATCGCCTCGCCCTCTCCGCCGGACAATCGCTCGACGAGGCGACGCGCCTGGCTCGTTACCGCGAAGCCGAAGCTGTGCTGCTGCGGGACATTCCCGTTGTCCCCCTGTATCATGAAACCAGCCGCCACCTCGTGCATCCGGCGGTGCGGGGCCGATTCCCCAATCTCTTTAGTATCCATCCCTATCAGGGCATGTGGCTGGAAACGAAATAACCGGGCGGACGGACACGGGCGCATTTTCCTTCTGGCTTCTGAATTCCGGATTCTGGATTGTCCCGGTGCCATGTTTCGCTTTATCGCCCGCCGCCTGCTTCAAGCCATCCCGGTCCTCTTCATCATCACCACGGCGACATTCTTCATGGTGCGATTCGTTCCCGGCGGGCCCTTCACGACGGAAAAGGCCATCCCGCCGGAGATCATGAGAAATCTCGAGGCGCACTACGGCCTCGACCAGCCGCTCTGGCGCCAATACGTCAACTACCTCGGCCGCGTCGCCCAGGGCGATTTCGGCCCATCGTTCAAATACGCCAACCGCACGGTCAACGAGATCATCGGCGACAAATTGCCCGTGTCGCTCGAACTCGGCGGCCTCGCGCTGGCCGTGGCTCTCGCGGTCGGACTGCCGCTCGGGGTGCTGGCCGCCGTCCGCCGGAACAGCTGGCTCGATTACCTCGCCAGCTCCGTCGGCATGCTCGGCATCTGCGTGCCCACCTTCGTGCTCGGCCCGTTGCTGGTGCTTTTCTTCGCCATCCAGCTCGGCTGGGTCAACGCCTCGGGTTGGTATGATTGGACGGATCGCGTCCTGCCGGCCCTCACGCTGGGCTTGGTCTACGCCGCCTACCTGATGCGGTTGACGCGTGGCGGCATGCTGGAGGTGCTCAACCAGGACTACATCCGCACCGCCCGGGCCAAGGGCGCATCGGAAACCCGCGTCGTGCTGCGGCACGCGTTGCGCGGCGGCCTGCTCCCGGTCGTGTCCTTCCTCGGCCCGGCCATCGCCGGAATCCTGACCGGCTCGTTTGTCATCGAGACCATCTTCCAAATCCCCGGCCTCGGGCGCGAGTTCGTCAACAGCGCCTTCAACCGCGACTACACCCTCGTGCTCGGCACCGTCATCCTCTACGCCGGGCTGCTTGTGGGGTGCAACCTCGTGACCGACGTCGTTCAGGTGTGGCTCAACCCGAAGCTGAAATTCGAATGAGGTTTTTTTGCCCACAGCTTTCACGGGTGAACAGGGATAACCAATCCATCACTCCCTTCTGTCATTCTGCGCGAAGCGAAGTGCCGAGCGGGGCGACATCCTCATCCCGTTGTCCGCCCCTCATCGCGCACCGCATGACTGGAGCCTTCGCACCGCTCAGGATGACGGCGTCACCGATGCATCCGTCTTAATCCGTGTCATCCGTGGCTAAAAATTCTTCGATCGAAATTGAGTCCGGTCATTCCCCCGGCCGCGACGCCTGGCACCGGCTCCGGCAGAATCGCCTGGCGGTGATCGGCGGTATCACGCTCCTCGTGCTCGCCGTCCTGTGCATCGCCGGTCCGTGGTTTTTGCGTGCCACCTACCAGGAGCAGAATCTCGACCTCGGCGCCGCCGGCCCCTCGGCCGCACACTGGCTCGGCACCGACACACTCGGTCGCGACCTGTTGGTGCGCCTCCTCTACGGCGGCCGCATCTCGCTCGGCGTCGGGCTCTGTGCCACCTTCGTCGCGCTGACCATCGGCGTCGTCTATGGCGCTGTCGCCGGCTATGTCGGCGGCAAGGCTGATGCCGTCATGATGCGCCTGGTGGACATCATCTACGCGCTGCCCTTCACGATCTTTGTCATCCTGCTGATGGTGTTTTTCGGCCGGAACATCATCCTGCTCTTCGTCGCCATCGGCGCCGTGGAATGGCTGACGATGGCGCGTATTGTTCGCGGCCAGATCATGGCGTTGAAGAAAATGGAATTCATCGAGGCGGCGCGCGCCCTGGGCTACAGCCACCGGCGGATCATCTTCCGCCACCTGCTGCCCAACGCGCTGGGCCCGATCATCGTCTACACCACCCTGACCATCCCGGGCGTGATGTTGCTCGAGGCTTTCCTCAGCTTCCTCGGCCTCGGCGTGCAGCCGCCGATGAGCTCGTGGGGCACCCTGATCAAGGACGGCGCCGAGAAGATGGAGGAGTTCTGGTGGCTGCTCGTCTTCCCCGGCGGCATATTTTCCCTGACGCTCTTCTCGCTCAACTTCCTCGGCGACGGGTTGCGGGATGCGCTGGATGTGAGAGCCGCGAAAGACTGATTCCCCCGGCTCGGCGGCAACTTTTCCGTCTGGCCTCTGTCCTCCGTCCTCTGTCATCTGTCTTCCACCTTCATGCTCCCCCGTTTTCGCCCCTATTTCCGCTACCTCAGGTCCAACCGGAGCACCCTCTTCGCCGCGATCTTCTACGGCCTGCTCTTTGGCGTAACCAGCGGCCTGGGCCTGCCGGTGCTCATCAAGTATGTCTTCCCGCCCATCTTCGACCGCCAGGATCCGCCGCTGGCCGGGTCCACGGTCTGGTTGATCGTCGCCAGTGTGCCGGTGATCTTTCTGCTCCGCGCCGTCAGCGGTTACTTGAACAGCTATTATGTGCAACTGACCGGCGTGCGCATCCTGGAGGGCGTCCGGCTCGACTACTTCCGGAAACTCCAGTGGCTGCCACTCTCCTTTTTGCAGCGCAAGGCCAGCGGCGACCTGATCTCGCGCGGCATGGCCGACACCGCCCAGTTGCAGTTCACTCTCTCACTCCTCGCCAACGACGGGGTCAAGCAACCCATGCAGTTGCTCGGCGCGCTCGGCTTCCTCCTCTGGCAGGCTTTCACCACAGATGGGGCGCTGCTCGTGCTGGTCTGCCTCGCGGTCGTGCCGCTGACGGTCCTGCCGGTGCATTACGTGGGCAAGAAGATCGTCAAGCGCGCCGCCCAGATGCAGAGCCAGCTCGGCGACGTCTCCTCGCATTTTCTGGAAAACCTCTCGGCCGCGCGCGAGGTCCGCGCTTTCGGCCTCGAGTCGCGCGAGATCGACCGCTTCGGCGAAGCAACCGCCAAGCTCGTCACCGCGCAGATGAAGATCGTCAAGTATGCGCAGGCGCTCACCCCGTCGATCGAGATTCTGTCCTCGCTCGGCATCGCCGCCACTCTGGTCTTCGCTTACCAGGCCGGCGTCAAGTGGGACACCTTTCTCGCCGTCATCACCGCCCTGTATCTCTGCTACGAACCGATCAAGAAGATCGGCTACCTCAACAGCGAGTTGAACCGCGGCGCCGCCTCCGTGGATCGCCTCGAGGCCGTGCTCAACGAGCCTTTGATCATCGCCGACCCCGCCCAACCCGTGCCCGTCACCAAGCTACGCGGCCAGGTCGTGTTCCAGGATGTCACCTTCTCCTACGGCGATTCACCCGCCACAGGCGGGCAAGCCGCGGCGCTGGAAAAAGTCAGTGCCAGCATTCCCGCCGGCACCGTCTGCGCCCTCGTCGGTCCGAGCGGCGCGGGCAAAAGCACTTTCGCAAACCTCGTCCCGCGCTTCTTCGAGGCGGCCACGGGCGCCGTCACCATCGATGGCATTGACGTGCGCTCGATGAAGCTCGCCGACCTGCGCCGCAACATCGCCCTTGTCTCGCAGGAACCCGTCCTCTTCAACGACACCATCTACCACAACCTCGCCCTCGGCACCGCCGCCGCCACGCGCGAAGAAATCCTCGCCGCCGCGAAAAGCGCCCACGCCCACGAGTTCATCGAGAAGCTGCCGCAAGGCTACGACACCATCGTCGGCGAGCGCGGCGCCCTGCTCTCCGGCGGACAAAAGCAGCGCATCGCCATCGCCCGCGCCTTCCTCCGCCACGCGCCTATCCTCATCCTCGACGAGGCCACCAGCGCGCTCGACTCCGACAGCGAGGCCGCCGTGCAGGACGCCCTGCGGAAACTCGTCGTCGGCAAGACCGTGCTCATCATCGCCCACCGCTTCAGCACCATCCGCGATGCCTCGATGATCCTGGTGTTCGATGACGGAAAAATTGTCGCGCAGGGCGACCACGCCTCGCTCTACGCCGGTAACGCGCTCTACAAGTCGCTCTACGACCGCCAAGCCACGGCGACTTGAAGGCAAAACAGATTGGCCACAAAAAACACCAAGGGGTCGCGCCTGCTGTCGAAAATGTTCCGCGCGCCTATAGGCGCCTCAAGAGTTTAGCCTGCCCTCTCGTTTTTTGTGTTTATTGTGGCCATAAATAATCCGTGCCGATCCGTGTTATCCGTGATTAATTCCTTCTGATGTCAGTCGAACCGAAAGAATTCAGCCGTGCGGTGGAGAACCTCATCGCCGGCCTGCGCGACCTGCCCGAGGACAAGAGCCGCTCGAAGAAACGCCGGCCGACCGAGTTGACCAGCGTTATCGACGAACTGCTCGTCAAATATCGCATCAGCCACGACTCGGTCGAACACAGCATCCGGGAAAAATGGGCCGAGCTGGTCGGTGTGGCCAACGCCACCTACTCCCATCCGCTCACGGTGGAGAAGAAACTGCTCGTCGTGCTCGTCTCCCACAGCGTCGTCCGCAATGAGCTCTTCCTGCACCGCGACTCCATCATGGCCAAACTCCGGAAACTCCCCGGCTGCGCCGAAATCAAGGGTCTGGCGCTGCGGTCGGGGTGAGCCAATCCGTCTCATTAGGGGTTCTGCAAAAATACGCTTGCACGGTGGGGTCACGGTTTAGTTAATGGCCGCTTCGTTAGTGAGAATCTGCTGGTCGCAGACTCCCACCACGGTCAGTCCGGGCAACCGGACACTAACGGTGCCGCCGGTCCCGCAACTGCGGGACGGGTGGCACGAAGCCGCAAGGCTTCAACCCCAGACCGCGTCATCAACCACCCAAATCATGTCACAACCCGTTAAGTCAGAAGTAATCGCCCAATACAAAACCCACGAGAAGGACACCGGCTCCAGCGACGTCCAGATCGCGCTGCTCACCGCCCGGATCAATCACTTGACCGAGCACCTGCGCACGCATCGCAAGGACTTCCACAGCCGGCGCGGCCTTCTCCAAATGGCCAGCCGCCGTCGCAAGCTTCTTGATTACGTCAAGAGCGAGGACCTGGCCAAATACAACGACCTGCTGCAGAAACTCAGCCTGCGCAAGTAACCCGCTTTCACCAAAGGCGGCCCACCGACGGGCCGCCTTTTGTTCAACCCCCCGCGAACCAGCCCACGAGACGTTTCCGTTTACTTCTCCCCCAGGTGGAACGCGCTGACCCCAGCGCGTTCGAGCCAGGAAAAAGCGCGTTGCGGTCAACGCGCTCCACCACCCGGGAGCCGTAATCCGAAATTTCTCCGCCGCTGATTCAGAGGGGGCCGAAACGGAAAAACCTCCGACCCCGCGCGACGCCGGCAATCCGGCCGGCCGCCGCGCACCATCCGAAAAGACCATGAATCAGAAACACAATGTCACCGTTCCCGGCCTGAACCTCACGTTCTCGACCGGTTCCATCGCCCAGCTCGCGGGCGGCGCCGTCAACGTCAACGTCGGCGAGACCAACGTCTTCGTCACCGCCTGCGCCGCGCAGACCATGCGCCCCGGCCAGGACTTCTTCCCGCTGACCTGCGACTACCGCGACAAGTATGCCGCGGCCGGCCGCTTCCCCGGCGGCTACTTCAAGCGCGAGGGCCGTCCCTCCGAGCGCGAGATCCTCATCTCCCGCCTCTGCGACCGTCCCTGCCGCCCGCTCTTCCCCGAGGGTTTCCTCAATGAGGTGCAGATCATCGGCCAGCTCATGTCGGCCGACCTGATCAACGACTCCGATATCGCCATGGTCAACGGCGCCAGCGCCGCCCTCGCCATCTCCGACATTCCGTGGAACGGGCCGATCGGCTGCGTCCGCGTCGCGCTGATCGAGGACAAGTTCGTCGCCAACCCGACCATCGAGCAGATGTATTCCTCGTCGCTCGACCTCATCTACGTCGGCAACTCGAAAGACATGCTGATGATCGAAGGCTCCGCGGATCAAATTTCCGAGGAGAAATTCGTCGAGGCCCTCGCGTTCGGCCACGAGTCCATCCAGCCGGTCATCGCCGCGATCAAGGAGCTCGTCTCCCTCGCCGGCAAACCGAAGGCCACGTTCAAGCTCATCGGCGCCACGCCCGAGGCCCGCGCCATCATCGAGCGCGTCGTCCCCGCTGACCGCGTTTCCGCCGCCATCTTTGGCTTCGAGAAAAACGTCCGCTCGGCCAACGTGAAGAAACTCAAGGAGGAGGCCAAGGCCGCCCTCATCGCCGAACTCGGCGAAGGCAAGTTCACCGACGTCGACCTCAACGTCGTCTTCGAAGATCTCCAATACAAAGCCTACCGCGCGACCGTTCTCGCGAAGGGCACCCGTTCCGATC
>JANNDM010000134.1:0-1984 GCA_031387725.1 Verrucomicrobiota bacterium | reverse complement strand
CTCATCGAGCAAGTGCGAGCTGTAGACGACCGTCTTGCCGCGCATGGCGAGATCGCGGATCAGGACGTTGAGTGCCAGCCGCCCCGGCGGATCAAGGCCGCTGCCGGGCTCATCCAACAAGACCAGCGCCGGGTCATGCAGGATGGCCTGCGCCAGCCCGATGCGTTGCTTCATGCCTCGGGAATAAGTTGCCATCCTTTGCCCTGCCGCGGCGGTGAGTCCGCTCCAGGCCAGCACCTCCGTCACGCGCGGCGCCACCAACCTGCCCGGGAGCGAAGTCAACCCGCCGCAGAAGAGCAGAAATTCACGGCCGGTCAGATGGGGCGCGAACTGCGGCGACTCGGGCAGATAGCCCACCCGTTCGCGGGCCTCATCACTTCCCGCCCGATGGCCAAAAACGCGGCATTCCCCGGCGGTCGGCGCCAGCAACCCGGCCAGGGCCTTGAGGGTGGTGCTCTTGCCGGAGCCGTTGGGCCCGAGGAGCCCAAGCACCTGCCCCGGCGCCAATCGCAGCGAAAGTCCCTGCACCGCATGGCTCCGCCCGCCGGTCCAATCGTGGCGGTAGCTTTTAGCGAAGGCGTGCAGTTCCATCGCCGGAATATCCGCGGCCGGGGTGTTCATCGGATGTTGAAACCGGCGAATTGCGGTGGCCGCGTTGCGCCCGTTTGCTCGGTTTTGCGAATGAAACCCTCCAGCCGTTCCTGCACGGCGCTGATAAACTCACCCACTACCCCCGCGGTGCCCTCTACCTCCAGCTGCACCCGCCCGTCGGCCAGGTTTTGCACCCATCCTGCCACCTCATATCCCCGCGCGACTTGCATGACTTGGTAGCGGAAACCCACTCCCTGCACGCGCCCCGTGAAATAAACCGTGGCATGATGCACTTCCGACATGCCGTCAGGAAAGCCTGCACCCGGCACGATTCAACACCAACCTCCTCCCGCTAGGCGTCGAATTCTATTTGCCAGACGACGCAGTCTCGGCACTGTCGGGGCGCAAGCCGCAAGGCTTATCATTACATGACCAATTCTGATTCCGACGGGTTGTTCGATAACGACTGGGAAGACCGCGGCGAACTCGCCTGGACCGAGCTGGATTGGCAGAAATACCTGGGGGCGCAGGAAGCCGCTGTTCACGAATATATCAAGCACTACGATCAGATCCCCTCGGCCATAGATCGGGTTGATGAGGCCGCCCGCCGGATGGGCTGGGAAATGGCGGACACCGCCAAGGAAGACGACGCATCCGACGAGACGGAGGCCGAGGAGACCTTCGACGGCATCTGGGATCCCTACACCCTCCATCGCAACCCGGTCTATATCTCCACCCGCGCCCTCTACGTCAGCCTGCTGGTCCACTGGGAGCGCATCGCCGTTCAACCCGATCGCGTGCCCGCTGCCCTCGGGATCAGTCTCCAAGCTCTGCTCTATCGCGGCCATGAACAGGCTCTCCAGGCCGTCCAAGCCCTCGAGATGGGCGACTACACACTCGCCGTGTGCCTGTTCAAACGCGCGCTGCGCGAACTCAATCTGACTCTGGCTCGGCTCAGCCAGCCCGATGCTGCGACGCCGCTGGCGTTGCGCTATCGCGACTATGCCCTGCCCCGCCTGTTTGATCTGCGCGAAATCTGGTTGCGCGTCATGAACGAATGCCGTCAGAGCGAAGAGAGTGACGATTCGCTGCCGGAGTAACGGAGCAGCATCGGGGTGCCCTCACCCCGTCACCAGAAAAGTCACTTCCGCCCTTTCACGGGCTTCTGCCGGTAGGAAGCCGACTTGGTTGACCGCTTGTAGTCGCCCGACTTCAGCGAATTTATCTGGTCCCGCAATAGCGCGGCGCGCTCGAATTCCAGCTTGTTGGCCGCCTCCTGCATTTCGTCCTCCAATTCAGCGATGACCGCCGCCACATCATCCGCCGACTCGGCGACCGCCAGCGTCTCGTCCGGCGCGCGGCCGTCGTAAGTGTGCAGGCTGGCCTGCACGCC
>JANNDM010000113.1:0-21167 GCA_031387725.1 Verrucomicrobiota bacterium | reverse complement strand
ATAATCTCGGCCAGCTCCTGCGGCTCGACGGCTTGGAGCGGCTTGCCGCGGGTCTTCAGCTCCTCGAAGGTCTTGATGACGGTCTCGGTCATCTTGGTGTGGGTCTCATCGGAGCCGCCGACGATGGTGAACTGCTCGGCCGAGGTCAGGCGCTTGTGGCCGTCCGTGTGGTCGAGGCCGAGGCCCAGCAGGTGGGCGGACTTAGCTTTGCGGCGGCGGGTGACTTTCTTCATCTTGGGCTGTCACCGTGGTCGGGTCGGCGGGAGTTTCAAGCGGGTTTTCGTCCACCGCAGTGCAGAGGATGTCGGTGAAGGCCTCGGTCTGCTCCAGGCCGAGCTTCTTCAACCGGGTCAGCTCGAGCACGGCGAGAAAGGTGGCCACGAGCCGGCGCAGCGAGATCTTTCCGGGGAAGAGGGCGGAGAACACGAAGGACCTCTGGGTCTTGAGCCGGTCGAGGATGTATTCCATCTGGTCGGCGACGGTCACCTGCTCCGCGTGGATCTCACCGATCACCAGCTTCTCGGCCAGACGGCGGAGGACGAGGTTGAAGGAATTCCACAGATCGATCCGATCGACGTGCTTTAGCGGGCGCTCCGAGGCGGGGGCGAAGGCCGAGCCGACGCGCCCGTGCATGTTCTGGGCGTCGAGGGACATCTGGCCGAGGTTGCCGGCGGCCTCCTTGAACTTCTTGTATTGGAGGAGCTGGTGGACGAGCTCCCAGCGCGGGTCGAGGTCGTCTTCGTCGGCGTTGGGGTCGATGGCCTGCTGGTGCTTGGGCAAGAGCATCCGGCTTTTGATCTCCATGAGCGTCGCCGCCATGACGAAAAACTCGCCCGCCACCTCGACCTGGAGCTCTTTCAGCGCGTAGATGACCTCGAGGTATTGCTTGGTGACCGTGGAGATCGGGATGTCGTAGATATCCAGCTCGTTCTTCCGGAGCAGGAAGAGGAGCAGGTCCAGCGGCCCCTCAAAGACGGGCAGTTTGATGCGATATTCGGCTTCGGCGACCACGGGGCCAGTCGAGGGCCGCGCCGGGCGGCCTGCAACCGGAAAAACGAGCAACTTGCGCCAGCCCTTTGGCCCTCAGCAGGATTCTTATCTTTGCCGAACGCCATCAGTCAGACACGAAGGGGCGAAGCCCCGGAGTTGTCTGTGTCGCCTGGTTGGGCTCTTTCTTCTTCATGGGACGTATTCGCTGACTTTGTAGCTCGCCGGGTCGATGACTACGCTCTTCTTGTAGGAGCCCGGCCCACCAACTTGAGCGTCTCGTTGGATCAAGAGCCTGGTGGCCGAGAGTTCTGCGTGAATATACCATCTGTGTTGTGCGTGCCCGGCCCGCCTTCGCTCAAAGAGCTTCGGCGAGGCTGGTGTCATTGTTTACGAAGTATGGAAACATAGAACCCGTCAGTATTTCGTGCTCCGCCCAGGCTTCGCTCTCCGAGCTTCGCCGAGGTTCGTCCTGCCGACTCCGTCGACAGGCGAAGGCAGCAGGCTATAGTCTCCGGAGAATGCTCACATAAAACCCATCCGTATTCAGTGTCCCAGGCAGTAAGGTCATACCGAGGCCGTCGAATTCGCCACCCAGGTTCTTGGCCGGAGGCTCGGCCAGGAACGGGGGATGCGCCGCCAAGAACGCCGCGACGACGTCGTGGTTCTCGTGATGACTGAGCGAGCAGGTGGCGTAGATGAGCAGGCCGCCAAGGCTGCCGCACTTGTTGCCGCCGGGTTTCACGCGCGGGGCGTTGGCGGTCAGAATTTCCAACTGGGTCTTCGCAAAGGCGGCAATGGTCTCGGGCCGCACATACCATTTGAGGTGCGGCTGGCGGCGCCAGGTGCCGGAGCCGGAGCAGGGGGCGTCGACGAGGACGCCGTCGTAGAGTCCGTCGGGAATGTTCGTAATACGAAAATTGGCCAAGCGCGCACGCTGGCCCCGGTCGCGGAGTTCCTCGAGGACCTCGGGGCGGATATCGGTGGCATCGACTTGACCGCGCTCACCGAGCAGCCGGGCGAGCTGGAGAGTTTTTCCGCCGGCACCGGCGCAGGCGTCGAGCCAGCGGCCCGTCAAAGGCAGCGGGGCATGGGCGAGGACCATCTGCGAGCCAAGGTCTTGGATCTCGACAAAGCCGCGACGGTAGGCGTCGGAGGTGGCGACCTCGGCGTTGGGTGGCAGGCAGACGGCGTCGGGAAAATCATCTGGAATGGTGAAGGCCCAGTTCTTCGCGCGGAACTCGTCGAGGACGAGATTGCGGTCGTTGCACTGGATGCGGACCCAGACGTTGGCGCGGGTGTTCAGGGCGTCGAGGTGCGGCGACTCGAATGCGGCGGGGCAGTGCTCTTGAAACCAAGCAGGCAGGAGAGCCTGGGGTTCGAAAAGGTGGAACCCGGTCTCCGGACGGGTTGAGGAAAGCGCGTCCGGAGGCCGCGCTCCACCCACGAGTGAGCTGAGAATGGCGGATTTCTCCGCAAGGCTGTTGGGCACCGCCGGCCAGTCGCCGCAGTGGGCGGCCCGGTAGGCGGAGGTCGGCATAAGTTGCTTGTCGCGCGCCCGGGGGGCACCCGCGCTCCGCGCCCCTCCGGCCTCCGAACCGGCCGTCGGGGCCAAACCCTCGGTTTGACCATCTCCGCGCTGCCGCGCTCCGTCAGGTGCAAGCCAGGCGGTGATCTTGGCGGCAGCAGCGGCGTCTACGTCCATGAGGCCGTCAATCCATGGCAGGTAGCGCAGGTAGGTGTAAACGAGTTCGCGGTAGAGCTTGCGGTCACGGGAGCCGATGGCGCGGTGGCGGGCGAAAAGCTCCTTGATGCGGCGGGGCAGGGAGCTGTCGCGGCGGACATGCGGGCGCAACTCGGCCAGGAACGCGAGGAACAGGCGTTGCTGGTTGGCGGCGATGTTGGGGTTCATACGGAACGCTTCTCCGCGGATAGCGCGGATGAGCGCGGATGAACGATGAATTTATCCGGCATTGATCCGTGAAATCCGCGGGAAGTTGCTTCGTGGGTCTTGCTCAGAACTTCAGCAGCTGGACTTCGAGGTTGAGGGCGAAGGAGCTTTCGCGGCGGGGGCCGTTGAACCACGAGACCTCATACTTGACGGCCCAGGTCTGGCCGAGGCGCTGCCACACGCCGTAGCTCTGCTCATTGAAGCGGCTGGAGCGGGCGTCATAGCGCCAGAGGGCGGTGACATCGAAGACCTCGTTGAGGCGCTGGCGATATTCGAGGTAGTATTCCTCGTAGTTGCTTTTGAGGAAATGGGTGGCGAGGCGCAGCGACCACCATTCCTGGTCCACGATTTCGACCGCCGTGTTCAATTCCTGCTGGCTGGGCGCGTGCGGATCCAAGCGGTGAAAGATTGCCCAACGCAACCACGGTGCCGGGGTCAGGGCGATTTCGGTGTAGATGTCCGACAGGCGGCGACGACCGGGGACGTCATCAAAGCGGTAGTCGGCGGCGAAGTTGAGCGTGGCGAGATTGCGGGAACCGTAGCTGCGGTCGCGCGTCTGGAGCGTGTTGAGGAGGGAGAGTCGCAGGGTGTTGAGCGTGGTGAGGTCGTCGAGGTGACGCGTGTCGCCAAGGGAGAGCGGCTGGAGATAGGTGGAGAAGACGCGCCGGTCGATGGGCGGGATATAGGCGCGGCCGTTGGCGGCCTCGGGTGCGTAGCGGTAGGAGAGCTGCGGCTCGACGAGGTGGCGCAGACCGTCGACCTCCCAGACCGGATTCTTGTAGTCGGAAGTGCCGCTGGCGAGCAGGCGGGCGTCGAAGCCCACCTCGCCAAGCGTGCGGGTGTATTCGCTTTTGCCGCCGAGGGCGTCGGTGTAGTGTGTCACGCGGCCGCCGGCGACCGGCGTGAAGGTGAACCACGGCGTCGGGCGGAAGGGGCGCTCGAGGCCGTAGTAGGCATCGAGGCGGTTGGTGCGGAGGGCCGGATCAAGGCCGAAGGCATCGGACTCCAGCACCGCGGCGCTGGCGTGGCCGCGCTGATAAACGCCGCGACCCAAGCGGGAAGGCAGCAGGTCAAAGCGCACTTCGGGGAGCCGCTCCGGGACGCGGTGGTAGTCGTTGGGATGGACCCGGGCGAACGCGTTGAGCGAGTAGTTGTCGCCCCGGTAAGCGGCTTCAAGAAACGAGTCGGGCTGCTGCACGCGGTCGAATTCCCGGTGACGGAAATCACGGAGCACCTCGGAGTCGCTCCAGTAATTGAACTCGCCGTCGAGGGTGAAGTGGTCGCCGGCGCGCGGGCGGTGCTCCCAGGTGAAATAGGAACGGTCGCGCGGGACCGGCCGGCCGAGGACGTCACTTTTGCGGTCGCCGTTGTCGCTGATATAGCCCGAACGGAAGAAACCACGGATGTCGCTGTGCGCGGAGCCGTAGGTGCCCGACGGACCCACCATGACGCCGCGGGAGGAATAGAGGCCGATGTCGGCACCGAGCTGGAGGCCGGGGGCAAGAGGCAGGTGCAGGCCGATTTCGGCAAAGAGTCCAAGGTTGCCCCGATAGCCGAGGCTGGCGCTGAGGTAGGAGATGAAATTGACGTCGAGCGCCTGCTCGAAGTGCGGCAGGGAAATGTAATGCCCGCCGAGCAAGCCCAGGCTGAGGCCTTCGGCGCGGACGATCCGGCCGCGGGCATAAGTGAGGTGCTGCGCTTTGACGGAGGGCGTGTAACCGGCGGTCTCGCGGAAAAAGACCGTGGCGTTGGTGAAGACCAGTTCGTCGAGTGTGCCGGTGACGGTGTCGCCGGAGACATAAACAGGAAACTCGCCGACGCGGAGATGACGGACGTTGATCTCGCGAGTGGACAGGTTGTAGGTGCCCTCGTCAGCCACCAGCCGGCGGCGACCGGAAGTGAGGACGAAATGACCAGCGGCCGTCGCATTGCCCGTGACGGCGTTGTAGCGGATGGCGTCGGCGGTCAGAACAGTATCGCCGTTGACCAGCCGAGCGTTGCCGGTCAGCAGGGCTTCCTTGGTCGCTTCGTCGTAGACGGTTTTGTCGCCCGTTATCTGCAGTTGCGCCGGCTGGGCGCGCGCCAGGCTGACCAGCAGGCACAAGGGGCCGAGCAAGGCAGAGAGGTGGCGGGCATATGACATGGTGCTGAAGTGGCGGGCGAAAGGGACGGGGGCAATAGATTTCCCAATGATAACCCGTCGCCGGCGGCATTGTTCCCTGCGCTTTCAGCTAGACGCCGGAAATCGGGCATGCAGTGTGAATCCATCAAGCTGTGATCATACCTGCCAAAGAGCTGAATGCCTTTTTGGGCAATCATCAGGCCGACCCGCATGGCTGGCTCGGGATGCACCCGTTGACGCACAAGGGCAAGGCGGGGGTGGTGGTGCGGTCTTTTGTGCGCGCGGCGGTCAACTGTGCGGTCGTGGAGCTCGATGCCCCCGGGGCGCCGTCCCACCCGATGACGCTGATTGCCGCGGAAGGTTTTTTTGAACTGTTCCTGCCGGGCAAGGAAGTTTTTCGTTACCAGCTGCGGTATGAAACCTCGTGGGGTGACATCCATCAGGTGCACAACGCCTATTCGTTCCTGCCTTCGCTCTCGGAACAAGATCTCTATCTCTTCAACGAGGGCAACGAGCACCGCATCTACGAGAAACTCGGCGCCCACGAGCGCAAGATGGGCGACGTGCCCGGGGTGGCGTTCGCGGTGTGGGCGCCGGCGGCCTCGCGGGTGTCGCTGGTGGGCAATTTCAACAACTGGGATGCGCGCTACCACCCGATGCGGCCGCTCGGGGGCTCGGGTGTCTGGGAACTGTTCGTGCCCGGGGTCGGCCAGGGGGAACTCTACAAATTCGCCATCTGGGACCAACAGGGACACAGGCGGCTGAAAACCGATCCCTATGGCACGTATTTCGAGGCGCCGCCCAACAATGCCGCGATAGTCTGCGACACGACCCGCCACCCGTGGGGCGACGCCAAATGGATGGCGCAGCGCACGGCGCAGGCGGGGCAGCTGGACCGGCCGATCTCGATCTACGAAGTGCATCTGGGGTCATGGAAACGCAACCTCGCCGAGGCGAACCGGCCCTACAACTACCGCGAACTGGCGCCGCTGCTGGCGGACTACGTGAGCGACCTGGGCTTCACGCACATCGAGGTGCTGCCCGTGACCGAATTTCCCTTCACGGGTTCGTGGGGCTATCAAGTGACGGGCTTCTTCGCCCCGACGCACCGCTGGGGCACGCCCGAGGATTTCCAGTTCTTCGTCGACCACCTGCACCAGCGCGGCATCGGCATCATCGTGGACTGGGTGCCGGCACATTTTCCCCGGGACGCCTTCGCCCTGGCCCAATTCGACGGCACGCACCTTTACGAGCACGCCGACCCACGGCTGGGCGCGCACATGGACTGGGGCACGTTGATCTTCAACTACGGCCGGCACGAGGTGCGGTGTTTCCTGATCGCCAGCGCGCTTTCCTGGATGGAGCGCTACCACATCGACGGCCTGCGGGTGGACGCGGTCGCCTCGATGCTCTACCTGGATTACTCCCGCAAGGCCGGCGAGTGGGTTCCCAACCGCTACGGCGGGCGCGAGAATCTCGAGGCCATCGCCTTCCTGCGGACGGTGAACGACCTCGTGCACCAGTATTACCCCGGGTCGATTATGATCGCCGAGGAATCCACCGCGTTCCCGATGGTGAGCCGGCCGACGAAGGACGGAGGGCTGGGCTTCGACTACAAATGGAACATGGGCATGATGCACGACACGCTGGCCTATTTCCAAAAGGATCCGATCCACCGCAAGTGGATGCACGACAAGCTGACCTTCGGCATGGTTTACCAGTATTCGGAGAATTTCATCTCGGTTTACTCACACGACGAGGTCGTGCATCTGAAAGCCTCGATGCTGGGCAAAATGGCCGCGAGTTCCGTCGCAGAGAAAGCGGCCAACCTCCGGTCACTCTACGGCTACATCTGGATGTATCCGGGCAAGAAGCTGCTCTTCATGGGCAGCGAGTTTGGCCAACGGGGGGAGTGGAACCACGATACGAACCTTGATTGGCAGCTGTTGCTGGAACCGGAGCACGAGGGGCTGCGCGCACTGGTGCGCGACCTGAACAAGCTCTACACCGGCGACCCCGTGCTGAGCGCGACTGATTTTCGTTCCACGGCCTTCCGTTGGGTGAACTGCAACGACGGGGATCACAGCGTCATCAGCTTTCTGCGGAGGGATGAGGCGCAGATGACCGCCTACCTCGTGGTGGGCAACTTCACGCCGATGACCCGCACGCGTTACACCGTCGGGGTGCCCCACGCCGGCCACTGGAAGGAAGTGCTGAACACGAACTCGACCTATTACGGCGGCACCGGCTTCGGCAACCACGGCGGAAAAAAAACTACGACGGCGCTGGCCGACGGTTATGAGCAGTCGCTGAACCTGACCCTGCCGGGCCTGTCCACGATGGTCTTCAAGTGGACGGCGAAAAAGTAGCGGCTATTTTTTTCCCTCTTTTCTGCCCAGCAAATAGGTGGGCATCGGCGAGGAGTTCTTGATGTCAATGATACCGACAGGGGTGAACTCATATTTGTCGTCGATCAGCTTCTTGGTCGCCTCGGAAACCTGGATCTTGCCCGGCTGGCCATGGGATTCCATGCGGCTGGCGATGTTCACCGTGTCGCCCCAGAGGTCGTAGGAAAACTTCTTGGTGCCGATGATGCCGGCCACGACCGGACCACTGTTCATGCCAACGCGAATGGCCCAGTCGAGCTGGTGGCGGCGGTTGAAGACCCGGACCGCCTCGATGAACTCGAACGCGGCATCGGCGCAGGCCTCGGCATGGTCGGGGCGCATCACGGGCACACCGCTGGCGAGCATATAGGCGTCACCAATGGTCTTCACTTTCTCCAACTCGTGCTGCTCGGCAATGCGGTCAAAACCGGAGAACAGCTCATTCAGCAACTGCACGGTGCGGTGGGGCGACTGGCGGGAGGCGATCCGCGTGAAGCCGACAATGTCCGCGAACAAGACCGTGGAGTCGATAAAGCTGTCGACAATGGTGCGCTGGCCGGCCTTGAGGCGCTCGGCGATGGCCTTGGGCAGCACATTGAGGAGGAGCCGCTCGGACTTGGAGCGCTCGATCTGCAGCTGCGCGAGGAAGGCCTGTTCCTGGTCCCGCAGACGCTTTTTCTCGAGCGACGCCGTGATGCGGGCGCGGAGCAAAGTCGGATTAAAAGGCTTGGGCACGTAATCCTCGGCTCCGGCCTCGATGCAGCGCACCGTGCTGGCGACATCATCAAGTGCGGTGAGCATAATGACGGGGACATGGCGCAAGCGTGGGTCGGCCTTCATGAACTCCAGGGTTTGAAAGCCGTCCAGATCGGGCATAAGGATATCGAGCAATACCAGGTCGAAATTTCCGTCCTTCAGCTTCTGCAGCGCCTCGCGGCCGGTGCCGGCATCTGTGACATCATAGCCAAGTTTTTCCAGGCGACGCGAGAGCATGTCGCGGTTCATCGGGTCGTCGTCGACCGTAAGTATCCTGGCGGCGGGCATGGGCTGGGACGACAGGCCGAAATCCTCCGGGCTCAGGGCCGGTGGGGTGACTGCCGCCAGCGGACCGGGGTCGGCTGTGCCTTCCCCGGGACTGGGGGCAAGCAGTCGACCGACGATGAGTTCCTCGGAATAGGCCTCGCTCTGGAAGAGCTTGTCGAGGTTCTGTGCGGCCATGAGGATTTTCTCGAGGTCCTTGACCAGTCCCTCGTGCCCGCTGGCGCGGGATTTTCCGAGGCAGACTTCGGCCAGTGCGACGACGTTGGCCAGAGGAGCACGCATGGCCTGGCGCATGCCGGGGAAGTCGATTTTACCCATCTCGATCTTCCAAGGGGCGAGGGCATCGTTGATCACCGCCAGCAGCTGGCCACCGGAGGAATGAATGCGCTTGAGGTCGGGGAGGATGCTCTGGGCATTGTTCTCCTCCGCCGACTCCATGAGCATCTCGCTGTAACCGATGATCTGGTTGAGCGGGGTGCGCAAGGCGTGCCGGAGCTTGGAAAGAGTCTCCAGGTCGCCCGTTTTCAACGCCTGCAGAAAAGGCGTGAGTGTTTGCGGGGGAGCTTTGGCCCCGGTGGAGCTGGAACCGGAGTCGCTCATGCCTTGGGCGGGAATTTCTTCAGTAGTTCTTCAATCTTGATGAGAAGTCGGGCGAGCTCGACCGGTTTGGTGTCAAAGTCATCACAGCCGGCATCGAGGGCCTTCTGGCGGTCACTTTCCATGGCGTGAGCGGTCAGGGCGATGACCGGGATGCCCTTGGTGGCCGGGTCGGCTTTTACCAGCTGGGTGGCTTCCCAGCCGTCCATGACCGGCAGACTCATGTCCATGAGGATCAAATCGGGCAGCTCGCTCTTGGCCATGGCGACTCCCTGGCCGCCGTCAATGGCGAGCACGAGCGTATAACCGCGTTTCTCCAGGCGACGGGAGAGCATGTCCCGGTTCATTTCGTTGTCTTCGACGAGAAGTAATTTTGGCATGGCAGGAGGGATGAGATAAAACAGAAGTTACGCTTGGGCAAGCGCACAGGCTTCGACGGCCGGGCGCATGATGGCGGTGAGCTGCTCCCGAGTGAACTGGCCTTTGCGCAGAATATCGAGCGTGCGGGAAGTGAGGATATTGCGCATCTCCTGGGTGATATCCATCGACGTGACAACGACCACGGGGATCTTGGCCCACGTGGGGTTCTGCGTGAGTTCCTCGAGGAATTCCATGCCGCTCATGCCCGGCATTTTCAGATCGAGGACAATCATGGAAGGCATGCGCTGCCGGAGCATGCGCAGGGCGGTTTTGCCGTTGATGGCGGAGCGCGAGTGCCAGCCTTCGCGCTCGAGGTGGCGGGTGATGAGGTTCCGCGAATCGGCGTCGTCCTCCACGTGCAGCACGTAACATTTGGGCAGGGGACTGAGCTGGGTGGCGATCTCGGCCGTGAGGCGGCTCGCATCGACGGGCTTGAGCAGCACATTGGCGGCGCCGAGGGCAATGGCCATTTCCACTTCGCCCGCGGCGCAGAGGACGATGATGGGGACGTCGGCCAGCTTGGGATTGTCCTGAAACTTGGTCAGCACGGTCCAGCCATCGATGCCAGGCATCAGGACATCAAGCAGGATGAGATTGGGCGTGAAGCGGCTGACGTGGTCAAGCCCCTGCTGGCCGGAGGCAGCCTCGACCACATCATAGCCACTCATGCTGAGCACCTCGGCGATGACGGACCGGATATCCTTGTCGTCGTCGATCACCAGGATTTTGGGCCGATTCTGGCTGGAGAAAGGGGAGCGGGTGAGCTTGTGGCTGGCCTGGTTCACGACCTTGGGCTGGGTCGAAAGCACCTTGGCGGGCATGCGGATGGTGAAGGTGGAGCCGACCCCCGGGGTGCTGGTGACGGTTATGTCGCCCTGCATCATTTGGGCGAACTGCTTGGAGATCGCGAGGCCGAGGCCAGTGCCGCCATACTTGCTGGTGGTTGACGCGTCCGCCTGACTGAAGGCTTGGAAAAGCCGGGTGAGTTGTTCCGGGGTCATGCCGATACCGGTGTCGACGACGGAGAGTTCCATGTAATCCGCCTCCTCCTCGATAAGGCGGACCGCCTTGAGGGTGACCGTGCCCTTTTCCGAAAACTTACTGGCGTTGCTGAGGAGGTTGAGCAGCATCTGGCGCAGCTTGGTGGCGTCGGCGTGCATGGAACCGATGTCAGCCGGACAGTCGATGGCGAGGGTGTTGCCTTTCTTGGAAACGAGGGGAGCAGCGGTGGCGATGACCTCGGTGATGAGCTTGGGGAGATCGAAGGTCTCGAGGTAGAGCTCCATCTTGCCGGCCTCAATCTTGGAGATGTCGAGCACATCATTGATCAGGCCGAGCAGGTGGCGGGCGGCATTGAGCACCTTGTCGAGGTCCTCGGCCCGGGCGGTCTCGCCGTCATCCGCGGCGTCCTCCCTCATGATTTCGCTGTAGCCGATGATGGCGTTGAGCGGCGTGCGGAGCTCATGGCTCATCTTCGCGAGAAAGCTGCTCTTGGCCTTGCTGGCCTCCTCCGCATCCTTCACGGCTTTGGCCAGCAGGCGGGTGCGGTCGTCGACGCGGGCCTCCAGGGTGCGATTAGCCTCTTCCAACTGGTCGTGCGCCTGGGTGATCTTCTCGTGGGCATCCTCGGCGGCCACCCGGGCGCGCTCCAATTCGGAGGTGTTGGACTGGATGGTATCCAACATGGCATTGAATGAGTCAATCAACTCGCCAATCTCGCCGCTGGCCGTGGTCTGCACCCGGGCGTTGTAATCGCGGGTGCGTTGCACCGAGGTGGAAACTCGGGCGAGTTCGGTGATGGGTGCGGTGATGCGGCCTTGAAAGCGCCAGGCCATGGCCGCGGCCAGCAGGGCGGAGACGAAGAAGACAATCGCGGAGCCGCGCAGCAGGTTCACCAAGCGGCCGCGGTCGGCATCGCTCAATTCTGCCTTCAGGTAAAGCGTGCCAAAGGAACGTGCGCCAGAACTGATCGGAGTCCAAAGCACCCCCCGGTCGCTGATATCAAGGAAACGAGTTATCCGGGGGAGTGGTGGGATGACTTCAGTGACACCGGCGCGGACGTAGCGGGAGAGGATTTTGCCCTCGGAGGAATAGACGGCCGCCGCGGCGATCTGCGCGTCGACGCCAAGGGACTTCAACTGCAAGTCGGTCGCCTTGGGGTTCTGCTCAAGCAACGGCACCAGGTTTTCAATCATCAGCGACTGGGTCTTTTCGAGCCGGGATTGAACCTCACTGTTGAACTGACGGACGTCGTAGAGGTAGAATCCAGCAAACGCGAGGGACAGTGTCACTCCGCAGGTCAGCAGGATGAACAGGATCAGTTGCCAGCGAAACGGGAGGCTTTTCACGTGAGAGATTGCAACAGACCCCAAGCCAAAGGATTACGGCACAAAGTCAACGGGATAGCTCCTCGGCGAGGCGTTATCCTCCTCACTCCGGGCGAACGAAGTTCGTGTAAGTTACCGTGAGGTTTTCTTCCACGCTGATAAGAAAAATCCGGCCGGCGAAATGCGAGGTGTTGCTCGCAGGCAAGCTGGGCCCTCCAGCCGTGGGTTTGCTAAAGCTCATTTGCACCAGCAATTCGCGCATCTTTACTCCCAGCACGGGCGAGTAGGGGGCGGTCAGCTCCAGAGCGAATTTCTCCACGTGCGGCTGCTGTTTGGCGACGGTAAGGCGCAGAGCCAGGTGTCCGAGCATTTTATTGGCTCCGGTCGCCTCGGCGCGGAAAGTGCAGCGAAATTCGCCCCGGTCGGCATCTTCACGCAGCAGCTCGACACTCGCTGGCTCAATGTCGGCTTTCTGGAAATTGCCCTGTGGGGCTGCGCTGTTTCCGCCGGCGCGGGCCCGGGCGTATCGGGCGGCTTCATTTGCCGAGGGAATCCGCCCGTTTAAATCCAGCAGAGTCCATTGCTCGGCCGGCGGCTTGGCGGGATCAAAGCGGGCGGAAGACCGCTCATCATCATTCCGCACCGTGGTTAGAGTGTAGGCCCATCCGGCCGGCACCTCGGGGCTGAATATTCCCAGTGCCTCGCGAACGTAATCCGGCATGGCCGCCGTGCCGGGCACGTGGCCAAGCAGAAAACCCAGCACCATCAGACCGGTCCTACGCGACGGAGGGCGCGAGGCGGGAGATGAACCAGTCAAACTTGGCATGGAGCGTCAGCGTGCCGGTGCGGTCTTTGAGATCAATCAGGATAACGGCGCTGAATCGTCCTCGCGTGGTCAGCTCCGGGATGAGCTGGGCCAGCGTATCTTCAGTGGGGGTGCCAAAGGCCAGCAATTCGGTGGTGGCCGGTTTGCGGTATTTCACCTCCACCCCGCGCACGACGGCGAACACCGCGCCAACCGCTGCGCCGAAATGCCGCTGGAGGCACTCGGCACTGGCCGCCTCGGCGAGGGCGAATTGCGCCGCCGCATGCATCGTGCCGAGGTGATTGTGCAGTTGCGGTGTAAAGGGCATCTCCAGCAAATGGCCGGCCCCCTTTGGCGCGGCCACGATGCCGAGCCATTGATTTAATGCGAGGTCGGTCACTTACATGCGGGTGATTTCGAGCCCCGGGCGGGATAAGGCAACGGCGTTCTAATAAATGAGCGGTGCATCCGTGAAAGGGTTTGGAGGCACACATGATCACCCCTAAATATCTGCTGTCTGCATCGCTTGCCGCGGCCGTTCACGTCGCGTTGTTCTGGCTAGTGCCGGAGGGAACCTACCCTCGGCGGTTGATTGAGCTACCATTGACACCAACGGTTCCACGCCAAGTTGATCCTGTTCCACCAGCCCCGGAGGAGACAACGAAACGAGATTGGGAGGTCGCCGTGCGAGAGTTGGCGGGCGGTCCAACGCCGCTGGAGATTGACGAGCCGCTGACGCCACCCACCAAGGCTGACATCATCCTACCAGCTGATGAGCGGTCCAAGTTCCCCGCGAAGGACCTGATGATTGCCCCGAAGCACTTTGGACCCGGTTCTATGGGTGAGAGCGGTCAAGTGACACTGGGAGAGCGGGGTATTTTCCTGCCCGGCGAATTAGACCACGTGCCCAATGCCAAGATGCAACTGCCGCCGGATTATCCCGCGGCCCTGCGGCAAGCCGGTGTGGGTGGCCTCGTGATGGTCGAATTCGAGGTGAATCCCGAGGGCCGGGTGGTCCGGGCAGATGCGATCCGCTGTTCCCGGCGGGAATTTGCGGAGCCGGCCGTGCGGGCCGTGAAAAAATGGCGCTTCGAGGCCGGCCGGCGCAATGGCAAGGCCGTGTCTTTCCGGATGACGGTGCCGATCGAATTTGGAATTGAAAGCAACTGAAGCAATTGAACGCCGCCCTTTCGCCAGCGCTACTCCCCGGAGCAAGCTTCGGGGAATCCACGTGCGGCTAACACAGCCCCGCTGCTGCGGGGCTGGCCGGGCGGTGTCCCAATTCCAATTGGGAAATCCCGCGATCAGATACGGGAATGTTTCAGCATTCAACCGATGCGCGCGTGAAGCAGGTGGTTCACGCGCTCGACCAGCTCCTGCGGACTGAAGGGCTTGGTGATGTAGTCCAACGCACCGAGTTCAAGGCCCAGATTTCGAGAATCGGTCGAAGCCCACGCGGAGACGATGATGATTGGAATGAGCGCAGTCGCGGGGTCTCGTCGCAAGATTTCACAGACTCCAAAACCGTCCAGATCGGGCAACATCAGATCAAGCAGGATGATGTCTGGCCGGTTGGCCCGGACGGCGTGGATGGCTTCCCAGCCATTCGCGGCGGTGGTTACCTGATACCCGGCGCGCACCAAGTGGAAATGCATGAGGTCGGTCAGCTCTGGTTCGTCGTCAACGGCGAGTATATGGGCAAGAGGCGGCATGTCCCCAGCATGCCAAACCACAGTGACATCCCCGTGTATCTTAGGTGACGTTTGGGCAACGAGTGGCAGTTTACCAGCGGTGATAAGCGGGATGCCCGGCGGTCACCGCCACGAACGTGCCCCGGCAGGTTGCCCGTGGTTTGCCGGCGGCGGTTAAGGTGCCCTCGATCGTGGCGCGGTCGGCCGAGGATTCGACCACCCTGGCAGTCAACTCGACCGGGCCGTTGGTCGGGGTAGGGCGAAGAAGCTTGATGGCGTATTCGGCGGTGACAGTGCACGGCGGCTGAGTAAGCTGGTTGCGTTGCATCAGGTGCCAGGCGGCCGTCCAGTTGCAGTGGCAGTCCAGCAGGGAGCCGATGATGCCCCCATTGAGCATGCCGGGGAAGGCCTCATGGTGAGGTTCGGGTTGCCAGGTGGCGGTGACCTGATCGCCTTGGGCAAAGCTGCGGATGCGGAGCCCCTTGGCATTGGCCGGGCCACACCCAAAACAGATGCTGGTCGGGGCAAATTTCTCCTGCAGGCAAGATTCACTCATAAACCGAGTTAGGCCGAAAACGCGGGCGGGCGAAATCTCTAAGTTCATCGGATTTTTAACTGGCGCCCATCGCGGCAGGTGTGCCATGGTCCTGCCTGCTTGATATCAATTCACCAATGGCACGCAAGATAGCCTTCCTCAACTACAAGGGCGGTGTCGGCAAGACCTCGCTAATCGTAAATACGGCTGCCAGCCTGGCCCGTCGCGGCATGCGGGTGCTGTTGATGGATTTTGACACCCAGTCCAACGCGAGCATCTGGCTGATGAAGCTGGATCGCTGGAATAAGATCAACGCCACCGGCACGGGTTCAGTGTATTCAATTTTCGATCCGGGCACAGCGCGGCTGAAGGATTGCATCATCAAGGACGTGGTCGAGGGCAAGGACGGCGAGAAACTCCTGCCCGGCCTCGATCTGGTTCCGACCACGTTTAACTTGGTGGATCTGGAGGGTGACTACAAGCCCGACCCGAAACGCCCTTCCTACGTCATTTTCCAGGAGCAACTCGCCGAGATTGAGAGCAACTACGACTTCATCCTGTTCGATTGTCCGCCCAATGTGCTGCGCGCCTCGCAAAACGGCGTTTATTGCGCTGGCGAAATCTACGTGCCCTCCAACCCCGATGCGCTGAGCCTCATCGGCTTCACGCTCCTGGTGGAAAAACTTCTCCGCTTCCAGCAGTCCTCGGCGAGTTTCCGCACCACCGCCATGGGCCCGGCGTCGCAGATCTACGGCATCGTTTTCAATTCCATCAAGACCAACACGGATATCGAAGTGCCGAAGATGCGCATGCAGCTTCGATTGAACCAATTCAAGACCCAGAAGCGTGGCTGCGCCCCGGCCGCAAAGATTTGCACCACCCAGATCCGCGATGCCATGGTCGTGCGGCGCGCCGTCACCCTCGGCTTGCCCGTTTTTCTGGTCGGCACGGAGGGCAACGAGGAGGACAGCGTCGCCAACGATTACATGAAGCTCGCCACCGAGATCATCGAGAACGCCCCGCCCGCCTGATTTCACCGCAACCAATCTATACCATGGCCAAGTTCACCAGCACCGAATGGGATGATATTCGCAAAAAGTTCCGCAATTCCATCATGGCGGACACTTCACTGACCAGCCTCGCGCAAAATCTGGACACGCTGGAGTGGCCTCATGCCGGAGATGATGAGAAGCCGTCAAAATACATCGAATTCGGGTATGACGAGCTTTTGATGATGCCCGAAATAGCCGGCAAAGCCGAGAAAGCGGATCATCTCATCGGTATCCTCAAGGAGACCCTGGCTTTCGACGATCCGTTTGGGGACATGGTTGCGCAAGTCGAGGAGACGGCGGCCAAGGACAATCCCATCCTCAAAACCCTGGGCCGACTCAACATTCCCGCGTCCTATCCGATGGCGCTGGCGAATTTCAGTGAAGGCACGCGCATCGTCTGTGCGTCGGAAGGCGTCAAGACCATCGGCGAATTTGCCAATCTCGGACAGCAGATGGCCACCCGGGTGGTGCTCGGGGGAGATTTCCGCAATGCCCTGAATGCCCTGACCCAGGGGGACGAGGTCGGCATCGGCCAATTCCTGCCTTTCCGCAAAGGTTTCACCGGCCTGCATCTGGCGGAGGCCATCGGCCTGATCCCCGCCGGCCTGCCGCGGCCCGAGCAACTCGGGTTGGCCAAGGCCTACGGCGCCAAACTCAGCCCGTCGGACGCCTCCGCGGCCAAGGCTTTGACCAAGGAGCAGGTGGAAAAATTGGAGGCCGGCCTGCGCACGACACTCCTCGCTGCGCTGGATTGGTTTAAGGACCAGAAGACCGATCTCGAAAAGCATTTGCAGGATGGCGGCACCTATGAGCGCTACTTTGTCGTGATCAACGATCCTGCCCGTGAAGCCATCGCGGTGAAATTGACTGCGGCGGCCGTGAAGGTTGGCGCCAAGCAGGCGGCGGTCTCCGCTTCGTCCGGCGAGCAGAAAAAGGGTGGCCTTTTTTCCCGGTTGTTTGGCAAGGGTTGATCTGTCTACCTACCATCTGTGGATCAGCCGACGCCAACTCCTCCCGGGGCGCCGTTTCCTGCGGCGCCACCCTCCGCCACCCCGCTCCCAACGGGGCCGGCCCCGACTTTTCCGCCGCCCCCGCAGTCAGCCCTGGGCGGCCCTTCCTTCCCTCCGCCGGGTAACATCAAGTTTCCTGCCCGGCCCGGCGGCATCAAGCCGCTCGTTCTGCCGCGCCGGCCCAGCCCGCTGCAACGCGCGCAGGAGGCCTCCCAGGCCACCGCCGCCGCCCGCAAATCGATCGATGCGATCATGTCCCAGTCCCGCCCGCCCTGGGGCGGCGATCGGGTCCCGCTGAGCGGTTCCCAAGTCGAGTCTCTGGAAAAAGCGCTGCGCGCCCTCGAAGCCAAGGCCGCCGAGCGGGAGATGGCCCTCGCTGAGGCTGAAAACAAGCTGGCCGAGCGCGACCGCTCCTTGGCGGAGACGGAGGCACTTTTGCAGGCCCGCGAGAAAGTGATCGACGCCATCCGCAAGGAGAAACCGGCGCAAGGGGGTGGCGACACTGGCAGTGCTGAGGAAATCGCCGCGCTGACCAAGCTCAAAGAGGAACTCGACCGACAGGAAGCGTCCATTAAGGAGCAGCGTGCCGCTCAGCAGGAGCGCGAGGAATTCCTCAATCAGAGCGAGACCGCCCTATTCGAAAAGATGCAGGCCCAGCAGGAAAAGGAAACTGAGCTGGAGCAAAAGGCCGAGGATCTCAAGAAGGGCATGATCAAGGCTGGCATGATCCAGGCTGAGGCCAAAGAGAAGGCGTGAGGGAGGTGGAACCTTCACCCGATTGACCTTTCCAAGTCCTCGCCCCGGCCCTATCAAATTTTCTTCATGTCGCTTCGTTCGCTTAAATCAATCGCCACCCTGTCTCTTCTCGCGTTGCCGGCTTTGCTCACCGCGCAGACCAGTTCCTCCGAGGAGGAGCGGTTGCAGAGACTCATGGCGGATTCCACCCGGATTTATGTGCCGAAAAACCACGTATCCGTGGGTTTTCACCTTCTGAGTTCCGCCGGAAAGGTCAGCTATGGCAATTTGGGCACGGTCGGGGCCAATGTTTCGGCTCCGGAACCGGCCTCGGCCGGCGCCGTCACCCGGAGTTATAATAACGGCCGGGTCGCCCAAGATGCCCCTCGTCCCATCGAACTGGACGCTAGCGGTAACCAGATCACCCCCCCCGGTGGCCGTTATCCGACAACTCTTACCGTGACCGCGGCCGATGGCACCACTTCCACGGTGCAGACGGGCGATTACCTCAGTTTCACTTCCGGCCTTACGCGGAACTGGTCTTACAGCACGGCCGACCAGGTGACCGGCAATGGGCGCATCGGTTTCAGTATTTATAGCGCCAACAGTGAGGGTGGCACCGCCCAGAAGGACAGCGGCCCCTCGGGCGGGGTGGAGTTCGAATTCAACCGCGTCATCGGCAAAATCTCCTCACGGGTGGAATGGGGTTTCACGGCCGGCATGGCGCTGAACGGGATCAACAACAAGACCAGCGGGTCCGTTACATCCACGCTGCACGCCAACACCGATTTCTATTCCCTGAACGGTCTGGGCGCGCCGGCGGCACCGTATGATACGGGGACCGCCTTTACCGATTTCCTCGGCACGGATGGAAACGTCTATCCGATCGCCAAGGAGACCACGATACCACTCAGTGCGCTGCCCGTCGCGGGTGCGTCCACCTCCTCTGATAGCCTCCACGGCGCCAACGTTACTGGCAACTGGCAGGTCAAGGGCGCCTATTTCCTCATGCGAATTGGACCCAGCCTGCGCGCCCAGCTCACCGAGCGGATCGGCGTGACCGCCAGCTTCGGCGTGGCCGGAGCCTATGCCGGCAGCACCTACAGTGCGGTCGAGTCTTTCGTGGTGCCAAACCTGCCAGATGTCTTGATCAAGACGGCTGACCCGGAGCAGAGCACGGCCAATAAATTTGTCGGCGGTTACTATGCGGACGTGAACCTGGAACTGGCGATCAATGAACGCGCCGGATTTTTTGGCGGCGTCAGCGCCCAAAAATTCACGAGCTACGACCAGACCCTGGGCAGCCGCACGGCGCATGTTGACTTGGGCAGCTCGGTCGGTGTCCGCGGCGGCGTCAGCTACAGGTTTTAGGCCCCTCCAGGCCGGCCAGCACCTTTTCGATACGGTGCAGGCGGGAGGGCGGGAAGAAGGAGTTGATCCGGGTCACGACCTGCTGCACGAGCCCGTCCGGGCAGGAAGCGCCCCCGGTGATTAGCACCTGTTTCGGCGAATCGTCCTGGGGCCAAAGCGGGTGAACTTCCGTATGACCACCCTTGCCTCCACCGCCGGCCGGGAATACGTAGTGCTCAATCTCGTCCCGGGACCGGATGTTGGCCTCGGACTGGATGAAAAAAGCCCGGTGGCCCAGCTTCTGCTCGCAGAGTCGGTAGAGCTGGTAGGTGTTCGAACTGTTCTTGCCGCCAATGATGAAGGCGGCGTCGAGCGGCTCCGCCAGTGCCCGCTGGAGTGCGTCCTGGTTGACCTGAGTGGCATAGCAAAGCGTATCTTTCTTTCCCGCGCCGCCGACATGGACCGGGCCCTCGCTCTCCCCATATTTTGCCACGAAGACGGATTTGAAGTAGTCGATGATCGCGGCGGTCTCATTCATGAGCAGCGTGGTCTGGTTGACGACGGCGATGCGGTCCAGGTGCCGGACCGGGTCGAACTCCGGGGTGTGCAGGCCGGCGAAGCGGGCCAGCATTCCCGTGCGCTTCTCCTCACTGGGGGTGGCGATGTAATCCCCCAGCAACCGCGCTTCCTCCAGATTGCGGATGATGATCGAGGGTGCATGGCGCCGGGTGTTGGAGAAAGTGGCCTTGGTCTCCTCGTGCTCGCTCTTGCCGTGGATGACCACGGTGAACCCCTCGCGGCCGAAGGCCCGCGCCGCCTTCCAGACTTTCTCCACCAGCATGCAGGTGGCGTCGAATTGCGCGACCCGGATGCCTTTGCGGACGAGCTTCTTCTTGTCCTCGTCGGTCGCGCCAAAGGCGGGGATGATGACAATATCCTCGCCGGTCAGCGTGTCCCAGAGCAAGGGTTTCGCGCCGCCGGCGAGGGCGATCGCGCCACTGGCGTCAAACGGGTGCCCCTTGTCGGTCTGGAGGAAACGCAGTCCACGGCGCAGCAGGTCCTCGTTCACAAACGGATTGTGGATCAGCTCGCTCAACATGAAGACGCGCTTGCCGGGATTCTCGGCGAGAGTCTCGTAGGCGCGCTCAATCGCGTTCTTCACTCCGAGGCAAAAACCGAAATGACTGGGTATGACGTAGCGCACCGCGCCGAAATCCAGTCGCGCCGGGGCCGTGGCGGAACGCTCGTTGGTGCGGGCGAGCGTCTTGATGGCTTCGCACAGGCGGCTTTGGTAGAGCGCCCGGGCGGACTCATCCTGCTGGTAGATGTCGCGGTTGCGGTCCCGCTCGACCCGGAACTTGTAGATGTAATCGCTCTCGCCGAGGTGCAGATAGGGGATCGCCATGAGGTGCGGCTCCAGCTGGTCCAGCACGGCGGCGAGGGAGGGGGCCAAGGCGGACCGGGTGGCCTCCAGTTGTTCCAAGGTCTTGAAACCCACCTCGGGGTCTTTCGGCTCGCCGGCCACCTGGGTGAAGAACACGCGCCAGGCGGGACCGTGGCCGGTGGCGGTGAAGTATTCCGCGGGCGGCGTGTGCTCCGGGAAATCAGCCTCCAGCCGGGCCGTCGCCGTCGGCTCGTCGGCGCCGACAAAAGCCGGGCCGATATTCAGTCCCGTCTGACGCACGGCCAGCTGGTTGCTCGTGTTGAAGGCGAGCAGCACGCACATCGCGGGCGTGGGTGAAGGAGCGATCATGTCGTCACGGAAGCGGACGCGGGGGTGTAGTCAACGCCGGTGTGCGCCGCGTTGGAGGCGCGGATCGAAGGAAAACGGCTCGGGTTTGCCGATCTTTACCTTGGCAAATTGCGGATGGGCGGGATTGAGCAGGTAGTTGAACTCGCCGGTGATGACCGAGCTTGGCACGCGGAGGGCCACACTGCGCCGGGTCTGGACCCATTCGCTCCCGAAACACTGGGTTTCGCGCGAATAGGGATTGGCCTGACAGTTTTCGGGCAGCTTCGCCGGTATCTCGATCAAATCGGCGGACAGCTCAGCAGGAATGGTCACCCAAGGCAGGGCGAAGTGGGCCCGGGGATCCCTGATGTTGGCCAGCACTTCAAGTGCGGCGAGCGAACGCGACTCAGCGCAGTAGACGAGGG
>JANNDM010000111.1:0-17700 GCA_031387725.1 Verrucomicrobiota bacterium | reverse complement strand
CCAGCGGGCTCCACGGGGTGCCGATCGCCCAATATGTCACCGGCACCCTGCTGATGCTCGTGCATAATCTGCCGCAGCTCGGGGCGGCTCAGGCCAGCCGGCACTGGCCGGCGGATCGCTGGGCGTTGCGTGCTTCCGTGTTGCGCGGTCAGACCGCCGGTATACTCGGTTACGGCAGCATCGGCCGTGAATGCGCGCGCCAACTGCACGCTCTCGGCATGAAGATTCTGGCGCTCGACCCCGCCGGTAAACGCGACGAAGGTTACAATATCTGGCCCGGCACCGGCGACCGCGAGGGTAGCCTGCCGGAGCGCTGGTTCAAACCCGAGCAGGTGCGGGAAATGCTGCCGTTGTGCGACGTGCTCGTCGTGGCGGTGCCGCTCACGCCGCGGACGCTCGGCATGATCGGAGCGGCGGAGTTGGCCCTCGCCCGGCCCGGGTTGCGGATCATCATCATCTCGCGGGGCGGAATTGTGACCGAGCGAGCACTCGCGGATGCATTGGTCTCAGGCCGGGTTGCCGGCGCCGCGGTGGACTGCTACGATCAGGAACCGCCGCCTTCGGAACATTTTTTCTACGATGTGCCAAACCTCATCATGACCCCGCACCTGGCGGGCGCGTTTGAGGGGTTTTGGCAGGCCATGATCCGGCTGTTTACCGAGAACCTCCGCCGCTTTCATCGGGGTGAGCCTTTGCTCAACCAGGCTAACAAACGGTTGGGTTACTGACCGCCACACCCTCACATCGCCATGACCACTCCCACACAAACCGCGAATACCGCATCCACCGCGTCGCCGCTGATAGTCGCGGCTTGGACGGCGGTGGCGGTGCTCTGGCTGGCGGCCGGCTCCAATTATCTCACGCGCACGATGCTGACGACGATGCGCGGTTCGATCCTGGAGGAAATTCCGATGAGCGACGCGCAGTTCGGGCTGCTTACCTCGGGGTTCCTGTGGGTCTACGCCTTTGCCAGCCCGTTTGGCGGCTATGTGGCGGATCGTTTCAGCCGCCGCCTCGTGATCATCGTCAGCCTGTTTGCGTGGTCGGCGATCACGCTGCTCACTGCCTATGTGAAGACTTTCGAGCAGTTTATCGTCCTGCGCACCCTGCTGGGTTTGAGCCAGGCCTGCTACATTCCCGCCGCTGTCGCGCTGATCATCGACTTTCACCGCGGGCCGACTCGCGCCTTGGCGGCGGGTATCCATGTTACCGGGATGGTCGCCGGCTCGGCTCTGGGCGGCGTCGGCGGCTGGCTGGCGGCGGAATACAGTTGGAGCCATGCCTATGCCATCATCGGCGTGCCCAACCTCGCGCTTGGCGTGTTGCTCTGCTTCACCCTGCGCGATCCGCCGCGCGAGGGCTTGGGCGTGACACCAGGCGGCGGTGCACTGCCGAGCATCCGGCTTGGGGAGACCTTGCTGAGCCTGGCCCGGCCGGGACCCTTCTATGCCATGATGGCCTTCTCGCTGGTGCAGGGTGCGGTCAGTTGGATGATCATCGGCTGGATGCCGACGCAGATGAGGGAACAGTTCGCTATGGGGCAGGGCGCGGCGGGATTTTCCGCGCTCGGGTTCCTTTATTTTTCGCAAACGGTCGGGTTGCTGGCCGGCGGCCACTGGTCCGACCGTCTCAGCCAGACCAACCCGCACGCGCGGATCATTCTTCCGGCGGTGGCCATCATGTGCGCGGTCCCGGCGTTCTTTCTGACGGGTTGGTTTCCGATGCTGGCCTTTACCCTCCTGAGTCTGAGCCTGTGGGGGCTGGCCATGGGTGTCGCGGGAGCTAACTTGATGCCGATCATCTGCCTGACTGTTGATTCGCGCTATCGCGCCACCGCCCTGGGGATGTCCAATCTTTGCGCCGCGGTCAGTGGAGGTCTGGCGATTTACGGGGCCGGTGCCTTGCGCGACGCGAAAATCGGCGTCAACTTCATCCTGACCTTCGCGGGATTCGGCGCCATCCTGTGCGCACTGTTCCTCTGGCTGGTCAAAGTGGGGCTGAACATGGCCGAGAAAAAGAAAAACGGATCCTAACCCCGACGATTCAAACATGACTCCTCCAAAATTGGTGAATTGGAAACTACGCGCGCAACTCGCTTTGCCACGGGCCGGCTGCGCGGTGGGTGTGGTGGGCGGTAAACTAATGGTGGCGGGCGGCACCTACTGGGTCGGCGATAAGAAATTTTGGGACAAACGCGTCGACGCCTATGATGCGCTGGCAAATACTTGGCAGCCGCTGGCGCCTCTGCCCCAACCGTGGGGTGATGCGGCAGCGGTGGCGGTGGACGAGGCCTTCTATATTCTCGGGGGCGGATCCGACGGCGTGGCGCAGTCCTCAGTTCAATGTTACCAACGGGGGGCATGGAGTGCGGTCCAACGGATGACACTGCCCGCGCCCCGCCGCTCTTCGGCGGCGGCCGTGCTGGACGGCACCATCTATCTGATGGGCGGGCTCACCGGAACGGGTAGTGATTTTGCTTCCGTCACGAGCACCGTGTGGGCCGCCAAGCCGGGCGAAACCTGGCAGGATCGCGCCCCCATGCCTGGCCCGGCGCGGTTCACGGCTTCGGTCGGCGCCGTGGCCGGCAAGGTGATCGTCGTGGGTGGTTGCACACCTGATGCTGGCAAGGTGCGCAATCTCGACGACATTATCGCCTATGATCCCCGACGTGACCAGTGGTCGACCCTTGGACGTCTGCCGTTTGCCTTCCGGGGGGCCTGCGGATTGGTCATGGGTAACCGGCTGGTAGTGTTTGGTGGCTACACTGACAAATTCCTAACCCAGATCATCAGCGTGAATCCCCAATCGGGGCAGACACAGGTGGTCGGGGAACTTCCAACCGGTCTGGCTGACACCCGCTTCCACCTCCTCGGTTCCGAAGTCATCGGCGTGACCGGGGAAAACGGAATCAAAATGCGCTATCCGGATACGATTGCCACGGACTTGACCTGAGGCAGCAACCATTCGGCCGGCCTGAATCACCCTTCTATTCAACCTCTGCCCAAACCACAACCATTCAACTCCCATGAAAATAACCGCGGTCAAAACGTTTCTTCTCAAGCATCCGATGTCACGTCCCACCGGCCCGGCGAACTTTTACTACCGGATCCGCACGACCCTGATCATCAAGATCGAGACTGATGAGGGCATTGCCGGCTGGGGTGAGGCCGTGGCGTTTGCCGACGTGCGCGCCCTGATTGAAGAGCAATACGCGCCGATCCTGATTGGACGCGATCCCGTGGCCCACCGCCCCTTATGGCGGGAGCTGTGGGGACAGAATTTTGGCAATGGCCTGGCGCTGGGCGGATTGGACATCGCACTCGATGACTTGCGCGGCAAAGCCCTGAAATTGCCGGTGGCCGAACTCTACGGCGGGCGGTTGCGGGAACGCGTGCCCGCCTACGCTTCCGCGATGAACTACATCGAGGGCGAAAACCCGGCTGACTATTACCCGCGGGAGGCGACGGAGCTGCTCGGGCGGGGCTTTCGCGCCATGAAGATGCGCATCGGCGGACAGACCATCAAGGACGACCTGCTGGCGATCAAGGCCGTGCGCAAGGCCGTCGGTCCCGACGTCAAGCTGATGGCGGATGGCAATGGCGCGTATTCCCTGGGCACCGCGATGAAAATGGGGCGCGAACTGGAACAGCAGGACTTTTACTGGTTTGAAGAACCGTTGCCGCAAAGTTCCCCGGGCTATGCGGGCTACGAAGTGCTGACCAGCAAGCTGGACATCCCGATCGCCGCCTGCGAGGGACTCACCTCCCGCGCACAGTTCAAGGAAGCGATCACCCGGCGGGTCATGGCGATCGTGCAGCCGGACGTCTGTATCGCGGGCGGAATCGGCGAGTGTCTGTTCGTGGCCGACATGGCGCGGCTGTGGGGTATCCAATGCATGCCGCATTGCTGGGCCGGCGGCCTTGTGATTGCAGCCTCGGTTCACTTTCTGTCGCTGCTGCCCGATGCTTCCTGGGGTCGCACAACGGAGACGCCGATGCTGGAGCTCGACCACGTGGAAAACCCGTTCCGGGACCAACTGTTTGTGCGCTCGATCGAAATCAAAGACGGCTTTGCCACGGTCCCGAAAGTTCCTGGCTTGGGTGTGGAAATCGACGAGGAACGGCTTAGCTTCTACGCCAACAAGTGAGCGTGCCTGATCATATCTGTTGCAAGTGGGTCGCCATGCTGGCGCTCCCGTTGTTGTCCGCCTGCCTCCGGGCCGGAGAGCGCCCTTGGCAGGAATTGAAGGCGATGCCCGAGCCCAACGGTGGCTTCATCTGCGGGGCACTTCCTGATGCGATTGTTGTGGTCGGCGGGACGAATTGGGAGGGCGGGGAAAAGCGGTGGCTCCGCACCGTGCATCGCTTGGATCTCACCAGTCTGCGCTGGAGTTCGCTGCCGTCGCTTGGTCAACCCCTAGCGTATGCGGTGGCCGATGTGGACTCAAGCGGCCTGATCATTGCCGGGGGCACAACGGGCACGGCATTGTTTCAGGGCAGTGTGCGCGTGGTCGGAACTTCTGTGACCGAGGATAAAAACCGTGGATTGAACCGGCCGGCTGTGCTTTCCGCTGGAGGGCGGGTCGGGGATGAACTTATCGTCGTGGGTGGCACCGACGATGCCGCCAACTCGCAGGGATTGCACCGGCAGGCCCTTGCTTGGAACATCCCAACCGGCGAGTGGCGGGCTCTGCCGGATTATCCCGGTCCGGCGTTGGGTTCGGCGGCCTCGGTAACCGTGGCGGGCGAACTGTTCGTCTTCGGGGGCTATCGGTGGGACGCTCAGACCAAAACCGCCGTTAACCTGACTGAGGCATACGCCTTTTCGCCTCAGACGAATAAGTGGCGTCAGTTGGGTGCGCTACCCCGGGCGGTCCGCGGTCATGCCGCCGTTGCGCTGGATGACCGGCACATTTATCTGGCCGGTGGATATCAAGGAGTCACCGAAGGGTTCGTCGACCAGGCCTTCATTTATGACGTCATCACGAATAGTTATACGCCGGCCACTCCGCTCCCTTACGCGGCGATGACACGCTTGATGCGGAGCGGCGAATACGTGTATTGCTTGGGGGGCGAGGACAAACTCAAGCACCGGACGGCGAGCTGCTATCGGATCAAAGCCCAAGAATTGCTCCGATTGCGTCATTGAGCCGTATTTTGTTAGACCCAGTAACGCGGGCTGACGGAATCTCGCAGACTATCTATGAGAGTTGTGCAGGCATCACGTCTGTTTGAGATTATCAACGATCGCCAGAGGCAAACATGATGATTGCCCGTTTGATACCCTAAACCGGCATGAAATTATTGTGCCGACACTTTATTGTGGGCCTCACACCAGCCCTGGTTTCCAGGGTCTGAGGATGGAGGTCTATGAGATATTGCTTTTGTCTATGTGAGCAATGAAGCGGGAAGGGGCACAGCCTCGTTACTCTAAGTGAATCTCTGGGCTAAACGTATTTACTGTTGACATAATACATTGCGTATATGCTTGTATACAAATTGTCAGTCTGTCCGTAACCTTAAACCCAAGTTACCCCTAATGATCACGATGAATCCGAATGCCGCCAAATTGACGCGGATGTTGGTAGCGTGTGCAGCGATCTTCGCTGCCTCTGCTTCAGCCTTTGCCCAAACTACAGCCGAACCGGCGGCCCCGGCCAAGGAGCCGGTGTTGAACCTGTCGAAGTTCGAAGTGACGACCACCCAAGACAAGGGTTATGTCGCCAACAATGCGGCGACGGGTTTCAAGACGCAGCAGTCACTCATGAAGATTCCCCAGTCGGTGACAGTGATCACGCGCGATCTAATCGACGACATCGGTGCGACCAAGACGTCCGACGTGCTCCTGTATGCCGGTGCCTCCCAGTTCTACCGCGGTGAGTCCATCCGGTTGCGCGGCGCTCGAACGGGGAATGCCTACATGGACGACGCCATCGAGAACGTTCCCTACAGCGACAATGTGAACATTGACGCCTACGAAGTCATGCGCGGTCCGGCCGGCGTGCTCTACGCCAATGCCCCCCTTGGCGGCATCGTCCTCAAATCCACGAAGAAACCGCTGCCTTACAGTCTGCAACAAGTGAAGTTCTCCTTCAAGGATTATGGCGAATACCGCACGGAACTCGATTTGACCGGTCCGATCGGCAGTCTCGGGGACGTTAGGGTCAGTTACCGGGTTGCGGCCGCCTTTCAAGGTGGCGACCACTACCTGAAAAACGTGACGGACGATCGCATCGCCGTGCATCCCACGCTGCAATTCAACTTGAAGAACACGACGGTCCGCTTCGCGCTCGACTACGTCGACGTCGACAGCATTGCGGGCGGGCAGAATTTCATCCTCCCCGATGGCAAGATCTACACGGGGGGTGGGCGCGACGAAGGCTACTATCCGAAGGGCATCATGGAAAATCACAAGCAGACACGCCAGCGCATCGCCATTCTCCAGCGCCTGTCCGATAACTGGGAGTCCAAGACGACCCTGTCGCACCTCTATTACCAACGCCATGGCACGAATCTCCTGCCGTTCGGCCTCGATCTCCAGGCAAACACCTTCACCCTTTTCGCCCGCCGGAATTATCAGCGTTTTGACAACTGGGTGGTGAATCAGGACTTCCTTGGCAACTACGAGACCGGTTCGGTCGCCCATCAGAGCGCGGCGGGTTTTACCCTTACCGACGAATATAACCGCGCCTCCTTCATCAATGCGAACGGTGCGACCACCGGTGCGATCACGGCCCCGCTCTTCAGCACGAACGGCCGGCAGGCTTTCTCGATTTCGAATCCAGGTTTGGATTCGGTCGTGGTGCCCACCTATGAGTCCTACGGTTCTCCGTCCGCCGTGGGCAGTTGGACGAACAACCGCCGCTCAACCTACTATTACCAGCATCAGGCTGAAGTCATCAAGGATCGCCTGATTCTCCTCGCCGGCTTGAGCTACGCCACGCTGCAGATCAACGACGTCCCGGCGGTCATCGCCCGCGCCAGCGCCGGCGGCACGCGCATCGTCAACTTCGAGGAAAACCTCCACCGCTACGGCATCGTGGTCAATGTCACCAAGGAGATCGCGCTCTTCGCCCTCGATTCCACCACCTTCGCCCCGCAGGCCAACAGCAACACTCGCGACATCAACGGCCTGCTGCTTGCCGCGCAATTGGGCAAGGGCAAGGAGTATGGCATCAAGACGGCCCTCATGGGTGGCAAGATTTCCGGAACCTTGTCGTTTTACGACATGAGTTTGACGAACGTCGCTGTGCTGCAGAGCGGTCTCAGTCCAGTCACGGGGATTGGCTACTTCGCCCCGACCGGTTTGCAACTTCAGAAGGGTTGGGATGCCACCATCAGCCTGGCCCCGAATGCCAACTGGCAGCTCATCGCCACGGCCTACAAGGGCACCGTCAAGGATCAGAATGGCGTCAAGCTCAACAACACCTACGACAGCCTGTATAGCTTCTTCACCCGCTATAACTTCGCCGAGGGCTCCCTCAAGGGTTTCAGCATCGGTGGCGGGGCGAGCAAGACGGGCGGCAATTCCTTCGTTACTCAAGGCAGCTCCTATGTCTACCCGATCGGGGTGACGCCTGCTCCGATCGTCCTCGAGTCCGTGTGGAACGCCAATATGTTTGTCTCGTATCAATACAGCAAGAAATGGACCTTCCGGCTCAACATTGAAAACGTGCTCGACAAGGCCTTCGCCCTTGGCGCGCAGACCCCGCTCTTCGCCGACCTGAGCCCGCCCCGCACCTTCCAGTTCTCCACGAGTTACAAGTTCTAGTCCGATCGCATTCGTAATCGCCCTCCACTTCCGGTTCACCCCGGGAGTGGAGTTGCTTCCGGGACCGGGGCGATGTCCTCGGTCCTTTTTTCTGGGTCCGGTGCGGTGGTGGTTTCGCTCTGCTTATGAAAATCACGGATATCCGAATGATGCGGCTCTGGGGGCCGCGCAATCATGGCGTCGGCGGTGGCACCGCGAAGATCGCCAAGGTCGTCGTGCGCGTTGACACCGATGCCGGCATTTACGGGCTCGGTGAAGTCGACGACTTCATGGGCGTGCGCCAAGGCCTCGCCTACATGCGTGAGTATTTCGTTGGGCGGGATCCTTTCGCCGCCAACTCGATCGTATCGGAGCTACTTTACGGCACGCAGGCGCCGAATCCTGCGGGTGTGCCACGCGGTCCGATGGGGAAAAACAACATCATCGCCGTCAGCATGTGCTCGCCCACCGCGACGCCCTGGGGCCCTGTGGTGTGGGCGGCGAGCGGGGTCGACATCGCGCTCTGTGACCTGATCGGCAAGGCCCTCAAGACGCCCGCTTACAATCTGCTCGGCGGCAAGTTTCGCGAACAGGCCAAGGTCTATCTTGATCGCAGCTCCCCGGACGACGTGACGGACCTCGGAGCCTGGCGCACCATGGCCCGTGAGACGGTCGCCAGTGGTTTCACCCAGATGAAATTCGACATCGATTTCATGGCGCCGGAATGCGTCCGCGATGTGTGGAATCGGAGTCTGTCACTTGAACAGATGAACCGCATCGTCGAGCGGCTTTCCGCCGTGCGGGAGGCGGTGGGGCCGGATTTCGAGATCTGCGTGGACTGCCACATGCAGTATAACGTGCCGGATGTGATCCGCCTGCTGGACCGGCTGCAGCCCTTGAACCTGCTTTGGCTCGAGGATCCAGTGCCGATCACCAACCCGGACTCCTGTGCCCAGGTGCGGGCCAAGACATCGGTGCCCATCTGCATCGGGGAGATGTTCATTGCCGAGCAATTCCGCCTCTTCGTCGATGCGGGCGCCTGTGATATCCTGCATCCGGATGTGATGTTTTGCGGCGGCATGCACGAACTCCGACGCATCGCGGACTTCGCCGAATTGAACCATCTGCCGGTTGCCTTCCATGGCAACGGTGGTGCGCTGGCGACCATTGCCGCCGCGCACGTCGGCGTCGCCTCGCGCAACTTCCTCGGACTCGAGTATCATTTCATCGAGACACCCTGGATCGGCTCCTTTGTCCGTCGCGACGTGCCGCTCTTTCAAAACGGTCAGGTCGTGCTGACTGATGCGCCGGGTCTCGGCGTCGAACTTGACCGCGAGGTCTGCCGCCAGCACCTCGCTCCGGGCGAAGCCTTGTTCGACTGATTTGCCATGAGCGCCCGCCCTTTGAAAATAGTCGTTTTGCGCCAGTTTGCCTCCGAGCTAGGCGCGCAGCTGGCGGTGCCACATGAGCTCGTGCCCTACGGCGGACAGGATGATGCGGCGATGGCCGCGCTCCTGGCTGACACTGATGTGTTTGTGTCCGGTGCCTACCGGCCGGCTTGGCAGCCCGTCGCTGGTGCGCCGCTGCGTCTGATCCATTCCACCGGAGCCGGCGTCGATGGCATTGATTTCCCGAGCGTTCCCGCCGGTTGCACGGTCTGCAATGTCTACGGCCACGAACGGGGGGTCGCGGAGCAAGCGTTCATGCACATGCTCGCCCTTCACAAGAGTCTGTTCCAGCTCGATACCGCACTACGCAAAGGTGACTGGGTGCCGGAGCGACCCTACTTGCCGGAGATGATCGGCCAACATTTGCTCGTGCTTGGGGCCGGCCAGATCGGCCAGGCGTTGGTCCGCTGGGGGCGTTTCCTCGGCATGGAGGTGACAGTGCTCACCCGCCGGCCGTCGGGCGAACGGGTGGCTCCGGGCCTGCGGCATCTGGGCGGTCTGGATGAGCTGCCCAAACATCTCCCGCAGGCGGACTTTGTCGTCGTGGCGATTCCTGCGGCCGCCGGCACGATTGATCTCATCTCCGCGCGCGAGTTCGCCCTGATGAAGTCCACGGCTTTCATCATCAACGTGGGGCGCGGTGCGGTCATCAACGAGCAGGCCCTTTACGACGCGCTGCGCACCAGGCGCATCTCCGGGGCGGGGCTGGATGTGTGGTATCAGTATCCCGCGGCCGCCGGGCAGAACCAGCGTCCGGCCAGACTCCCGTTTCACGAGTTGGACAACATCATCATGACGCCGCACAAGCCGACGACCGAGACCATGGCCTACCGCTGGCGCGCCATCGCCGGCAATATTGCCCGACTGGTCCGGGGTGAGCCGCTGCTGCGGATTGTGCGACCATGAACCGGCACCGCGCATGAAAATCACGGCGGTTCGGACGCATCTGTTGACGAGCAACTGGGTTGACGATCCCTCGTTTCCCAATTCGGCGCACTCGACTGCCATCATCCGCTTGGAGACGGACGCAAACGTCGACGGGCTGGGGGAGTGCACCTGGGGCTACTTCGCTCCCGATGCGGTGCCCGCCATGGTGGCGTATTTCGAGCCGGTGCTCCTTGGGCGCGATCCGTTGCAGATTTTGGAAACCACCCGCGCCCTGTGCGACGACTCGGTCTGGTGGGCCCGCTCCGGAGCGGGGCGGAGTGTCATCAGCGGCATCGAGCTCGCCCTGTGGGACCTCAAGGGCAAGGCGCTGGGCGTGCCGGTCTACCAGTTGCTGGGCGGCAAGGTGCGCGACCGCATCCCGGTTTATGCCTCGGGTGGCCCCGCCCTGTGGCCGGTGGAGGACACCGTGAGGAAAATCGATTTCTATGCCCAGCGGGGCTACCGCGCCGCCAAGCTTTCCACGGGCCTCTTCAAGCTGCCACCGCCTGCCACCGACCGCCAGTCCCGGTTGGAGCCGGTGCAATTCGGGTTTGCGGAGAAGTTGACGGTGCTGGAAGGCGTCTTTGCCCGCCTTCGGCGCGAGTTCGGCTCGGCGATGGATCTGGCGATCGACGGGCACCAGGGCGGCGTGCCCAATCCGATCCCGGTGAGTGAGGCGGTGGCCATCGCCGAGACGCTGGCGCCGCACCGGCTGCGCTTCTACGAGGAGCCGCTCGCTTACACCAATATCGACGGCTACTGCGAGCTGCGGGCCCGCTCCCGCATCCCGATCGCCGGCGGCGAGAGTCTGTGCGGTCTCGACCAGTTCCATCCGCTCATTACGCGCCAAGCGGTCCATGTGATCCAGCCCGACCTCGGGTTCGTCGGCGGCCTGCAGGAAACCGTCCGCGTCATCCATCACGCCGAGGCTTTCAACCTGAGCACGGCGATCCACACGGGGGCGTCCATGGGACCCTCGCTGGCGGCCTCATGGCATCTCGCCGCCGCCACCCACTCCGTCGACTGGCTCGAGCATGTCCTGGCGGCCAAATCGATGCAGGACGCCATCCTGCTCGACCCGTTCTTGGTCAGCGAAGGCACGGTCGGCCTGCCCAGCGCACCGGGCCTGGGGGTGAAACTCACGCCCGAGATTCTGGCCAAATTCTCCTTCAGCTCAAATTCCGGTGAACGCACCTGAGCCATGAAGCTGCTCCTGAACACGGTTTTCAAGTTTTCGGAAGCCCAGCGCGCGGCGCTGCAGGCGCTCCGGCCGGGTCTCGAACTCGTCGAGCAAAACGCCAGTGCCGTCGACCAGCTCGACGGGTCCGGCGTGGAGATATTGGTGACCGAACAGGTGCCGCAGAATCTGGCGGCGTGGAGCAGTCTTCGCTGGGTCCAGCTGCTCTCGGCCGGGTCGAACCAGCTGGCCGGCCATCCGATCCAGCAGACCTCGATCCCGGTGACCACGGCGAGCGGCACGCACGGTGTGCCGATTGCGCAGTATGTTTCCTGCGCCACCCTGATGCTGGCGCATCGCATGCCGCAGGTGCTCCAATACAAGGAGACCCAGCAATGGCCAAACCGGCTCGCTTTGGCGGGCCGACCGTTACGCGGCCAGACGGTGGGCATCATCGGCTATGGCAGCATCGGCCGGGAGTGCGCCCGGCAGTTGGCGGCCTTCGGCCTGCGCATCCTGTGTCTGAAGCGCGACCCTCAATCGCGTCAGGACGATGGCTTCAACGCCTGGCCCGGCACCGGCGATCCCGAAGGCCGGATTCCCGCCGGATGGTTCGGCCCCGCGCAACTGGCGGAATTCCTGCCGCAATGCGACTACGTGGTCGTGACAGTTCCCAGCACGCCGCAGACCGAGGGCATGCTGGGGCTCGCCCAATTGGCGCTCATGAAGCGCTCCGCGCATCTCATCGTCATTTCCCGCGGTGGCATCGTGCCCGAGCCGGTGCTCGCGGAAGCCCTGCGTTCTGGTCTGCTCGCCGGCGCCGTCATCGATTGCTACGTGAAGGAGCCGCTCAACGGGCCGCACGAATTCTTCTCCACCCCGAACCTCATCATGACCCCGCACATGTCGGGGGTATTCGAGGGGTTCTGGAACCTCTTGGTCGACCTGCTCGCGGAAAACCTCCGCCGTTTCCTGACCGGCGCCCCGCTCCTGAACCGCGTGAGTCACCGCCTCGGCTATTAATCTTCCTCCGTCTATTCCTCATGATCCTCGATATCCTTGCCAACCAGGCCCAGTATTCCGGCATCTCGCCGCGCTTTGCGCGCGCCTTTGCCTTTCTCCAGCAGCTCCCCGCGGATGCCGCCATCGGTCGCCACGAAATCGATGGCGAAGAAATATATGCTTTCGTGCAGCAGCACATGACGAAGCCCATCGCCGAAAAGCAGTTGGAGGTGCACCGCAAATACATTGATATCCAATATGTCGTGAAGGGCCGCGAGGTCATCTACTGGGCGCCTCTGGCCGAGCTCACCCACGAGACGATGGCTTTCGACCAGAAAGTGGACGCAGCGCTCTACCGTGGCATCCCGAACATGGTGCCGGTGCAACTGCGCGCCGGGCAATTCGCCCTGCTTTTCCCCGAGGACGGCCACGCCCCCTCCTGCGCGTGGGACGCGCCGGCCGAGGTGCTCAAGGTGGTCGTGAAGGTGATGGTATGAACCAAGCCGACCATCTTCGGACCAGTGGCCTGCGTGTTCTCGCGCTCGGGGTCCTGCTCGCCGCCGCCGTCAATCCCGTTCACGCCAAGATCGACCGCGCCACGATCGGCCTGAGCGCCGCACTCGATGCCGCGCTGGCCCCGGCGCTCCTGCCGGTCGACGACGTTCCGGGCCTGCCGCGCATTCTGATCATCGGGGACTCGATCTCGATTGGCTACACCCGGGAAGTGCGCCAGCGGTTTGCCGGCCGAGCAAATGTGCACCGTCCGCCCGATAATTGCGGCCCGACCATCTTCGGTTTGGAACAGCTGGACGGCTGGCTTGGCCCGGGTCGCTGGGATGTCATCCATTTCAACTTCGGCCTGCATGATCTGAAGTTCATGGACGCCAATGGCACCTACATTGTCCCCGGCCCGAAAGACCGCCCGCTGGCCTCGCCGATGGAATATGCCGACAACCTCCGGCAAATCGTGATGCGACTCCAGCGCACCGGCGCCCGGTTGGTTTTCGCGAACACGACACCGGTGCCGGGCGGCACGGTCGGCCGCGTGGAAGGCAGCGAGCACGCCTACAACGCCGCCGCCGAACGGGTGATGCGTGAGACCGGGGTGACGATCAACGACCTGCATGCGTTTGCCGCCGCCCACCCAAACTTCCAGCGGCCCCACAACGTTCATTTTACCCCCGAAGGCTGCGCGGCACTGGCCGACCACGTGGCCGCCACCATCGCGCCCCTCTTGCCCCGCTGACCCTCATCATGACTACTGCTGCACCGATCGCCCCCGCCATCCTCGCCACCGCCGTCGTTCCCTGGAACGACCGCTTTGAATTCCAGGAAGATATTTTCCGCCGCCAGGTGCATACGATCGCCCGGGATCTAACGCGCGACATCTACATTTTCGGCACAGCGGGGGAAGGCTATGCCGTCACCGAGCGCCAGTTTGACCAGATCACCCGCGCCTTCTGGGAGAGTGCGCAGGAGAGCAAGGTCACCGCGATGGTCGGGATGATCTCGCTGTCCCTGCCCACGATCCTCGAGCGCATCCAACGCTGCCATGCGCTGGGTTTCCGGCTGTTCCAGCTCTCGATGCCGTCTTGGGGCGCCCTCAATGACCGGGAGGTCGACCGTTTCTTTGCGGCGACCTGCGGCCGGTTCCCGGACTGCCAATTCCATCACTATAATCTGATGCGCACGAAGCGCCTGTTGACCTCGGTCGAATACAAGCGCCTGGCGGCGGCGCACCCGAACCTCATCGCCGTGAAGAACAGCACCACGGATCCGGCGGTGATTGCCGACCTGATGACCATGACGCCGCGCCTGCGGTTCTACATCACGGAGATGGGCTACGCCATCGCCCGAAAAACCCATGACCTCGGCCTCCTGATCTCCCTTGCCACCATCCACCCGGAGCGGGCCAAGCGCTTCGTGGCGGGGACCGACGCCCAGCGCGCGGTCGATCTGGAGGAACTGAAGCAGGTGGTCGCGGGCCTCAAGGCCGCCGGCGACAAATTCCACATCGACGGCGCCTACGACAAGATGCTCTACCGGTTGACCGACCCGACGTTCCCGCTGCGCCTGTTGCCGCCGTATGAGAGCGCCACGGAGGACGACTTTGCAAAGTTCCTGGCGGCCATTCCCCCGCGGTGGCGTCAGGGGTGATTCGTTCCCCCAATCGAAATTCAGCTCCATTACCTCCATGAAACTCCATCGCCTCCTCGCGGGTGTCGCACTCGCGATCCAATCTTTTTCGTTGTCCACCGCGGCGGAAGCGGCCCAGCCCCCGGTCTATCCGCGAGTCAACCTCGCGCCGCAATACGAGGTCGTGCCCGGCTGGCCAACGCATCCGCCGGGCGTCGAGCGGGCGGCAGTCCCGGCCATTGCACTTGATCGTGACGGCAACGTGTGGCTCTACACACGCAAGAATCCCACGGTGCAGGTTTACACCCCCGATGGTCGCTACGTGCGCGGATGGACGGAGCCCAACCCCAAGACGGTTCCCCACGGCCTGAAGTTTGATCGCGACGGCAACGTGTGGCTGGTCGATGTCGGCCTCCACGTCGCGCGAAAATATTCTCCCGACGGTCAAGTGCTCCAGGTTCTCGGGACAGTGGGCGAGCCGGGTGAAGATGCCACGCACTTCTTCCAGCCGACCGACATCGCGTTCGCCCCGAATGGCGATATCTTTGTTTCCGACGGCTACGGCAACAACCGCGTCGCCCGTTTCGATTCGACCGGACGTTTCCTCAATGCGTGGGGCAGTCTCGGCGTGACGCCGGGCCGCTTCAGCCTCCCGCACGCGATCGCGGTCGATTCGAAAGGCCGGGTCTACGTGGCTGATCGCAACAACGTGCGTATTCAGATCTTCGACGCGGATGGTCGCCTGCTCGACTCGTGGGCCAACGTCGTCGTGCCGTGGGGCATCTGGATTTCGCCCCAGGATGAAATCTGGGTGTGCGGCTCTACACCGATGTCGTGGCGTGTCGATCCGAAATATCCCGCCGCTCCGCTCGGCTGCCCGCCGCAGGACCAGCTCTTCGTTGAATTCAACCCGGCCGGCCGCGTTTTGCAGCTGACCATGGTTCCGAAGGGCGAAGACGGCCACGAAAAACCCGGCGAGGTGAACTGGCTCCACACAATCGCGCTCGATGCCCAGGGCAACATCTACGCCGGCGACATCATCGGGGCGCGCGCGCAGAAGTTTCTCCGCAAATAAAATTACTACGTCCGCCCCACGCTCCTGACCAACCATGGACAATTTCTCCCGTTTCAGGAACCAAAAGGCCATCGTCACCGGCGGGTCATCCGGCATCGGTCTCGCCATCGCCCGCCGTCTGCGGACGGAGGGCGCCACGGTGGCCATCTTCGACCTGGACCCGAAGACTTTCACCGGGCTCGCGGCGGAGTTCGGCGCCGGGCATCACCTCTTGCCCGTTGATGTGACCGACGAGGCGCAGGTGAACACGGCAGTCGCGCAACTCCTCGCGCAGTGGGGCGGGGTGGATGTGCTTGTCAACAGCGCCGGCATCACCGGTGTATCGGGCCGCAAGACCCACGAGATTGCCTTTGCGGACTTCGAGCGGGTCGTTCGCGTCAACCTCTTCGGCTCCTTTATCACCGCCAAGGCCGTGTTGCCGGCGATGGTCGCCCGCCGCTACGGCCGGATCCTGCACCTCGCCTCCATCGCGGGCAAGGAAGGCAACGCCGGCATGGTCTCCTACTCGAGTTCCAAGGCCGCGGTCATCGGCATGACGAAGTCCCAGGGCAAGGAATACGCCGAGAGCGGCGTGACCATCAATGCGCTGGCGCCGGCCGTGATCCAGACCCCGCTGGTCGAGGCCATGCCGTCGGCGCAGGTTAAGGCCAACACGGACAAGATTCCCATGAAGCGCTGCGGCACCCTCGACGAGGTCGCCGCGATGGCGGCGTTCATCGTCTCGCCGGAAGCTTCCTTCACGACCGGCTTCACCTTCGATCTCACCGGCGGCCGCGCCGTCTATTGAACCCTGCTTTCAATCCCTCCCCATGAAAATCACCGACATCCGCACCACGCTCTTGACCGGCCCGTGCACCAACGACCCGTTTATCCGCGAAGCGCGCAAACGACGCAGCGCCGCCTTCGTCGAGGTCCTGACCGACGGCCCGCACATCGGCATCGGGGAGACCTATGCCGGTTATTTCTGTCCCGAGGCGGTGCCGGCCATCGTGGAGTTTTTCAAACCGATCCTCCTTGGGCAGACGGTGGACGACATCCCCGAGCTGTGGCGCAGGATGTATCATTGCGGCAACTTCTGGTGCCGCGTCGGACTCGGTGCCTCGATCATCAACGGCATCGAGGCCGCCCTCTGGGATCTGAAGGGCAAGCTGCTGGGGCAGCCGGTGCACGCGCTGCTCGGCGGCTGCCAGCACGCCCGCCTGCCGTGCTACGCCACCGGCGGCCCGGCCAACTACCCGAAGGACCGCCTGGCGAAAAAAATCGACCACTACTTCTCACTGGGCTTCCGGGGCCTCAAGGTCGCGACCGGCAGCCGCACGCCCGACAAGGGCTGGTTCACCCCGATGACACCCACTGCCGCGGCGGACTTTGAGGCGGACAAGATGGCCTTCATGCGGCAACACGCGGGACCGGAGGCGTGGCTCATGCTCGACGGCCACATGGGCAACAGCCCGGGCGAGACCTGGACGGTGGAAATCGCCATCGCGGCCGCCAAGGCGGTGGAGCCGTTCAATCTCTTTTTCTTCGAGGAACCGTTGCACTACACCGACCCGTGGGGTTACGCGGAACTCTGCCGCGCCACGACGGTGCCCATTGCCGGCGGCGAGTGCCTGACGGCGTCCTACGAGTGGAAGGTGTTTGCCTCGCAGGACTGCTTCGATATCGGCCAGCCGGACGCATCGTTCACCGGCGGCATCGGCGAGTTCATGGCGGTGGCGAAGATGATGGAAGAGCGCGACCGCAAGATCGCGACGCATGCCTGGGGGGCCGGGGCCTCGCTGATGCAGAACATCCATGCCGGCTTCGCCGCGGCCAACACTTGCATGCTAGAGGTCGCGCCGGATTACGCAGGCCTGCATTCCGACCTCATCGACGGCGGGCTGGTGATGAAGGACGGATACGTGTTGCCGCCCGACCGACCGGGCTGGGGCGTCGTGCTGACCGACGAGATCAAGCGGCGCTACCCGTTCCAACCCGGTAGCGGCGAGTTTAACAGCGTCCCCGGCAAAATCCTTCGCGACTGACCACGCATGAAAATTGTCCTAGATGTTCCGGTGGAAGATTCGGTGCTGGGCTCCCTGCAGGCACAGGGGCGCCATCGCTTTGAGGTGCAGACGCCACCGGCGGAGGCCGCCCGGGCGTTGCCGGCGGAGCTCATCGCGGACGCCGACGTGCTGTTCTGCTCC
>JANNDM010000103.1:0-10150 GCA_031387725.1 Verrucomicrobiota bacterium | reverse complement strand
CTCACCTGCGTGGCGCCATAATAAAGGGCCGACTGCGACAGGCGCTCCTTGTAGACCCCGAGAGGGAAAAGCAGTTCATCGGGGATGACGGCATTATACATGCCCATGCAGCCCTCGTCGAAAATGCCCATGATGGATTTCCGCCGGCGGAGATCGGCGGCGATTTTCCTGGCGACCCGCTGCGCCTTCACCGGGACCGCGGCGCGGGCGAGGGGCTTGACGTGGGTGGTCTGGTGCCGGACGCGGCCCGTCCGGAGCCAGGCGGCCAGGCCCTTGCGGAAATACTCATCATCGAAAGCCTCACTCCAAAGCGTGGAGTATTTCACTCCCGCCTTGGTCAGCGAGCCGTTCAGATTAAGCATGCCGACGAGGCCCGGCCAGGTGCCCGACCAGTTGGCCACCGTGAGAATAGGCCCCCGATGACCGATCAGGCCATGCAGGAGATGATGGGAATATTGCCAGACCGCCTCCGCCACGATCAGCGGTGCGGCCGGATCGATGCCGGCGAAGACCGCCATGCCTTCTTGCTGCGAACCGATGAAGCCGTGTTTCTGCGCGGGCTTGTAAGGGTGGGCCCGCACGAGTTTCCAGCCGCGGGAGGCGAGGACGGACGTGAGTTTTTTCTCCATCGTCGCCTGGGCCGGCCAGCATTTTTCGTTGGCGGACGGGCGCAGATCACCGTTCGCCACCAGGAGAACTGTTTTGCGGGGTGTTTTTTTCATGGGTGGGATTCAGGCTAGGAGCAGCTTGGCGGAAGGAAGTTTGATGCCCGCCGCGGCCAAGGTCCGGGCCGGAGCGTCGGTGATGAGGAAGGACAACTGCCGCCACCGCACCACCCGGTGGGGGGTGGCCCGCCCGATTTTCGAGGCATCGAGGCAAAAATAGACCCGGTCGGCGTGGCCCAGCAGCGCCTGCTGGAAGCCGGCAATGTGCTCGTGGGAGTTGCAGATGCCGGCCGCATCCATGCCTTCGCCCGCCAGAAAGGCGGCATCGAAAGACCAGTCGCCCAAGGCCCGGATGGCTCGCGGCCCCATGAGAGCGGCCTGGCGGTTGAGAAACATCCCGCCGAGCACATGCAGTTCCACGCCCGGCGTGCCGCCCAGGACGGTGGCCGCGGCCAGACTGCTTGTCACCACGACCAACCGGACCAGGTCGCGCCGGTGGGTCAGCGCCCGGGCCACCGTCTCGATCGTCGTGCCGGCATCAAGAAAGATGGTGCCCTCACGGGGAATCTGGGCCACCGCCAGTTCGGCGATCCGCGCCTTGGCGGGGCGGGCCCGCCCCGAGCGTTCCTCCACGGAGGCGAAGGAGCTGTTGTAGTCGGCCAGGGCCCCGCCGTAAGTGCGGGTAATGTGGCCGTGGGCCTCGACCGCCACCAGGTCGCGCCGAGCCGTGGCCGCAGAGACCCCCAGCCGCCGGCAGATCTCGACCACGGGCAGGAAACCGTCGCGCCGGATGAGGCTGTGTAGCTCCTCCCGGCGCCGGTCGACGAGATGCTGGGGCACGCGCATGGGCGGACACTCCGGATTTTATATGATTGTAGTCAATCATATAAAATCATGCCCCGGCCCGGCACGGGGGAAACCCGATCAACCCGGACAGGATCCGTCCGCCCCCAGGCTCGACTTCGTCTTCGCCGGGCGGCAGATAATCCGGGGCCCCGCCCGCCCACACTTGCCATGCCCCATATCGCCCACATCGCCAACCTCTGGTCCCTCGCCCGGCATCCGGCCCCCAACCGCGAATGGTCGCTCGAAAGGAAAATCAAGGCCATCGCCGCGGCGGGCTTTGACGGTCTGACCACGGCCGTGACCCCTGAGCACCGCCGGTTGGCCGACCGGCACGGCCTCCGCCACCTGCTCGGGTTCATCTCCTCCGACGATCCAGCGGAATTCCCGCGGCTGATTCGCGGGCAGAAGGAGGGCGGGGCCGTGCAGATCAACGTGCAATTGGACAACCACGACACGCCGCCGGCTCTGGCCACGCGGCACTGGATCCAGCTGGTGCGCGCCGCCGAGAAGATCGGCGGGGTGGTCGTTTCGCTCGAGGTGCACCGGGATTGCTGCACCGAGACGCCGGAGAAAACCTACGAGATCGCCGAGCGTTACCACCGCGCCACGGGCGACCTGATCAAGATGAACTTTGACTTCTCGCACCTTGCGGCGGTCAAGCACCTGCATCCCGGCAACTACATCGCGCGGCTGCTCGACCATCCGGCCTTGTTGCAGCACAGCGAGCAGGTGCACTTCCGCCCGTTCAACGGCCATCATGCCCAGGTGCCGGTCACCCACCGCGGCCGGCTCACGCCCGAAGTGAAGAGCTACCTCGTGTTCGTTGAAGCGCTGATGAATCTTTGGAAGCAAGGACGGGGGAACACACACAAGACGATGTTCGCCTGCCCCGAGATGGGGCCGTATGCCGACGGGGGCGGCGGCTACAACATCACCGGTCTGCCGCCGGCGTGGCCTGACGCGGTGGTGCTCCGCCGGGAACTCGGCCGTGCCTGGGCGCGGGCGTGAGGCAAGTCTGTCATTCTGAGCGCAGCGAAGAATCCACGGCCACGAGTGTGGCGCCAGGTTCGAACGCATGGATCCTGCGCTTCGCTCAGGATGACAATCCCATTGGGTGGGCGTCGGTTTCCATACCGACGCTTGTCGCCGATAGGGATATCAGCGACCACCCTCACATCGGCTTCGGTGAGCGGGGCGGACACGTCGCGGCGTTGGTCAGCGGGCAGGCCGCCCGGATGCGCGCGAGCAGTTCCTGGTAGAAATCAAAGCCCGGGTCACCCGCCGTGCGCGGCAGTTTGCGGTCCAGTTCGCGCGCCAAAGCGATCGCCCGGGCCTGGGACTCCTCGCGGATCTGCACGCCACGCTCGCGGTAGTGGGAGTTGTCCACCCCCGCCAGCTCCGCGAGCAACGGCAGCCACTTGTGAGCGTAGAGGACGTGCGCGGTCTCGTCGATGATGTCGAAGAGCATCATCTCGGCGGACTGCAGGTCCTGGCCCTCCTTGAAGTCCACATAGCCCTCGTTCTTGACGACGAAGTGCCCGGTCTCGGCCACGAGCCCGATCATGAATACGTTCTCATAAATCTGCGCCCGGGTGAGGGGCTCGGCCTTGAACGGGGCCAGCAGTTCCTGCTGCCGGGTGAAGGCTTCGTCGAGCGTGAGGCCCAGCTGGGCGGCGAGCTGCTTGAGCTCGGTCTCGCGCGCCGCCTGATCGTAGCCGGAGAAGCCCACCTCCTCGAGGCTGATGCCAAAGTCGCGCAACCGCGAGTAGCCTGAATCGCCATGGCGCGACTCATCCCACAGGTGCCGGGAAATGTCGTGCTGCCAGGCCCAGGGCAGGTAATGGCCGTAATAGAGCCAGGCCAGCTGGTCGTCGGGCAGGTTCTTTTCCAGCATGTAGCCGTAACCCCAGAACAGCCGGCGGGCCTCGAGGTTCGTGGCGAAATCCGCCCGCACGTAGTCCATGAAAGGCTGCCGCGCGCGGATGGGGACATTGCGGGCGCTGTAGCGGCTCAGGCGAAAATCCGTGGCGACCCCGGCGGGCTGCGCCTCGGCCCCGGGCGCGACGGGCAGCGCTGCGCGGAAGTGTCCGCAGTCATCGAGCAGCGCCGTGACGCGCGCGCGGTAAGCGGCGTCGGTGGTGTGGGGGCGGCGGCGGCGGTAATCCCGATACCAGAGCCATTGCTGGCTCTTGATCTGGTTGATCTCGTGCAGCAACGCGATGGTGGGAGCCTCGTGGATGGGGTGGACGCTGCCGATGTATTCACCATAGGCGCCGACGAGGGTTTTCAAAAGCAGTTCATAAATGCCATCCAACGCGTCCTGGAATGACGGGGCGAGCAGGGCGGCGTTGGCGAGCTGCTCGAGCCGGGCGGAAACGGGCGCGTCGGGCTTGCCGCCGATGAACTGGTCGACGCGCTCGCGCAGCCGGCGGACGCACTCGGCCTGGTCCCAGATGTGGCGGTGCAACGCGCTCTTGTTCTCCCACTCGGCGACCTCGCGACCCCACGCGGCGAGCAGGCGGTGGATGGAACGCTCCACGTATTGCCAGTCGTTCATCAAGTCCACATTGCGCGGGCGCTGCTTGGTGTGGGCCTCGACGAGGACCTTCGGCGAGGACGGAGGGGCAGGGGGTTCCGCGGCGGGCGTGCTCATGGACGGGCGCAGTTCACCGCACCACAGCGGGCGACACAAGCTTATGCCCGGAGAGGGTGCAGTGAAATTTCAATGCGCCGGCGCGACCGGGTCATCCCGGCATTGCAGCGGCGGGGAAAAAGTGCCGCAATCCCGCCATGGCCAATCCCCGCAAGCCGGACGCGTCGCAGATCAGTTTTTTCCAGGAGCAGGGTTACCTGATATTGCCCGACGTCTTCGCTCCTGCCGATCTCGAGCCGTTGCGGCAGGAATTGCATCATGAGATCAACCGCAAAGCCCGCGAACTGCAGGCCGCCGGCCAGCTGACCGACCTCCATGCGGAGCTCGACTTCGACCATCAGCTTACCGCGATCCAGCGCGATTCGAAGGAGTGTGGCGAGGCGATCATCAAGCACCTGGAGGGCCTGCGCGGCGGTGGCTTTCACGCGCCCGAGATGTTCGACGTGATTGCGCACCCGAAGCTGCTGGCAAAAGTCGGGGCGCTCCTCGGCACAGAGGAAATCGTCGCCTCGTCGGTTTACCGCATCCGGCCCAAGTTGCCCAACCTCGGCCGCGGCATCGTGCCGTGGCACCAGGACAGCGGCTATTTTTCCGCGCATTGCGACACGCAGCTCATCATCACCTGCTGGGTGCCGCTGGTGGACGCGACCGTGGAGAACGGCTGCATGCAGATCCTGCCGCGCGTCCACCGCGGCAAGGTGGCGACGCACCACACGGGCGGCAACGCGGGCTTTCTCGTCATCAAGGACGAGGATCTCCCGGACGATCCGCGCAAGGCGATCACCGCCTGCTGCCCGCGCGGTGGCGTGGTGTTCATGACCAACCGCACGCCGCACTGCTCCACGCCGAACACTTCCGACCACATCCGCTGGAGCGTGGACCTGCGCTACCAGTCCGTCGCCACGCCCAGCAATGTCGGCCTCGAGCCCGCGACGCTCGCCGCCGATGGCACGGCGGACGCGGCTTTCTATGACAAGGTGAACGTGGCCTGCTATCCGCCCGAGGCCGACTTCCTCGTGAGCAGCCGGCAGACCCCGGAGCGGGTCACCGATTACGCAGAATACGCCCGCCGGCGCGAGATCTACGACCGCACCAAGACCGGGTTCTCGGCCTACCGCCGCTGGCCGGGCAAGATGAACGCCAGCGACCCCGCGCCCACGCGCACCGGGCATTGAGACGGATCGTCCGCCCGGCCCCGCTCGAGTCATGAACCTGCCGTCGCGCCGCTCCTGCCGCTGGTTGGTTCCGCTGTTCGCGACCCTGCTCGCGGCCAACCTCTGGGTCTTTTTCACGCGCGGTTGGGAGGATTCGCTCCACCCGGCCAGCTACGCCACCCTCTATCAACCGCTGGATGCGCCCAGCCTCCGCGAATGGAAAGTCGTAAGACCGGATCTCCTCCGCCTTGATCTCGCGTGGAACCGGACGCCCGCCTCGTGGCAACTCTTCACCGACGGCAAACCGGGGCAGACGTTCCCCGGCGCGGAACCTCAGCTCCAGCTCACGGGCCCGCCGTTTGACGGCTCGACCGCCGCGCCGCTCGACGATTTCAAGCACCGCTACCGGCTCCGCCCGCTCCCGGAAGGCATCGGGCCCGACTTGGATTTTTCCGTCACTGCCCTCGCGGCGGAATTCTACCGGAAGAGCGGCATGCAGTGGGCCAAGGATATCTACCTCGTGCAAACCGCACTGCCCGTCGGGAAATTCGAGCGCTTTCCGCTGAGCCATTGGGCCGACGACTACAGTTATATGGACGCGGCCACCCTCGCCGCGGCCGACCGCGCGGTGCGCGGGGACATGGGCGTGGGCGACACCGACGACACGCTCACGCGCATGGGAAAAGTTGTCCGCTACCTCCGCACCAAGCTCGCGGATGCCGGCGGCGTGCCGAAGGACGATTTCCGCTGGATGAACCCCTGGGCCATGTGCCAGGAGATGATCGCCGGCACCGGCAAGGGTTGGTGCACGCAGAACGCGCAGATCTATGTCTTCCTCGCGAACCGCGCCGGCGTGCCCACGCGCTTCGTGTTCGGGGCCAACACCCAGAACGACGTTATCATCTACACCGGCCACTCCTGGGCCGAGTCGTGGGTGAAGGAGCAGGGTCGCTGGGCCTATGTTGACGTCACGCTATCCATCCTGGCCGTGCAGGACAAACAAGGGGCGGTGCTCAACTCCGCCGACATCCTCCACCTCTGCGAGCATGAGGCGTTCGAGGGCACGACCGCGCGCATCTTCAAGGACTGGCATTGGAAAACCCTGCCCGTCGAGGCCGCGCCCCTCACCGCGGTCACCGTGCCGTTTTCCGCGGTGAACTGGCTCGCGCGCCAGGAATTCGGTCGCCAGGCCATCCTCAAATATCGGCATCCGCCCAACGTCGAGGACATCCGCGAGGTTTATTCGATGCTGGGGAAGGACCGGACTTTTGCGTGGGTGAATTTCAAGCGCTACCTCTGGGACCCGCCACTGGCCTACTCGCTGCTGCCGACGGACGGGGCGCAAACCTACCGGGTGCGCCAATCGCTCTTCACCGCCCTCGTCCTCACCGGGTTGCTGCTCGGCGGGGCCCTCCTGCGGCGGCGCAGTTGAGCCGCCCGACCCGATCAAGCGAGGTCCTGATCTGGCGGGCTAAGGCGATTTTGCCGCGGACGGGCGGAACCTCGTGCTGACCGCCCAGGCGCGCGGCGGCAGCCCGAAACGGGCGCGGAAGAGGCGGTAGAACTGCGACACATCGCCGAAGCCGCAGGAAAAAACCACGCCGGTGACGGAGTGATCGCCTTGTTTCAGGAGCTGGGCGGCATGGGTCAGGCGCAGGTCGGTCAGTTGCTCCCAGAAAGTGCGGCCGGCCACGCGGCGGAACAACACGCTGAAATGCCGCCGCGACAGGCCGGCCCGGGTGGCCGCCCGGTCCAGGTTCCACTCGTCGTAAAAGGTCCCCTCCATCTCGCGGGCCACCGCGGCCACGCGGGTGAGGGGGGCCATGGCGGGCTGGGGCACGGGGAGACGGGCGAGGGTGACGAGCAATTGGGCGGCCAGGGCCCGGCTGGTCGTCAGGCTGCCCGGTCGTTGATGGACGCGCTCCAACATTGCCCGCCGCCAGGAGGACTCGATCAGGTGCTGGGTCGGTCGGCTCAGGGTGATCCGACGCTCGGCGCGACTGGCGAGCTCGCGCCAGAGGACCGGCAGCTCGGGATCTCCGGGCAGGAAGGATTTGCCCAGGCAGAGCAAGAGCAGGGTGGAGGGCAGTTCGTCCCTCAGCTGGTGCTTGGTGCCGGCGGGAACGACGAGCAGCGTCCCGGCCCCGGCGCTTTCCGGCGTGCGGCCGGCTTCGTGACAGGTGATGCGGCCGCGCAGCACGTAGAGGAGCTTGTGAAAGGGGTCGGTGCGCGGGGCCATGTGAAAATCCCCCGTATGCACGCTTTCGGCAAAGAGGACACCGGCCGGCGGCAGGGAGATGGCAAGAGGACGGGAGGTTTTCATGGAATGCCCGATCTACCAAAGAGAAATCCCGGGATAATCCAAGTATGGAACCAGGCTTTGTGCTAGGCTGATCCGCCCCATCTGCCATGTCGTCGCCCCTGCCATCTCCCTCGCCAGCGCCACCGGGCCTGACCGAGGACGCGGCCATCGCCGCCCTGCGCCGCACCTGGCAGCCGGTGGCCAATGCCGCCGAACTTCTCCCCGGAAAGGTCATGAGCTACACTTTGCTCAACACCGAGCTCGTGGTCGCTCGATTTGAGGACGGCCGGCTGCTCGCCGCGGACACGGCCTGTCCGCACAAGGGCGCACGCCTGACCGCAGGTTGTATCCGCGAGGGTGAACTCGTTTGCGCCTATCACGGCTGGCGCTTCGACCCGGCGGGCGAATGCCGGAGCATCCCTTCTCTCCTCGAGCCCAATCCCGAGAAGCAGGCCCTGTCGCATTTACGCTGCTATGAGGTGCAGCAGCGTTACGGCTTTGTCTGGGTGAAGCTGGCGACGAGCCCACACGCGCTCCCGGCCGTGCCGGAATTCGAGGATCCGCGCTGGACCTACGTCATGGGTCCGCCGATGAGGTTCGCCGCCGGCTGGCGCCGCGAGGTGGAAAACTACCTCGACATGTCGCATTTCGCCTTCGCGCACCGCGCGACGCTCGGCTCGGCGGCCGATCCCCGCATTCCTGCGATGGACATCGCGCTGCACGACGACGGGTTTCAGATGGACGCGCCGTTCCCCGCGCTGGAGTCGGCGCACGAGATGCCGGGCAAGCTCCAGAGCGCCCACCACCGGAGGCAGCGGTGTCACCTGCCCAACTTCACCACCATCCGCCAATCATTTCCCGATGGGGATGAGCGGGTCCTCGTGCATCTTCCGTCGCCCAACACCGCCGAGAGCTGCACGGTGTTCTGGTCCCTGGCCATCTCAGCGGGCTTTCGCGGGCCGCCCCCGGCCGCCCAGATCGAATTCGCCGTGCGCGTGCTGGACGAAGACCGGCAGATGTGCGAATTGCAGATCCCGCGCGAGGTGCCGCTCAATCCCGCCCGGGGCGGTTGGGGCGTGCTGGTGATGCCGGGCGACACCGTGGCCACGGCTTTTCAGAAACAATTTCGACGTTGGCTGATGGCCGGCGCGAACGCATAGTCCCCCCATACCCATGTGCTCCTCCTGCCCCCCCGGTCCTGCCTCCCGCTCAACGGTTGCGCCCAAATCTGCCCGCGCCCTCGCGGCCGCCACCGGCTTGCGCGCCCCGGCCGTGAGATCCGCCGCCAAAAGCCCGCGCATTCTCACCACCACCGTCGGATCCTATCCGATCCCGGACTGGCTGGCGGCTTTGCCGAGCGAACAGGCCGTGATCGACGCCACCCGGGTGGTTTTCGACCTCCAGCGCCAGGCCGGCATCGACCTGCCGACCGATGGCGAACTCTACCGCTTCGACGTGAATCACCCCGACACGAACGGCATGATCGAGTATTTCATCCGCCCGATGGCCGGCATCTCGTCGGTGGTCGGCCGCTCAATCACCGGGGAATTTGCGCGCCACTCGCCCATGGGTTTCCGCCGCAAACCCGCCGGCGTCGTCATGGGCCAGCTCGGCGAGGGTTCGCTCAACCTGCTGGCCGACTGCCAGCGCGCGGCCTCCGTCGCGGGCGGCGCGTTCAAGTTCACGGTCACGAGCCCCTACATGCTGGCCCGCACGCTGCTGGATCACCACTATGGCAGCTTCGCGAAGCTCACGATGGCGTTGGGCGAGGTGCTCGCGGCCCAGATGCCCGGCCTGCCCGCCGCCTGCCTCCAGGTGGACGAGGCCAACATCCCCGGTAATCCCGCTGACGGCCCGCTCGCGGCCGCGTCCATGAATCTCGTGCTCGACCGCATTGACCCGGGCACGGAGCGCGCCGTGCACTTTTGCTTCGGCAACTACGGCGGCCAGACCATCCAGAAGGGCAATTGGGCCAAGCTGCTCGATTTCCTGAACGCTCTGCACACCGACCATCTCGTGCTCGAATTGGCCCACCGCCCGGCGGCCGACCTCGCCGCCCTCAAGCACATCGACAAGAAGATCACCCTCGGCGTCGGCGTGATCGACATCAAGGTCAACCACATCGAGACGGCCGACGAGGTCGCCGCCCGCATCGAGGCCGTGGAGAAAAAGGTCGGCCCCGGCCGCGTGCGGTGGGTCCACCCCGACTGCGGTTTCTGGATGCTCAAGCGCTCCATCGCCGACCGGAAAATCGAGGCCCTGGTCCGCGGTCGTGATCTTTACCTCGGCCGCTGATTCCGCTTTCTCCCACCCGCCCTTACCTCCCATGAACACCCCCAAACTCACCTCCGCCCAGCAGGCCTTCTACCACGCGAACGGCTACCTGCTGGGCCTGCCTGCCATCTACACCCGCGAGGAGATGGTGAAGATCAATGCCGAGCTGCCGCACCTGCTCGCGCTGCTCCAGCCCGGCGAGACCAGCAAGGACATCCGCGAGTGGCATGAGAACAGCACCTACCTCTACGAGATC
>JANNDM010000080.1:0-1860 GCA_031387725.1 Verrucomicrobiota bacterium | reverse complement strand
GAAGGTCGAGACCAACGACATCGACGGCGCCGTCGAGCTGGGCAAGAAGAGCCAGGACTACGTGGCCCGCATCCTCGTCTACGCCCTGACCCACAAGGAACACTCCCTCGGCAACGCCTTCACCCGCGCCGCCAGCCAGGAGATGCAGCGCTTCGGCCAGGGCCTGCCGACGCTTGACACTTGCATCACCGCCGCCCCGCTCCTGGGCCTCCTCGGCACTGTGACGGGCATGATGGGCACCTTCGCCGCGTTGAACAGCGGCAGCGGTGACATCGGCTCGGCCGCCACCAAGATCACCGGCGGCGTCGCCGAGGCGCTCATCGCCACCATGTGCGGTCTGGCTATCGCCATCATGGGCCTCCTGCCCTTCAATTATCTCAATGCCCGTTCCGAAGAGGCCCGTCACGACATCGAGGATGCCTCGAACTCGCTTGAGATCATCATCAACAAGGCCGCCGGCGCCAAGAGCCGCTGAGCGGCTCCGGCTCCTCCCGGATTAACCCTCTAAACACCTAACTGTATGCACGGTGGAGGCGGCGGCACAGGCCCAGGCGGCACAAAAAGGGCGCGCATTGAGATCATCCCTCTCATTGACGTTATTTTCTTCCTGCTCGCGACCTTCGTTCTGTTCACCCTCTCGCTGAACAAATCCAACGGGGTGAGCGTCAAGCTGCCCACCGCGGTGACCAGCGAACCCCGCGACCCGAATGGCACCGTGACCATCAGTGTGACCGACGAGGGCACGGTGGCGTGGAACAAGGACCTCATCACCCTCGACGAATTCACGCAGCGCCTGCTGCAATACAAACGCGAGAACCCCGACGGCCGCATCCTCATCAACGGTGATGAGCGGGCGTTCTTCGCCCAGGCCATCTACGTCGTCGACGAGGCCCGCAAAGCCGGCTTCACCCGCGTCTACTTCGAAACTCTCGTCCGCTAAGCGCTGTTTCTAATAAACAGGCCATCCGCCCGTCATCCTACTACTTTCCGCTCGCAGCCCACACCCCATGGAAGGCACCAAAGTCAAAATCCCGGTCCGCAAAAAGGCGCGCATTGAGATCATCCCGCTCATTGACGTCATCTTCTTCCTGCTCGCGACCTTCGTTCTCTTTACCCTCTCCCTGAACCGCATCCAGTCCCTGCCGGTGGATCTGCCGGTGCCTTCGAAGGACAACACGCCGCCGCCCGTGGACAAGAGTGTCACGATCCAGGTTTCGGCCGACAACTCCTTGTTCTGGAATAAAGAGCCCATGGAAATGTCCGACCTGCCCAGCCGCATTACCGCCTACAAATCCACCATGGACGCCTCGGGCGATGAACCCCGCGTCTTGATTGCCGGCGACGAGAAGGCCCGCTTCGGCGAGACGGTCCAGGTGCTGGACGAAGTGCGCAAGGCCGGCATCACCAAATTCTCGGTCGAAACCCGCACTCGCCCGACAGGCAAATAAGCCGCCATGAACAAAGATCTCATCATCGGCCTGGTCGTTTCGATTTCGGTCCACCTGCTCACCCTGAATCCCTTTGCCGGCAAGAATGCTCCGCCCAAGCGCGAAGCCGTGGTCAAGGAGGAGATCATCCAGATGGAAATGCCCCCGCTGGATGAGGAAAAAGAGGAGAAGGTCGAGGAATTGCAGGATGAGCCCATGGAGAATGTCCTGGCGCCGCCGAGCCTCGTGGACTTGCCGACCATCGTGCCGGTGAATGCCTTCACCCAGCCCCTGCAACCCCCCCCGCCCCCGGGCATGACGGCCTCCCAGGGCGCCATCAACATCCCGGGCAACCCCCCGGGCGCGAAAATTGGCAAGGGCATCAAGGATATCTTCGAAAACAACAAACTAGCCCAGAAACCCCGCGGCCGGG
>JANNDM010000075.1:0-62945 GCA_031387725.1 Verrucomicrobiota bacterium | reverse complement strand
TTATTGGTTGTTGGCGGGGTGCCCTCCCCCCGATTGCTGCAACATTTGTTACTCTTGCCTCGCGGGGTGCGGGCACCCCGCCCACAAACAGATATTGTTCAGTTCGCAGCCACAATCTGGCGCAGGACGTAGGGCAGGATGCCGCCGTGTTGGTAGTAATCGATCTCGATGGGTGTATCGATGCGGCAGCGCACCGGCACACTCTCCACCGCGCCACCCGGGCGCGTGATCTTGAGCGTGAGATCCTGCTGCGGTTTGATCGCCGCGGTCAGACCAACAACGTCGTAAGTTTCCGAGCCGTCGAGCTTCAAGGTCTGCGCCGTCGTGCCTTCCTTGAACTGCAGCGGCAACACGCCCATGCCGACAAGGTTGGAACGGTGGATGCGCTCAAAACTCTGCGCCACGACGACCTTGACACCGAGAAGGTTGGTGCCCTTGGCCGCCCAGTCGCGAGAGGAACCGGTGCCGTATTCCTGACCGGCCAGGACGATCAGTGGCACCCCGGCTTTCTGGTAGGCCATGGCCGCGTCGTAAATCGAGGTCTCGACGCCATCGGGCCCCAGCGTATTGCCGCCTTCCTTGCCGCCGAGCATACTGTTTTTAATCCGAACATTGGCGAAGGTGCCGCGGGTCATCACCCGGTCGTTGCCGCGCCGCGAGCCGTAGGAATTGAAGTCCTCGAAGGCGACGCCGTGATCGAGCAGGAATTTGCCGGCCGGGGAGGTCTTCTTGATGGCCCCGGCGGGTGAAATATGGTCGGTGGTCACCGAGTCGCCAAAAATGCCGAGTGCCCGGGCGCCCGTGATGGGCTGGATGCTGCCGGGCGTGAGGGAAAAACCGGTGAAAAACGGCGGCTCCTGGATGTAGGTCGACTTGGCGTCGAACGCGTAAACGTTGCCCGTGGTCGAGGGGATCTCGTTCCACTTCGGGTTCTGGGCCGCGAAGTCGGTGTAGAGTCGGCGGAAAACCTCGGGCTTGAGCGCGGCGGCCATCTGGTCGCGCACTTCCTTCAGCGTCGGCCAGATATCCTTCAGGAAGACGCTCTGGCCGTCGCTACCGGTGCCGATCGGGTCGGTCGCCATGTCGATGTCCACCCGGCCGGCGAGCGCGAAGGCCACGACCAGCGGAGGCGACATGAGAAAGTTTGACTTGATGTTCTGATGGACGCGGGCCTCGAAGTTGCGGTTGCCCGAAAGCACGGAGGCGGCCACGAGGTCATTCTTCACGACGGCGTCCTCGATCGGCGCGGAGAGCGGGCCAGAGTTGCCGATGCAGGTCGTGCAGCCGTAACCGACGGTCTGGAAGCCGAGCTGATCAAGGTAAGGCGAGAGACCGGTCTTGTTGAGATAGTCGGTGACGACGCGGGAGCCGGGCGCGAGCGAGGACTTAACCACCGGGTTGACCTTGAGGCCTTTCTCGACGGCCTTCTTGGCCAGCAGGCCGGCGGCGAGCATGACGCTCGGGTTTGAGGTGTTGGTGCAGCTCGTGATCGCGGCGATCAGCACGGAGCCGTGGCCGATCCTGGTGCCGTTCACCTGCGCGCTGACGGTGGTGAATTCCTCGGCCTTCTTGCCAAAGCCATTTTCGGACACCGGCTTCGAGAACGCATCGACAAAGGCCTCCTTCATCTTCGGCAATTCGATGCGGTCCTGCGGGCGCTTCGGGCCGGCGACGCTCGGGACGACGGTCGTAAGGTCAAGATCGATGACTTGGGAGTAGTCGATCGCACCCTTTTGCGGGATGCCCCACAAGCCCTGCGCCTGGTAGTAGGCCTCGTAGGTGGCGATGTGCTTCTCCTCTCGTCCGGTGGCGCGGAGATAGTTGGAGCATTCGGCGTCAATCGGGAAGAAGCCCATGGTCGCGCCGTATTCGGGCGCCATGTTGGCGATGGTCGCACGATCAACGACCGGCAGGGCGGCAGCGCCCGGGCCGAAGAACTCGACAAACTTGCCGACGACCTTGGCTGTGCGCATCAGCTGCGTGACGGTGAGCGCGAGGTCCGTGGCGGTGACACCCTCGCGGAGCGCGCCCGTCAGGTGCACGCCGACAACATCCGGGGTGAGAAAATAAACCGGCTGGCCGAGCATGCCCGCCTCGGCCTCGATGCCGCCCACACCCCAACCCACGATGCCGAGGCCGTTGATCATCGTGGTGTGCGAATCGGTGCCGACGAGCGTATCGGGATAATAGACGCCGTCCTGGCTGAGCACACCCTTGGCGAGATATTCGAGATTCACCTGGTGGACGATGCCGATGCCTGGCGGGACCACCTTGAACGTGTCGAACGCCTGCATGCCCCATTTCAGGAACTGATAACGCTCGCGGTTACGCTTGAATTCAAGGTCAAGGTTTTTGGCGAGCGCATCGGCGTTGCCGGAAAAATCCACCTGCACGGAGTGGTCGACGACGAGGTCGACCGGCACGAGCGGCTCGATGATCTTGGGGTTCTTGCCGAGCTTGGCCACGGCCGCGCGCATGGCGGCGAGGTCGACCAGCAGCGGCACTCCGGTGAAATCCTGCAACACGATGCGTGCGACCACGAACGGAATCTCGGCCGTGCGGGCCTCGGTCGGCTTCCAGTTGGCCAGCTCCCGGATGTTGGAATCCATGACCCGCTTGCCATCGCAGTTGCGCAGCACGGCCTCCAGAACCAGCCGGATGCTCACGGGCAGGCGCGCGACCGCGGGGAACTGCTTCGCCAGCTCGGGTAGCGAGTAGTATTTCTTGCCACCCTCGAACGATTGCAGGGTGTTGAAAGGATTAGGGAGGGACATGGGAGGATTGGGAAATTGTAGGCGGGGTGCCCTCACCCCGCGGGATGTGATGAGCCGGGTGAGGGCACCCGGCCCACAGGTAAATTACTTGGCCAGCGCCGCCTTGACCTTGGCGAAATCCGGCAGGTCTTTCGGCGTCGGGGTCTGCTCCGCGTATTTGATCACACCGTCCTTACCAATGACGAAGGCGGCGCGGGCCGCCGTGTCGCCCACGCCGGCCAGCATGGGGAACACCACATCGTAGGCTTTGATGACCGTCTTGTTGAGGTCGGACAGCAGTGGAATCGTTATCTTGTTGGCCTTGGCCCAGGCCTCATGGGTGAACGGACTGTCCACGCTGATGCCGTAAACCTCTGCGCCGAGTCCGGCGTAGGCGCTGAGACCGTTCGAGATGTCGCACATCTCCTGGGTGCAGACCCCGGTGTATGCGAGCGGGAAGAACAGCAGCACAGTCTGCTTCTTGCCGAAATTGTCACTCAGCTTGATGTCCTTGAGGCCGTCGGCGGTCTTGGTCTTCAAGGTGAAATCCGGGGCTTTGGAACCGATGGCAAGAGGCATGACGGGGAGGAGTTGGAAGTGGATTGAGTGGGACGGGAAACCGGCCCTGGAGACCCACTAACTAGAACCTCCCGCGTTCGCGCCGCAATCCATTTTAGCCGGATATGAGGGAAGTTACTAAATTGGCTTGGTGCGTCATTAGTTCAACTGGTGGAGCGCGTTGCCCTCAACGCGCTCAAGCGGCTTGGGGGCAAGCCGCTCCACCTCCAAATCCCCCTTGCCTCCCCCGCCCCGCCCACCTGATAACCACGCCACTCCATGAGTGACATCCTAGCCGAACTCGAATGGCGCGGCCTTTACGCCGACTGCACCGACCGCGCTGCCCTGACCAAGCGCCTCGCCGAGGGCCCGCTCACGCTTTATTGCGGCTTCGACCCCACCGCGAACTCGCTCCACGTCGGCAACCTCGTTCCGCTTTTCGCCCTCCGTCGTTTCCAGCAGCACGGCCACTCCCCCATCGCCCTGGCGGGCGGCGCCACCGGCATGGTCGGCGACCCCTCTGGCAAGTCCGACGAGCGCAACCTGCTGACGGCCGACCAGCTCGAGCACAATCTCGCCTGCATCAAGCCGCAGCTCGCGCGTTTCCTCGACTTCGACGGCGTGCCGAACCCCGCCCGCGTCGTCAATAATTACGACTGGACCGGCGCCCTCACCTTCCTCGAGTTCCTGCGCGAGACCGGCAAGCACATCACCGTCAACGCCATGGTTGCGAAAGACTCGGTCAAATCGCGCATGAACGAGCGCAGCGGCGGCATCAGCTTCTCGGAGTTCACCTACATGCTGCTGCAGGGGTTTGATTTCTGCCACCTGAAGAAAACGTTCAACTGTGAGCTGCAGGTCGGCGCCACCGACCAGTGGGGCAACATCACTGTCGGCACCGAGCTGACCCGAAAAAAGCTCGGCGCGACGGTCTGGGGCCTCGTCTTCCCGCTCCTGACCAAGTCCGACGGCGCCAAATACGGCAAGACCGCCGACGGCACCGTGTGGCTCGACCCAAAGAAGACCAGCCCCTACCGCTTCTACCAGTTCTTTGTGAACAGTGACGACGCCGACGTCGTCAAACTGCTCAAGACACTCACCTTCCTTTCGCCGAAGCAAATCACCGCCCTCGAGACCAAGATGAAGGACGACCCTGGCGCCAGGGCCGCGCAAAAAGCCCTCGCCAAGGAGATGACCGTGCTGGTCCACGGCGCCGAGGCCCTCGATGCCGCGCTCAAGGCCACCGAGATCCTCTTCGGCGGTTCGCTCGATGGCGTCACTGAGGCGGTGTTCAACGACGTGGTCGGCGAAGTCCCGACCAAGGACCTGGAGATAGCTAAACTGGAGGGTGCCGGCGCCCCGATCATTGACCTGATTGTCCAGTCCGGTCTGGAGAATTCAAAAGGCGCCGCCCGCAAGGCCCTTGAAGCCGGCGGCATCTACCTCAACAACGTCCGCGTCCCCGATCACACCCGCAGCGTCACGACCACCGACCTGCTCTTCGGCAAGTATTTCCTCCTTCGCAAAGGCAAGAAGAGCTACGCGGTGCTGACGGCAAAGTAATCCCGCTCCTCCGCGTTTCTTTGCCGCGCGGCCTGGCGCGGACAAATCCCGGGTTGGCAGCGGCCAACAACGGGGCGCGATCTGCCTCCCATCCCTTTCGGCGGTGGCCCGCGCCCGGTCCGTTGCCTTCGCCGTCCTTGATCCGGCCACTTCTAGATGTTAGAAATTTTTCGCCGTCTTTGTCCAAAACGCCTCGTCAATCAGCGGGCAGAAGATCTTCAGCTCGTCCTTCAGCACGGCGAGCTTGGCGGCGAGGAAACTGTCTTTCTGCAGGAGCAACCGCACGGTGAGATTGTTCGTCATCATCCCGGCAAAGAGCTCGGCCCGGTCCTCGGGCACGGCCTTCATCGCATAACCCGACACAAAACCCGCGGCGGGATGCGACGCCCAGTTCGGCACGGGTTTGTTGGTGGCCGTCCCACCGTAACTCACGTTGGGCGCATTCGCCGCCACCCACTCGGGGTTGTCCCGGATGTCCCGGTCGGCATGCATCGCGAAGTCGAGGAAATGAAAAAACTCATGGTGCAGGGTCCGGCGGCGGTGCGCCTCGTCGCCTATCTCCGTCGAGGCGTCCATGTAAATGGTGGCGTTTTTCTCCAACGCCACGCCGGCAATGCGCTGCCCGGTCGCCTGGAGATCGCGGCAGAACACGATGCGTTTGAGGCCCGACAGACGCACCAGCTCGGGTGGATATTTCGCGAATTCCTTGCGCAGGAAATACAACACCATGTCGGCGTTCTTGCCACCGGCATTTCGCGCGGAGATGGCACCGCCGGAGTCGGAGACGGGATAGGTTTCAAAATCGGCCACCAGCTCGATGCCAAGGTTCTTCGCATACTGCGCCTTGGTCTGCTCAAACAGGACGCTGCCCGACGCGGCAAATCCGCCAGTGGCCATCACCAGATACACGACCCCATGGCGGAGTCGACTCTGCCAAGATCCGTTCATGTTCCCTTCGGCGGCTGCCAGAGTTCGAGGCGATTGCCTTCGCCGTCCCTGATCCAGGCGAACTGGCCGTATTCCGACTTCTCGATGCCCTTCGCGTCAATCCACACGCCTTCCTTCTTCAAGACCGCGAGCACCTTCTTCAGGTCGGCCACGCGGTAATTGACCATGTGGCCCTGCTTGCCTTTCCCGAAATACTTCGTGTCGGGATCGAACGGACTCCAGACGGTCGTGCCTTTCCGCTTCGGATTCGTGTCGTCGCGCCACTCAAAGGAGCAACCGCCCCACTCCTGCACCGGCAACCCGAGGTGCTTCTTATACCAAACGCCAAGCTTGGTGGGATTCTTCGCCTTGAAGAAAATGCCGCCGAGACCGGTCACGCGGGCAGTTGCTTTTTTGTTCATGCTGGCAGACTACACTGAGAGGGCGGCGGGCGCGATTAATTTTCGGCGGCCGGTTTCCCTACGCTGTTCGGAGTAAATGCCCCTGCGGCTCAACATCCGCGCAGCCTAAGCCAAGGCATGCGCAGCCCCCCGGTGGGCCCGCCGTTATCTTCGGCCAAAAGCAATGCGTTGGGCCCGCCGGCCCGCCGGTCCGGTGCACCCGCGCTCTCCGCGCCATGATTGCCACTGTTCGTCCGAAACCCTTCCTCCAGCCGGAGTATTGCAAAGGCTGTCTGCGCTGCATCGACGCCTGCCCGAAGGATTGCATCACTCCGGGCTCGGCGGTCAATCCCCTGACCGGCCTCGTGCCCGTGGAACTCCACCTCGACGCCTGCAACGGTTGCGCCCTCTGCATGCAGGCCTGCCCGGAGCCCTACGGCCTCCGCCCCGAGACCGAGCACCCCACCAGTCCCTTTGATTTCGAGCTGGAGGATCCCGCGCATCTCTTCGGCCGCAAGGAACTGCCGTCCATCGCGCCAGTGGACGAGGCCGACGAATTTGTTCCCTTGCCCGCGTGCGAACCGATGGTGCTCAAGGGCACCTACGCCTCCGCCGTCGGTGCGCTGCTCGCCGGTTGCCGCCATGTCTTCGGCTATCCCATCACCCCCAGCACCGAGGGCTCGGAGCTGATGGCCAAGATCCTGCCCAAGATCGGCGGGCATTTCGTGCAGGCCGCCAGCGAGACCGCGGCGGTGAACATGATGTATGGGGCCGGCGGGGCCGGCGTGCCGTGCATGACCTTTACCAGCGGCCCGGGCTTCAGCCTCATGCTCGAGGGCATCAGCTACATGATCGGCGCCGAGGTGCCGGGGGTTTTCGTCAACGTCATGCGGGGCGGTCCGGGCCTGGGCAATCTTGGGCCCGAGCAGGCAGACATCAAACTCGCTTGCCGGGGCCTCGGCCACGGCAACACCCACGCCATCGTCCTCGCCCCGGGCACCCCCGAGGAAATGCTGCACCTGACGATGCACGCGTTCGAGCTGAGTTTCACCTACCGCAATCCCGTCATCATCCTCGGTGACGGCTTTCTCGGCCAGATGACCGGCGTCGTCCATCTGCCGGCCACCTTGCGCAAGCCCGGCCGCCCCGCGTGGGCCGTTTGCGGCGACCAAGCGCACCACCTCAATCTCATCTGCTCCATCCACCTCGCCGAATGCGACCTCGAGGAGCACAACCGGAAACTCAACGCCAAATACGCCCGGATCGCCGCCACGGAACAGCGCTCGGACAACTACCGGTGCGAAAACCCCGAGGTGCTCGTGATCGCCTGCAACACCCCCGCGCGCATGGCCAAGGGCGCGGTCGAGGCCGCCCGCGATCGTGGTATCAATGCCGGCCTCTTCCGGCCGGTGACGCTGTGGCCCTTCCCGATCGATGCGCTCAAGACCATCCTACCCTCCGTGTCCCGGCTGGTGGTGGTTGAGGGCAGCCCGGGCCAGTTGGAGGACGAACTGCGGCTGGCGCTCAGCCACGCGGGCATCGCCCCACCGCCCATCACCCCCGTCCGGCATTACGGCGGCGTGCTGCCGTCGCAGGACGAGATCCTCGGCGCCATTCTTTCAATCCAGGGAGGCCGGTCATGAGCAAGGTCTTCTACCAGAATTTCCAACGCCACGCGCACGGCGAGGGCCTCAAGGGGCACAGCACCCACTACTGCGCCGGCTGCGGTCACGGCGTCATCCACCGCGATATCGCCGAGGTCATCGAGCAGCTCGGCCTGCAGAATCGGACCATTCTCGTGAGTCCGGTGGGTTGCGCGGTGTTCGCCTATTATTATTTTAATGTCGGCAACACGCAGGCCGCCCACGGCCGCGCGCCCGCCGTCGCGCTCGGTCACAAGCTGGCCAACCCGGAGGCCGTTGTGATTTCCTACCAGGGCGACGGCGACCTCGCCTCCATCGGCCTCGCCGAGACCATTTCCATCGCGCAGATGGGTCTCCCGATCACGGTCATTTTCGTCAACAATGCGATCTACGGCATGACCGGCGGGCAGTTGGCGCCAACCTCGCTGATCGGCCAACGGACGACCACCAGCCCCGACGGCCGCACTCCGGCCATGGGCCAGCCACTCAAGATGGCCGAGCTCATCGCCTCGCTCGACGGTCCCGTCTACGTGGAACGCGTCGCCCTTTACGACGCCAAGAACCGCGTCAAGGCCCGCCGCGCCATCACCAAGGCCATCAAACTCCAGGAGGAAGGCCGCGGCTACGCCTTCATCGAGATCCTCAGTGAGTGCCCCACCCATCTGAAACTTTCGCCGGTCGAGGCGGAAAAATGGGTCAGGGGAAAAATGGAACCGGTCTTCCCGCTCGGCGTGAAAAAAGATCTGGTGCGCGAGCCCTGGTTCAAGCCCGCCGCCCCGCGCTTCGAGCCCGAGGAAATCCTCGGCTACTGCGGTGCTGATCCGGCCACCGGTTCCCGTCCCGCGCCGGTCTGGCCGTCCCATCTCGGCAAACGGGATATCAGCCTCAAACTTGCGGGCGCCGGCGGTGATGGCGCCCAGACCGCCGCCCTGCTCCTCGCTCGGGCGGCCATCACGCAGGGTTTCGACGCCACGCACATCCCGAGCTACGGCCCCGAAAGCCGCGGCGGCACTTCCTACGCGGATGTCCACATCGCGGCGCACGAGGTTCTCAACCCGGCCTCGCCCGCGCCCGACATTCTCGTCGCATTCAACGCCCCCAGCCTGGCGAAATTCGCCGGTTCGGTCCGCGAAGGCGGGCTCATTCTCTACGATAGCACGCTGATTCCAGAACCCGGACATTTGCCGGCCGGCCGGCGCGTGCTGCCGGTGCCGTTCTCCCGCCTGGCGACCGGACTCGGCCGTCCGGTGGTCAAAAACGTCGTCGCGCTGGGTGCGTTGCAGGCTGCGAGCGATCTGCTGCCCGCCAGCGTCCTGCTGGACACGCTCCGCCACATCCTGAAGGACAAAAACGCGATCCTTTCGCTGAACGAAGCCGCCTTTGCCGCCGGCCAGCAGGCCGTCATCCCCGTTGTCGCATGAACCGAGTTCCCTTTGTGGGCGAAGCCGAAGCCTACGCGCTGCTCCAGCGCGCCGGACTACAACCGCCGCGCCATGGCGTCGAGGGCGGGCCGCTGCCCTTTGAGACCGGCGAGCCCGTCGTCGTGAAGGGCCTCGCGGAGAATGTCTGGCACAAGTCCGAACTCGGGGCCGTGCATTTCCTCCCCTACGAGAAGCAGGGCGTGCGCTCCGAGCTGCAGGGCATGCGCTCGCGCCTTGAGGCCGCCGGGCACCGCTGGATCGACGGTCTGGTATGCGAGCAGATTGATGTCGTGCGCAACCCGCATCTGCCATCCGAGGCCATTGTCTCGCTCTCGCGAGGTGAGGCGGGCTGGGTTGTGCTCTACGGATTCGGCGGACTGCAGGCCGACACTCTGGCCAAACTCGCGCCGCCCCTGCGCTGGCCGCTGGCTTTCACGACCGCCGCCCAGGCCCTCGCCGAATTCGAGGCCCACTTGCTCGGCCGCATCTGGCTGGGCCGCGAACGCGGCACGCCACCGTTGACGAATCGCGATGCACTGCGGCAATTCTTCGCGGCGCTGTGGACCTTGCCCGCCGTGGTGGAGACGGATGGGATCACCTTGCTGGAATTGAACCCGGTGGCAGTCGACCGGGATGGCACTCCGCGCCCGCTCGATGCTGTCGGCAGCCGTGGCGCGGTCCCGGTCGGGCGCACGGGACCACCGGCCGGCTTTCTCCCCGCCCTGCGCGCGCCGCGGCGGATTGCCCTGGCGGGTGTCTCCGCGAAGGAAGGATCTGTTGGCCGCATCATCCTGGAAAACCTGGGCCAGTATCCGCTGCTGACCGGCGCTCTTGTGCTGATCAAACCGGGTCAGGAAGTCCTGTTCGGCTATCCCTGCCTGCCCGATGTGAGCGGTTTGCTCGCCAATCCCGTTGATCTGTTGCTCATCGCCCTCTCCGCCCCGATAGCAACCGAGATGCTGCTCCAGCTTCTCGCCCAGGGTGGAGGAGCACGCTGTGTGGCCCTCATTGCCGGCGGCATCGGCGACGGCGCGGACGAAGCCGGCCTTGGGGCCAGACTGACGGCGGGTCTCGATGAGGCCCGCGCGGCGGGACGTTGGACACCCGCCGTGCTCGGCCCGAACTTCCTCGGGCATTGGGTGCCGGGATCGCGACTGCATACCTCCTTTATTCCATCGGACAAGCTGACCTTTCCGTCCGAGGCCAAAGGAGAACTCCTCCTCCTCAGCCAGAGCGGTGCGCTGTTGCTCTGCCTGCTGTCACGTCAGCCCAGCCTGCGTTTCGATCTGGCCATGGCCCTGGGCAATCAACTGGACGTCGCCCTGTGTGATGTGCTCGCCGCACTGGCCGCCGAATCGGGCCGCGGGCCGGTGGCGTGTTATGTGGAGGGATTTGGCCCGGGCCAACTGCTGGTCGCCGCCCGCGCGATTGCCCGGCTGCGCGCCCAGGGTCGCATTGTGTTATTGCACCGCGCCGGGCGCACTGCCGCCGGCCAGGCTGCGGCCGCCAGCCACACCGGCGCCATGGCCAGCGACATAGCATTGGAACGCGCACTTTTGGAGCGCGCCGGGGCTAAATTCGCCGACACGCTCGCGGAGTTCGACGCCGCCATCACGTGGCTCGGTGCCTGCCCGCACTTGGAAGCCGGTCCGGTGGCTGTTGTGACCAACGCCGGATTTGAAAGCGTCAATGGCAGCGATCTGTTCGGGTCCCGCCTGCCCGCCGCGCAACTCGAGCTCCTGGAGCAGGAGGGGCTGCGCCAGCTTCTGGTGCGGCACAAGCTGTCCGGTCTGGTTGCAACCCGACTGCCATTGGATCTCACGCCCATGGCCGGTTCGGCGGATTTCATCGCCGCCTCCGCCCTGCTGCTCTCATCCGAGGTCGTCCTGGTGCTCGGGCTGGTGCCCTTTTCGCGCCAACTGGACACCTCCCCGGCGGGCGCCGCGAAGCTGCTCCGTTTTCTTTCCGCCCTGCGGGATGTCCACCGCAAGCCCATCGCCGTGGTGGTTGATGCGGGACGGGAATATGCGAAGTTTCGCGACATCTTCCGGCAGGCAGGACTGCCGGTCTTTCAAAGCATGGAGGCTGCCCTGCAGGGGCTGCGCGTGCTGGGCTCAGCCTGATCCATGCCGCTTCGCGGGCAGTTCGGCAAAGTGATCGAGCAGCAGCGCGTGGATGAAGCGGTAGCCGAACCCGACCTTCTGCAGGAGATTCGCGCGAACCGTCTGGTCCAGAAATTCCGCCGGCGCTTTGGGCAGACGGCCGCTTTGGATCAACAGGCGGCGCAGGATGAAGTGCTGGGTGCCCTGCAGCCCACCAAAGCGAACGAAGGCCACGATCCCAAGCATGCCCCCGGTCAGAGCCGCGATCAGGGTTAGCTGCATCCAATTCTCCCGGTCGGCCGAGACAAATCCAATGGCGAGAATCACCGAGCCGATGCCCAAGCCCACGATGAGCGCGGCGAGCACTGGCACCTTGACCCAAAACCAAGCCCCCGCCCGCCGGGCGCGGGTCGTGTCGATGCCGGAGGTCAGGCCGCCGAACAACCCGACAAGCAAACCCAGCAGCAGACTCACCACCAGAAATCCGGCTGAGCCCCGGCTGACGATGAATTGGCCGCATTCGGCGCCCACTGCTCCCAGCGCCCCCACCCCGGCAACGGCCAGCCAGCCGCGTTGCCGCCAGCGCCAGGCCCAGACCCCGCCGGCCAGCAGGCCGGCCCCCAAGCCGGGCCAGAATCCCGGCTGGCCCAGGTTGAACTCTTTCGCCGCCCGCCCCCAGCCTTTGATCGCCATTATTTCCAGCGCGCCGGCAATCAAAAACCACTGCCAGAACATTACGGTAAGCCCGGCGCGCCGCGTGACCTGCGGCCAGGACCAACCGATGGCGTCTGCCGCCCGGATATCGCGGGTCTTGACGTCAACGGGGATGCTTAGCGTGACGGCAAGGATGATGCCGTAAACCGCCAGCGTTGCCAAGAAGTCGTCTGGCACGGACCCGCCCGCATATTTGCCGATCATCGGCAGTCCGACCAGTGGAACGATTCCCATGATGAAGGCGCATAACAGCGCCCGATCCCGGGGCGAATTGACCCGCGTCACCTTGGTCCACCGGAACAGCGCATGATCCATTGCCGTCAGCACCATGCCCGCCATCGCACCTGCGGTCAGCACAGCAAGCTTCGCCGTCCAGGACACTGGCAGCAGACAGAACGGCAGCGCCAAGCCAAGGGTCGCCATGAGCCGGGTAAGAAAAAAATAGGCATACTGACGTCTGGCGCCGTCCAGCCAGTCAGGTTGCAGCTGTTCCAACGCAAAGAGCGTCTGGTCACGCTGCTTCATCTGTTGTGCGAGCCAGGGTAGGATTTCCCCGACCTGCCTGTCGAACGCTCCGCCCACCCTTGTGCCCTTGCGGCGCAACGCCGTCTGCACGTAGGCGTCAAACAACTGCCGACGCCGCTGCTCCATTGTCGCGCTTGCTCCGGCGTGCCACGCGGTGACGGGGGCATCCCGCCAGGCCATGGTCATCACGCTCAACATCAGCGGGGTTTGGGCGAGCGTCCGCAACGCTTCGTCCGCCCGCATCGCCGTGCGGAGATTATCCAGCCCCGCGCCAGCCCGGGCGAAATAGGCGTCGATCTGCGCCGGGGTCAGCGGTTGCAGACAGATGGCGGCGCGCAGGCTCAAGCGTTCCTTCAGCGCGTCATATTCCGTCACGCGGCAGGTCACGGCCAAGCCGGCGGGCGCGTGCTCGCGCACAAAGCTGTTGATCGCCGCCACGCAGGCGGGACGCAAATCTTCCCGCACCTCGTCCAACCCGTCCAGCAGTAGCACCAGCCGCCCTGAACCGAGCCACCCCTGGGTCAGGCGTTTCGGCACCTGGTAGCGCAGGTTGACCTCCTCGACTAACCAGTCACCCAGCCCGCGGTGCCGGCCGGTCCAGGTGGACAGGGCCAGCACGACTGGTGTGGCCTCGCCCGGGGCTTCGCGCGCCCGGGCCACCAGCGCCCGAGTCAGTTCCAGCAGCGTCGTGGTTTTTCCAGCCCCGGGTTCGCCGAGGATCAGCAGCGTGTCCTGCGCCGCAGCAAATACCCCGCCGATGGTTTCCCCGCTGCTCAGGGTCCGGACTGGGCGGTCGGGTGCGACCAGGATGCGGTCCCAAGGTTGGTCCACCGCCTCGTCCTTCCAATCCAGTCCCAAGTCGATCCACACCCGGCGGTGCAGCGAGGCTTCCAACACCCCCTCGACCCAGTCGTGCTGGATCCGGTCCAGCAACCGGAGCAGGTTGGTGCGGTCGGCATCTGGTGCGGCGCGCGGCGGGGCTTCGGCGGCCGTCGTTTCCCGCTCCAGAGAAATCCATCGGGCCGCGACCCAGTTGTGCAGGTCGGCTGTGGCGCTGGCTGCCAGTTCCTCCGGGCTGCCGACTTCCTTCACCGTATGGCCGCGCAGCAGGTCCTGCTTGAAGGTCGCGAGTTTCTGCGCCAGCTCGGGATCGTGGTCCGCCTGCTCCGGGCCGGCGAGCTCACCGCGCTTGAAATAGACGAAGCAAGGCAGGTTCAATGCGCGGGCCCGGCGGTATTCCGCCTCCGTGATGCCCGAGCCGTAGCGTTGGCCGATGATGCCCACGAAAACCTCGCAGAGGTCCACTTGGTTGATCGACGCGTCGTGCGTGTCGTCCGGCCGGTTGCCGAAGAACTCCATGCCGACGAACCGCATCTCCTCCATCCGGTTCAGCGCCTCCATCAACGCCCTGCGCTCCGGCTGCAGGTCCAGCCATGTGGAACTTACAAACACCCGGTAGACCGGCCGCACCCGTCGCCCGACGGTCCCCGTCAGCTGTGGCGCGACCTGCGGCGTATCATGAGGTAGGTCGGGCACGGGCATCGACTGCAGATTAGAAAAACATCGCCTCGCTCAGGGCCATCTCCGGGGCGAGCAGCTGCGCGCCGAGCGTCTGCGTTGTCCGGCCGGTGCCGAGATCGCCCGTGAACTCCGCGTGGCTCGTGCGGAGATCTGCCGCCCAGCGGAAGGTCTTCCTCTTGTCTTCATAGGCAAATTCCATCGAGAAACTGGCGGGTCCGTCCAACGGGGTGACCGCGAATCCCATGGCCGGTTCTACGGTGGCGCCGGCGCGGACGAGCCCCTTCCGGACCCAACCGAGCAGACAGCTGGCCTCGGCGGCGAAGGGTGGCGCATGGCGGATCGTCACCAGGCGGAGTCCGCCATGGATAAGCTCCGGCGCGTAACGGCTGAGGAACTGCCCGAGATTCTGCCGCAGCGGCAGAGTGCGGGTGTAGGCCAGGTCCCGCACGGCGGATATGTTCGGCCAGGGATAGGTGAAGGCGTCCGCCGGCACCACCGCGCTGTCGAAGAGGATGCGCTGCGAGCGCGTCAACAGGTAGTCGTAGTCCGCCAGCCGCTTCGCCGAGGAGAACTTATGCCCCCAGTAGTAGAGCGGCATGTCGGTGGAGAGGCAGACGGACACCTGGTTTTCAAGGTAGGCCCGCACCGCCATCGTATAGTGCAGGAGGACGAATTCGACACAGCGTGTGTCGTTCTTGGATTTGCCGAGGAAACATTCGCCGAAAATCTTGGCGCGCATCTCCGCCGGAGCCTTTTCGTCAAATTCAGGACACAGCACGACCACGCGGCACGGGTAGCGTTGGGCGAGGCTCAGGGTGTTGCGAAATTGCTCCAACGCATCCGCCGGCGTCGAGTTGGCGCCGAAGTGCAACACCAGATTGAGCTGCACGGCGCGGCTCTCCTTGGCCGGGGAATCAGTCCAAACTTTACCGAAGCCCGCCGCGATACCGCCAACGGGCACCTCCTGGCCGGGCAGAGCCTCAAAGACAGCGGACATAGCTCAGGGCTCGCGCCAGCTGTGGCCATTAACAACGAGCAGCTCTTCGGCCGATTTCGGTCCCCAGGAACCGGAGGCATAGCTGTCGAGCCCCTTGCGACCTTGCTCGGCCCAATGGGCCAGGATCGGAGAGCAAATCTGCCAGGAGCGCTCCGTCTCGTCCCCGCGGATGAAGAGCGTGCCGTCACCGATCATGGCGTCGAGCACAAGGCGCTCATAGGCTTCGGGGGTGTTGGAGCCAAAAGTTGTGGCGTATTTGAAATTCATTTTCACCGGCTGGGTGCGCGTCTCGAGGCCGGGAATTTTGGCGTTGAGGATCAGGCTCAGGCCTTCGTCGGGCTGGATCTGGAAAGCCAGCGTGTTGGCGGCCAGGACTGACCGGTCCGTGTCGGCAAACAGACTGCCCGGCGCGCGCTTGAACCGGATGGCGATTTCGCTGACCCGCCGGGCGAGGTGCTTGCCCGAGCGGAGATAAAACGGCACACCCTGCCAGCGCCAGTTGTTGATACTCAGGCGGAGAGCGGCGAAAGTCTCGGTGGCCGAGGTGGGCGACACGTCTTTTTCCTGAAGATAACCCTTCACGGGCTTGCCGCCGATGACGCCGGCGGTGTATTGGGCCCGGGCGACGTCACTCGGCCGCGCGTCGTCATTCAATCGCAGCGGGTGGATGGCCTTGAGCACCTTCACCTTTTCGTCCCGGACGGACTCGGCGTCCATCGACACGGGCGGCTCCATCGCGGTGAGCGCGAGAAGCTGCATCGTGTGATTCTGGATCATGTCGCGCAGGCAGCCGCTCTGCTCGTAATAACCGGCGCGGGCCTCGACGCCCACCTGCTCGGCCACCGTGATTTGCACCTGGTCGATAAAGTTGCGGTTCCAGATCGGCTCAAAGATGGCGTTGCCGAAACGCTGCACCAGGAGGTCCTGCACGGTCTCCTTACCGAGGTAGTGGTCGATGCGGAAAACCTGCTCCTCCGTGAACACCGTGGTCAGCTCGCGGTTGAGCGCCTGCGCGCTGGCCAAGTCGCGACCAAAAGGTTTTTCGATGATCACCTTCGACTGGTTGCCTTGCCGCAAATAGCGTTTCGCCAACCCGCTGGCACCCAGATTCTGGATGATCGGAGCAAAAACCGTCGGAGGGGTGGAGATATAGAACAAGGCCTGCAGCTGCTGGCCGATCTCCTTCTCGAGGCCGCTGATGCGTGCGCCGAGCCGGTCGAAGGCGGCCTTCTCGTCGTAGCCGCCGCTGACATAGAGGGTGCGGGTCGACAGTCGCGCCCAAACCTCGGGACTCGGCTCGCGGCGGGAGAATTCCTTGATGGCGGCGGCGGCGATTTGCTGGAATTCCGTGTCCGGGATCGCCTTGCGGCCAAAGCCGATGAGGTAGAAATCCGCGGGCAACAGCCCGTCGTGCGCCAGGTTGTAGATGGCCGGGATGAGCTTGCGGGCGGTCAGGTCACCCGAGGCGCCGAAAATCACGACCACCGTCGGCGGGGCCCCGCGGTGTTTGCTCAGGCCGTGCAAAAAGGGGTGACGAATCTCTTCAGCCATGGCGGAAACTTCGGCGCGATGGGAGACCCTCGCAAGGCTATTTACGGGACCGCCCGGTCAGATACCGTCGGTCCGCCCGCCCAACGAACCGCTTTGCCGGGCGACGTGATATCCTTTGGGAAAAAGCGGCACATTGGCGTAGTGCATGACCTGAGGGGGCAGCCGGGCACTCAGTGTGACTTCGGCGACATCGAAGCGAAAAGTCCGCGGCGGCTGGGCCAGCGCCCCCAGGTAGGCGTGCACCGCCCGGCGTTGCGCGCGCCGCTTGCGTTCATCCACGGCTTGGAAACCGGACACGCGGGCACCCTCGGCCCGGGCCTTGACCTCGACAAAAACCAGGATTTCGCCGTCTCGGCACACCAGGTCGATCTCGTCTCGCCGGTCGCGTGGACTGCGCCAGTTGCGCGTGAGAATGGCAAAACCATGCCGGGCCGACAGAAAATCTGCCGCGGCCTGCTCGCCGCGGGCCCCGGCCTCGGCGCGGGCCGTGGGGGCCCTGCGCCGTGCGACCTGGTCCCAGATTTTTTGAAGCCACCGAAGCATTTGCAATTCGCCCTCGACCACGTGAAATATTGCTCATACAAGCAAGTGCGTTTTTCAAACCACTGTCTGCTGCCAGCACGGTGCCGACCCGCCGGCCCGCCAACCCAACTTCCCCTTTATGGCCACCTCCAGCACTCTCACCGGCACGTTGCGCCGCTCCTTGCTCATCAAGGTCATCTCCAAGCCGGCCCCCAGCAAGGAGGACGTCAACACCGTCATCGAGCTCACCGCCAGCAAGGTCGTTGAGTCGCTCCAGGCGCAGTCCATGACCCTTTATCTCGTCGAGGGCGGCGAGATCGCGTTCAAGCAGGTGTATTACTCGCCCACGCTCTGGGGCGCCGACAAGGGCAAGGAAGTGGAATTCCGCGAGACGAGCCGCAAGCTCCTCGCGCTCAAACTTCCCGCCGGCACCGGCAACGTCGGCAAGGTCATTCAGACCGGCGAACCGCTCTTCTTCAGCGGCAAGGGGGCCGACGCCGCCACCCTTAAGAAAATGGATGTGGGCTTCCAGGTGAACTCCATGCTCACCGTCCCGCTCAAGACAAACATCGTCATCGGCGCGATCCAGGTCCTCAACAAGGAACCCGCGGCCGGCACCGGCGGCTCGTTCACCCCCAAGGATCTCAGTGTGCTCATCGAGGTCGCGGAATACTCCTCCACCCTCATCCAGCGCATGCTGGATCCGAAGTTCCAGCTCACCCCCGAGGACACCGCGAAATTCATCTCCAAGTTCACGGAGCTGCCCCTCATCACCAAGATCGAAGACATCGATATTGATGAAAAATTGGTGGAGATCACCGGTGACGCCATCATCCGCCGCGAATGCATCTTCCCCTACAAGAAGACCGGGACCAATTCCTGCTCGGTGCTGATGACCAACCCGCTGGATTACGCCAAGCGGGAGGCGTTTTCCCAAGCCACCGAGATGTCGATTGACGACGTCAAGGTCATCCCCGCCAACCTCCTCGATGCACTGCTCAAGAAATGCTTTGGCGAAAAGGCCGGCGCCGCCGCCAAGACCGGCGAGGCCGCCACCGAGGTGGACATTGACGAGGTCAAGGACCTCATCGCCGGCGCCTTCACCGAGGGCGGAACGGGCGAGGTCAAGGCCGCCGACCTCGAGAGTGAAGACTCCGCGCCCATCATCCAACTCACCAACCGCATCATCGAGGACGCCTACGTCTCGGGCGCATCCGATATCCACATCGAGCCCATGGAAAAGGACCTGCTGGTCCGTTACCGCGTGGACGGCATGTGCTCCGAGAAAATGAGGCTCCCGAAGCAGGTCTCCTTTGCCATGGTCGCCCGCCTGAAGATCATGTGCAATCTGGACATCTCCGAGCGCCGCATGCCGCAGGACGGTCGCATCATCTTCAAGAAATTCACCAAGAAAAACATCGACATCGACTTGCGCGTCGCCACCGGCCCGATGAACCACGGGGAGAAGGTGGTCATGCGTATTCTCGACAAGCAGAAGTCAACCCTGCCCCTCACCGCGCTCGGCTTCTCCGAGGAAAACCTCGCCAAATATCGTGACTGCGTCCGTCAGCCCTACGGCATGATCCTCCACTGCGGGCCGACCGGTTCCGGCAAGTCGATGACCCTCTACTCCGCGCTCGGCGAGGTGAACACCCCCGACGTGAACATCCAGACGGCCGAGGACCCCATCGAATACACGCTCGCCGGCATCAACCAGATGCAGATGAACAAGCAGATCGGCCTCACCTTTGAACGCGCCCTCCGCTGCTATCTGCGTATGGACCCCGACATCATCCTCGTCGGTGAAATCCGCGACAAGGAAACCGCGCAGATCGCCTGCGAAGCGGCGCTCACCGGCCACTTGCTCGTCTCCACCCTCCACACCAACGACGCGCCTTCCACTGTCGCCCGTATGGGTGAGATGGGCATCGAACCCTTCAACATCTCCGCTGCGCTCGTCTGCGTCTGCGCCCAGCGCCTCCTCCGCCGCGTGTGCAAGAACTGCAAGGTCAAGTATGTCCCCGAAGGCCGCGAACTGGAAATCATCCAGACCGCGCTCGAATCACCGGGCCCCTTCGAGATCTACAAGCCCGCCCCCGGTGGCTGTCACGTCTGCGGCGGCAACGGCTACAAAGGCCGCGTCGGCATCCATGAGCTCATGGTCAACAGCGAGGAAATCGTCGAAGCCATCAACAAGGAAGTCGAGGTGGCCGACCTCAAGCGCGTCTGCATGTCGAAAGGCATGAAGACGCTCCACCAGGATTCCATCCTCAAGGTCAAGATGGGCCTGACCACGATGGAAGATGCCCTCAGCAACGTGCCGCCCGACATGATCTCGAAGGAAACCCCGGCCGGCGCGGGTGCCGCCAAGAAGGGCCACTGAGAATTCCCGCCCGAACTACCCCTCGGGCAGGCAAGCAAAGGAGGCGCGATCCGCAAGGGTCGCGCCTTTTGCGTTTCGGAAGCCGAAACGCATCCGCCATAGCCTGGAAGGCGACGGCGGATATTGCATGGCGCGCGAGAACTGCGGACAAATCCTGGGCTGGCAGCAGCCAGCAACAGGATCCGCCGGAACAATGCAGTAGGCCGGGTTCCACCTTTCCCTGCCTTGACTGTGGGAGCGAGCTTGCTCGCTATTCGATTGACAAAACTCGCGAGCAAGCTCGCTCCCACAACCCCGCACTGTTCTCAGCCGGAATCATGCAATTGAGGAAGTGCTGCGCAGTTGAAATGCCCGCACTGAATGGTGGAACCCGGCCTCCGGACGGGTTGGCTTGGAGCGCTGGAGGCAAACGTGTCCGGAGGCCACGTTCCACCAGTGGCAACTGCAGGAGTCCGGCTCAGGGCAACGACCGGCGCCGATATTGCTCGATGGTCCAGGCCACAATGCCCGTGCCGAACAGGATGACGACGTAGGCAGCGATGTCGATGTGCAGGCCGTTCCACACTGCCACCGCCCCGAGCGCAGCGCCTGTGATGATCGCAATCAAGGGAGTTTTCATAAAGGTGTCTCTAGCCCCTGAGTATAACACATCCGGCGCCCCGAATGGTGGTCGGCGGCAACTAGAGGTTTAACTACTGACCGGCATTATCAGGCCAAGATATGCGCAGGCCCACGCTTATCCGGCCCACCTCCGCGCTTGCCGCCCCGGCTCCCGCCCGCTCTGCTTCCGGCCAACCCCATGCCGAACCCGGAGCAAGTCGCGCAATTCATCGACCAGTGGTCGAAGGTGACTGCTTCCGAGCGCTCCACGGCGCAATCCTTCCTCAACGAGCTGTGCGATCTCATCGGTGCGCCCCGCCCCACGGCAACGTCTGACTACCAGTTCGAGCTGCCGGTTCCTTACACGCCGCCGGCCGGCAAGAAGACGAACAAATACATCGATCTCTACAAGCGCGGCTGCTTCGTCCTTGAAGCCAAGAAATACATCGACCGGCCGGCCGAGTCCACCGAGCTGGCGCTGGCACTCAATGACGGACCGGCCCGCAAAGCCGGGGTCACCCGCGGCACCGGGCAATGGGACGCCGCCATGCAAAAGGCTTTCGAGCAGGCCGAGTGGTATGCCCATCACCTGCCCCGCGATGAGCCCAGCCCGCCCTTCCTCCTTGTCGTCGATGTCGGCCACGTCATCGAGCTTTACGCCGATTTCTCGGGGCGCAGCCGGAACTACACCGCTTATCCCGACCCCACGTCGCACCATATCCCGCTGGCCGCGCTCTCCAAGTCCGAGGTGCGCGAACGCCTGCGCATCCTTTTCACCGACCCGGCCCAGCTCGACCCCAGCCAGCACGCCGCCGTCGTCACCCGCGAGATCGCCGGCCACCTCGCCACCCTCGCCAAGTCCCTCGAAAATGCCGGACATCCGCCCAAACTCGTCGCCGAGTTCCTGTGCCGCTGTCTCTTCTGCATGTTCGCCGAGGATGTCGGCCTCCTTCCGCCCAAATCCTTCCGCGAATTCCTCGAATCGCTCCGCCGCAACACCGGCTCGTTTGTCCCGCTGATGGAGGCCTTGTTCCGCGAGATGGACCAGGGCGCCTCGGTCTCGACCATCCTCCGGCAGAAACTGCTCCGCTTCAACGGCGGCCTCTTCCGCGAGCAGACCGTGCTGCCGGTGGACGACACCCAGCTCGGGCTCCTAATCCAGGCCGCTAAATGCGACTGGCACCTGGTCGAGCCCGCCATCTTCGGCACCCTGCTGGAGCGCGCCCTCACCGACACCGAGCGGGGCAAGCTTGGCGCGCATTTCACCCCGCGCGCCTACGTCGAGCGGCTGGTGCTCCCCACCGTGATCGACCCGCTGCGCGAGGACTGGCGGGCGGCCCGGGATGAAGCGGTCACCCTCGCCAACCGCGACGACCTCGTGACCGCCCGCAAGGTCGTCCGCGCCTTCCACGAGAGACTCTGCGCCGTGCGCGTGCTCGATCCCGCCTGCGGCTCGGGCAATTTTCTTTACGTCACCCTGGAGCACCTCAAGCGCCTGGAGGGCGAGGTGCTCGAACTGCTCCGGCGTTTCGGGGAGAAACGCGATCCAGCGGTCACCGTTGACCCGCACCAGCTCCTCGGCCTTGAGCTCAACGAGCGGGCCGTGCCCATCGCCGAGCTGGTGCTCTGGATCGGCTACCTGCAATGGCACTTCCGCGTCCACGGCCAGGTGCTGCCGGCCGAGCCCGTGCTGAAGGAGTTCAAGAACATCCAGCACGCCGATGCCGTGCTCGCCTACGACGGCCACCCCAAGGGCATCACCGGAAAAATGGCCGAGGCCAACCCGAAGCTGCCCGGCCTGCCTGACAACTGGCGGCAGAAGGTCGCCGCCCACACCGGCGCCATCTTCGTCTGGGACCGCAAGAGCCACAAGACCGACCCCGCCACCGGTCGCCCGGTGCCCGACGAGACCCGGTCGATCCAGCTCTTCGCCTACCAGAATCCCCGGCCCGCCGCGTGGCCCAAGGCCGACTTCATCGTCGGCAACCCGCCCTTCCTCGGCGCGGCCAAGCTCCGCGAGGACCTGGGTGACGGTTACGCCGAGACCCTCCGCTCCGTCTACCCCGATGTGCCGGACAGCGTGGATTTCGTGATGTATTGGTGGGACAAGGCGGCGGAGCTCGCCGCCGCCGGGAAAATCCGGCGCTTCGGTTTCATCACCACCAACAGCCTCACGCAAACCTTCGCCCGCCGCGTTGTCCAGCGGGCCCTCGACCGCGACGTGGGCCTCGTCTTCGCCGTGCCCGACCACCCGTGGGTGGACACCGCCGATGGCGCCGCCGTCCGCATCGCCATGACCACCGCCGAAAAAGGCGCGCTGACCGGCCAACTCCTTGAAGTAATCAAGGAGACTGCCACCAAGGACGGCACGGATGAGATTCTTTTCTCCAGCGCTGCCGGTCGGATTAACGCCGACCTCACGGTCGGTGCGGATGTGTCAATGTCACTGCCGCTCCAAGCCAACGAAAGTTTAGGATATCGCGGTGTCCAGCTCATCGGCTCGGGCTTTATCGTTACTCCAGAAGAGGCCCAAGCGTTCGGGCTCGGCAAAATTGCGGGTCTCGAAAAACACATCCGCCCCTACCGCAACGGCAAGGACTTGGCCGACACCCCGCGCGGCGTGCTGGTGATTGATCTCTACGGACTGAAGGCGGAAGAAGTCCGAGCAAGATATCCTAAGGTTTATGACTGGGTGGTCGCTCGGGTGAAACCCGAGCGTGCGGCCAATGCCCGCGCCGGCTACCGCGATAATTGGTGGATTCATGGCGAACCCCGCAAAGACCTTCGGGCCGCCTTGGCCAAGCTGCCGCGCTACATCGCCACGATTGAAACCACGAAGCACCGGCATTTCCAGTTTCTCGACGCAGAAATCCTCCCCGACAACATGCTGGTGGTGGCCGCGCTCGACGACGCCTTTCACCTCGGCGTGCTGAGCAGCCGCATTCACGTCGTCTATGCAGTTGCTGCCGGCGGGTGGCTCGGCTTCGGCAATGACCCACGTTACAGTAAGTCCCGCTGCTTCGATCCGTTCCCGTTTCCCGACTGCACGGAAAAGCAGAAGACCAAAATAGGGAAGCTGGCCGAGGAACTCGACGCCCACCGCAAGCGTGCCCAGCAGATGCACGGTCTCGGCCTGACCGACATCTACAATGCGCTGGAGAAAGTGCGGGCGGGTGCGACTCTCACCACCAAGGACAAGGTCATCCACGACGCCGCGCTCGTTGCCACTCTCAAGCAACTGCACGACGACTTGGACCAGGCGGTGGCCGAGGCCTACGGCTGGCCCTGGCCGATGCCCGACCCGGATATCCTCAAGCACGTGGTCGAACTCAATGCCGCCCGGGCGGCGGAGGAAAAGGCCGGTCACATCCGCTGGCTCCGCCCGGAGTATCAGGCCAAGGGTGAGCTCATGCTGGAGGGCGGCAGTGCGCCCCAGAAGTCGGGGCGTAAAGCCCCTCCCACGAAGAAAGCCGGCAAGCTCCCGTGGCCGGCAAAGACGGCCGAGCGGACCTTGGCGGTGGAAGCGGCGCTGGCCCAAGCCGAGGAGCCGCTCACGGCAGCCGAAATCACCAAGAAATTCGCCCGAGCCAAGGAAGCCGATGTGCAGGAAATCCTCGACACCCTCTGCGCCCTCGGTCGTGTCCGCCCCGGCGACCAGCCCGGCACCTACGTGCGCTGAGCCGGGCACGAATGAGGGTTGCCTACGTGCGGTGGGATTCAACATCCTGCCCGCAAGCCCATGTCCCTCACGCAAGCCGAATCCACCCGCCTGCTGGAAATGCCCAAGGAGTTTGAGCCTTCGGTCGTGGTAGTGGAGTTTCATCGGGTCCAGTCCTTCACTGCGGAATATATTTTGAACGGCATCGGGGCACGGGAGCAGTTCATCCTCGATCTGGATCGTGGGAATAGAAAGAGAGCGAGGCTCAAGTTCCAGACCAGGGCTAGAAAGATCTATGTTCTGGCCCGAATCGATATCGAGGGTCGGCCTCATCGGAATCCACCGGATGCGCCCCACCGCCCAGGCGAAAGGTTCACCAGCACGCATCTGCACCTTTATCATGATGGATTCGGCGACCGAGTGGCCTACCTGCCCAGTGACTTGCCGGCATTTGCCCTCCCGACGGACGGGGCGGACGATTCATGGCTGGTCTCATTCCTAAAATTCTGCAATGTGCGAAATGTTCCACCCATTCAGACTGAAATTTAGCCATGCTCGCGATTGAAGGAAAACGCCTGATTGCCGACTATCTCGCCTGGTTGAAGGAGGGATTTCACACCGAGGACTCCCCGGATCACGTGGTGATATCCACGCCCTTTCTCGATCCGCATAATGACGAGATGCAGATCTTTGTGGAAAAGCATGGCAATAATCTGCGCCTGAGCGATGACGGCTACACTATGGCTGACCTGAGCGACATGGGGCTGGATGTTAACACCGACAAACGCGAGGCGCATGTCCGCCAGATCCTGAGCGGATTTGGTGTGCACTTGGACAAAAGTGGCGAGCTTGCTGTCACGGCCACCCCTCGTGATTTTCCCCAAAAAAAGCACAACCTTATGCAGGCCATGCTGGCGATGCACGATCTGGCGGTCATGGGGCAGTCCCATGTGGCGCAGTTTTTCGAGGAAGACGTGGCGGCCTATCTGCGTGAGAGCGGGGTATCTTTTTTTCGCAATCTGAAGCTGTCGGGGCGGAGCGGGTTTGATCATCATTTCGACTTCGGGTTTTCCGCCACCAGTCGCCGTTCAGAATCAGTGATGCAGGCGGTGAACTCACTTTCCCGGGATCTGGCCACTTCCGTGGCTTTTGCCGTCAACGATGTGCGGCTACAACGGGGGACTGATGCAATCCAAGCTTACGCGATAGTTAATGACCGGGATAATAAGCCTGCGCACGACTACATTGATGCCCTCAAGGCGTATGGCATCATCGTTCATACTTGGAATGAACGTGAAGCGCTATTGCCAGCGTTTGGCCAGAATTGAGCGAATCCGGGCAGCGGTCGACTCGGAACTTGCAGGGTAAGATTCCGCTTGCGACTCCTCCGGCGGGTGCCGTTTATTACACCCAACATACCCGCCACGCCTCTATCGGGCACCGCAAGGTGACCGGCAAGCGCACCCCGGCGGGTGCTTCGTTAGCAGAGGGATGATTGATGATTGCCAAGCACAAGCTCCGAGCAGCTTGTAACCCGTAGTGAAATCCGTCGGGCCAAAGTCAGGACTGACTCCCTCCACCTACGCCGAGCTGCGGCGCAGCGTCGAAGCCGTGGTGGTCCGGGGCCGCCGGGACATTGAGCGGGCGTGGATCCACACCTACCACGAGACCGGCCGGCTCATCAACGAGCACCTGCTCCAGAACAAGGACCGCGCCGACTACGGCGCCAATGTCTTTGCCCGGCTGGCCGACGACACCGGCATCAGCAAACGCACGCTGCACGAGTGCGCCCAGTTCCACCGTTGTTTCCCGATTGTGCGGATATCCGCACAATTGACCCGCAGCCATTACATCGTGCTGTGCCAGGTAGCAGACGGGAAGCAGCGGTCCACCCTGCTGCGCGACGCCATCCGGCACGAGTGGACCGTCGCGCAATTGGTCGAGCGCGTGCGGCCCTTGAACGCGCTCGAGAACACGGCCGCGCCGTCCGCCGCGGCGCGCGATGTCACCCCGCCCAAACTCCTCACACCGAAGCGGGGCACGCCGGGCGTGTGCAGAGTCATCGCCGTCGACGACACCCTCGTCGTGGACCTCGGCTTTGCCACCTATCGCGACCTACGCGAGGGCGAGCGTTTCACGGCGAGTGATTTCGTGCGGGTCACAGCCGATGGCACCGGGCGGGCAAAGGACGCGACCAAGGCCGATCTGTTCACCTACGGCGCTGTGGTGCTCAAGGTCGTGGATGGCGACACGTTGTGGGTGAAGATCTACCTCCACCCCGGACATTGGGTGAAACAGAAGCTGCGGCTGCGCGATATCGACTGCCCGGAAATCACCAACCCCGAGGGCAAGGCCGCCAAACGCTTCACGGAGTCGTTGGTGCCGGCGGGCACGACTCTGACCATCTGCACCACTAAGCCCGACAAATACGACCGCTACCTCGCGGATGTGTTTGTCGAGGCGAAGGCCGGTGAGCCGGTCTTTCTCAACAACGCGCTGCTGGCCGCCGGCCACGCCGCCATCAAGCGCGCCTGGGAATTCGGCGACTGGGGCGAGACCTGAGTTTTTGCAGAATTAACCGAATATTATTTGCCATTCTGTCCAAACTTTCTGGTCTCTGCTTCCTCTCCTACCTCCTGTGCCAAAGTCCGACTCGCCCGACTTCGTGTCCTTCGTGGTTAATCCCCACTGCGGTTAGTTCATCGGGGCCGTGGGGGCGGCGGCGCGCACGGAGTCGGCGATCGTCGCGGGCACCACTTCGGCCTCACCCTTGTGCGGATCGAACTTCATCGAGAGTGTCTTCGACACACCGCGCTCCTGCATGGTCACGCCATAGATGGCGTCGGCCGTCGCAATGGTCGTCTTGTTGTGCGTGATGATGATGAATTGTGACTCCTTCACGAACTGCTTCAGCAAGTTCGTGAAACGGTGGATGTTGGACTCGTCGAGCGGGGCATCCAATTCGTCGAGCAAACAGAAGGGCGAAGGCTTCACCATGTAGAGCGCAAAGAGCAGCGCGACGGCCGTGAGGGTCTTCTGGCCGCCGGAGAGAAGCGTGATGCCCTTGAGCTTGGTGCCGGGGGGCTGCGCCACGATCTCAATGCCGCTCTCCAGCGGGTCCTCGGCCGTCACCAGCTCGATCTCGGCCCGTCCCCCGCCAAAGAGGATCTGGAACGTGTAGGCGAAATTCTTGCGGATCTGGTCGAAAGTGACCTGGAACTGCCGGAGCGAAGTTTGATTGATATCGTCAATCGCCTTCAGCAGCTGGGCCTTGGCGCCGGTCAGGTCGTCGCTCTGGGTCTTCAGGAACTCGTAGCGCTGCTTCAACTCGGAATACTCCTCGATGGCCACAAGGTTGACGGCGCCCATGCTGGCGATCCGCTGCCGGAGCGCGTCCACCTCGGCCTTGAGCTCGTCCCAATTGGTCGCATCGAGCGCGGCCCGGTCGGCCTCGGTCGGTTCGCCCTTCGGGCCCTTGTCCTTCTTCCGGCGCTTGGGCGATTTGTCCTCTGCCTTCTGCTTGTCCGCCGTAGCCTTGGCAGAGGCGGATCCTCCGTCCTCCGTCTTCTGTTCTCTGGGCGCGGACTCGTCCTCGTCATCGAGGTCGAGATCACGCAGCCCCTCGGGCTCGTCGTCAGCGTGCCAGAGCAGCTCTTGCCACTCCAGCGCGGTGACATCAGCGGAAAACTCCCGCGTTACTTCCTCGACGAGGAACTGCACCCGCGCCCGCGTCTCGGCGACCTTCACTTCATGTTTGGTCAGCTCCGACTGGGAGGACTCGGCCTCGTTGCGGATGGACGCGAGCCCCTGCTCCCCGGTGGTGATTCCCTGCTCCACGGTGGACAGCTCACCGCGGAGCTTCTCCACCTGCTCCTGCGCCACGGCGAGGGTCGTGACAACCTCCTGGGCGCGGAGCTTTTGCCCGGCGGCTTCCTTCGTCAGTTGCGCCACCTGTTCGGACCAGGTTTCAAGTTCGATCTGGCGCTGCACGAGCAATTCGTCGAGCTGCCCGCGGCGGCGCGCCATCTCGCCCAGGCCGCGGTCGAGCACCTCCACTTTCTGGCGGCGCTCGGCCAGCTCCAGGCGGGCTTGCGCCAGGATTTCCTTCTTGGCGTCGCGATCGGCCCGTTTCTCGGTGATCACCGTCTCGGTGGCGGAAATCTTCTGCTTGTGGGCGTTGACGCCGGCTTCGGCCTCACCGAGCAAGACCTGCGCCTTGGCCAGACGGACAAGGGCCTCATCATGGTCGCGCTTGAGATTGGCCAGCTCGTTTTCCATGCGGCCCAGCCGGGTGGACGCCTCATCGTGAACTTTCTGGGCATTTTTTTCCTCGATATGGATCGCCGCGGCGTGCTGCGAGGTGGCGAGCACTTCCTTGCGTTTCTGCTCCAGCGCCGCCTCGGCGTCGGTGAGCGCCGTGTTCAATTGGTCAATCAGTGCCCTCTGCTCCTCGTGCGCCTTCTGGTCGGCCCCGACCGCCTTGCCGGTCTCGCGCAGGTCTACCTCCCGTTGCACAATGCTGTTGGCCGGCTTCTTGTGGTGGCCGCCAAAGATTAGTCCGCGCCGGTCGACCAGGTCACCCTTGGGCGTCGCCACCAGCAGGAAGCTGAACGCAGGATTCGATTTCCAATAATCGAGAAACACCCCCAGGTCGTCCGCCAGATAACAGGCCGACAGCAGACCGGCGGCCGGATGCGAGGCCGCGAGGTTCGCGATTGCCTCCGTCGCGGGCCGCAGTCCCGCGGGCAGGCTGTCAATTCCGGCCTCCGGGTTCCTGACGCCTCCGACTTGCAGACACACGCTGCCGAGTTTGTCGGCTTCGAGCTGGGCGAGAATCTTCCGGGCGGTGGCAAGATCGGAGACCGCGATGGCTTCGACCGACGCGCCGAGGAGCGCTTCGAGCGCCTTGGCGTATTCGGGTTTCACCTCCAGTCCCTGCGTGATGGGCGTGCCTTTCTGCTCGCCGATAACACCGGCCAGGCGACCCGAAAGCAGGGCCTTGGCGCCCTCGCCAAAGCCTTCCCATTTTTCCTGCAATTGCTGCAGCAACTTCAGGCGGGCGGCCTTCTGGGCGAGATTGCGGTCGATGTCTTGCAGCTGGCGCTGGGCGTCGCGGAATTTCCGGGTGGTGTCCTGCAACGCGGCCTGGGCGGCCTGGGCCTCGTTGGTCGTGCGACTCTGGGCGGCGCGGGATTCCTCCACCCGGGAGCGGACCTCGGTCAGGGCCAGGGCGGCGCCCTCGACGGCGGCGCGGAGCTCGGCGAGTTCGGCGGAAAGCTGGTCGAACTTATGCTGGCTGGTGCGGGCATCAACTTCCAGGCTCGAACTCTCCGTGCGATGGCGGGCCACGGCGCTCTCGACCTGCAACAGGTGAAATTTGTCCTGACTGAGCTGCTGCTCGGCCTTGGTCAGCTCGCCTTCGGTGACGGCCACCTCGCGATTGCGGTCCTGGAACACGGCGTCGGAGCTGCCGAGCAAGGAAAGTTGCATCTGCTTGTCCTGCGCGCCGGTGTCCACCTGCGTCGCGAGTTCACGCAACTGCATTTCCAGCTCGGCGAGATCATCCTTGCCGGCGTCGAGGCGTTCCGTGAGCCCCACCCCCTTCACCTGCGCCATGCTGGCGGCGTTCTCGGCCGCCTCCTTCTGCGAACGGAGATCAAACACGGCCTGCTGCACATCCTGCACGCGCTGGTTGAGGGAACTGCGGGCGGTTTTCTTTTCATCGAGGGCCCGGGTGCGCGTCTCCAGGGAGTGGCGGCGCGTGGCCGCGTCGCCGCGGAGCGCGGCCACGCGGCCGTCGAGGTCAGCCAGGCCGGCGCTGAGCTGGCGGTAGGTATAATTGCTTTGCGCCAAGGCGAGATGGCGAAGTCGGAAATTGACCCGCCGGTAACGCAGGGCCTTTGCGGCCTGGCGTTTCAAGGACCCGATCTGCCGCGCGACTTCCGCGATGACGTCGGATACGCGCGCCAGGTTCTGCTCGGTGAGCGAGAGCTTGTTCATCGCCTCGCGGCGCTGGCTCTTGTATTTGGTGATGCCCGCGGCCTCCTCGAACACCACGCGACGCTCCTCGGGCTTGGACGACAGGATCTGGTCGATCTGGCCCTGCGCCATGATCGAGTAGCTGGTCCGGCCGACGCCGGTGTCCATGAAAAGCTTGTGGATATCCTTCAGGCGACACGGCTGGCCGTTGAAGAAATACTCGCCGAGCCCATCGCGCCCGACCCGGCGCATGATCTCGATCTCGTGGAAATCACTGCCCAGCTGCTTCTCGCACTCCGTCAGCAGCAGCGCGACCTCGGAGAACTGCGCCGACTTGCGGGTGTCCGCGCCCTCGAAAATGACGTCCTGCATCTTGCCGCCGCGCAGGGCTTTCGCGCTCTGCTCGCCCAGCACCCAGCGGATGGCGTCCGCGATGTTGCTCTTGCCGCAACCGTTGGGCCCCACAATAGCCGTGACGCCGGGCTGGAAACTGAGGGTCGTGTTGTCGGCGAAGCTTTTGAAGCCGTGAAGTTTTAGCGCCTTAAGATACATGAAGCTTAAAGGGCAAACTAGAGGCACCGCGTTTCGGCGGTGCAATGGAAAAAAGTCCCGTGACCACAAGGAAAAGTGATAAGTTTCGGACTGACGGCTTGACCTTGGCTACTAGGTTTCCGACCCGCTTGCCTCGCCGCCCTTGGCGGTTATCAACAGCCCATGACCGGCGCCTCCGATTCACTCACCCAGACCAAGCGGTTCATGCCCTGGCTGGTGGCGGTGGCGCTGTTCATGGAGGGGCTGGACTCGACCATCGTCAACACGGCGGTCCCGACCATGGCGGCGAGTCTGCAGGTCCCGCCCCTCAGCCTGAAGGGCGTGTTGACGAGCTATACTCTGTGCCTCGCGGTCTTCATCCCCGTCAGTGGCTGGATGGCCGACCGTTTCGGCACCCGGCGGGTTTTCATGTGGGCGGTCAGTCTGTTCACCCTCGGGTCGCTCTTCTGCGGGTTGGCGCTCAACACCCCCATGCTGGTGGCCGCACGCGTCATGCAGGGCATTGGCGGTTCGATGATGACCCCCATTGGCCGGCTCGCCTTGGTCCGCACCTTCCCGAAGTCCGAAATGTTGGTGGCGATGAATTACGTCGTCATCCCGGCGCTCATCGGCCCGCTGCTTGGTCCACTTATCGGCGGCCTGATCGTCCATTGGCTGCCGTGGCGCACCATTTTCTTTGTCAACCTGCCCATCGGGCTGCTGGGCCTCTGGCTGATCCGGCGGCACATGCCCGACTACCGCCACGAAGCCGTCGGCCCGCTCGATCGGGTGGGCTTTGTGCTGTTCGGCGCCGGCATCGCCCTGCTGTCGTATGCACTCGAGGTTTTCGGGGAACACGGGTTGCCGCTCGGCCCGCTCTCACTGCTCTTCGGCAGCGCGGTGTTCCTGTTGCTGCTTTACGGCTGGCACGAACGCCGGACCGCGCGGCCGGTGATAGCGCTCGCGCTGTTTCGCATCCGCACCTTCAATGTCGCCGTCCTGGGCGGTATCATCACCCGGCTCGGCGTCGGTGGCACCCCTTTCCTTCTGCCCCTGCTTTACCAGATCGGCATGGGCTTCGAGCCGTGGCAGGCAGGCCTGCTGACCATGCCGCAGGCCATCGCCGCCATCACGATGAAGGTGATGAGCCGGCACCTCCTCGCGCGCTTCGGTCACCGCCAGATTCTCCTCGGTAACACCGTGTGCTTCGGGCTGACTCTGACGGTCTTCTCGCTCGTCGGACCGGGCACGCCGGTCTGGCTCATCCTGCCCCTCAGTTTCGCGCAAGGCCTGTTCTCCGCGCTCCAGTTCACCAGCCTGAACACCCTGGTCTATGCCGACACCACGGACGGTGACGCCAGCATGGCCAACAGCATCGCGCTCACGGCCCAGATGATGGCGTGGAGTTTCGGCACGGCGCTGGCTTCGCTGTTCACCGCCTTCTATCTCGGCGGTCGGCCACAATCCGACCCTACCGTGTTTGTCACGGCGCTGCACCACTCGTTCCTGACGATGGGTGCGCTCACCATCTTGTCGTCGCTCATGTTCTGGCGGCTGGGCCCGAACGACGGTAACAACGTCAGCAACCGTCCTGCGACGCCGGAAGCCGCCGTGGCGTGAGCGACCGGCGTGGTCACTTGTGGTCCCACGGCAGCTTGACCTGCAGCTTCGGGTATTTCCAGATCCGGACGACGCCGAACATCTTCCCCGGATTCAAAATGCCGCGGGGATCGAGCGCTTTCTTCACGGCCTGCATGGCGCGCACCTGCGCCGGGCTGTGCTGCAACCGCAGGAATGGCGTTTTCGCCAGTCCGATGCCGTGCTCGCCGGAGATGGCCCCACCCAGTGCGACGACGGTCTCCATGAGGGTCTGCACGGCCGCCTCGGCCGCCTTGGTCTCGGCGGCACTGGCGCGGTGATACATGATGTTTACGTGCAGGTTGCCGTCGGCGAGATGGCCAAAGGTCGGGATGGGCAGCTTCGTTTGCCGCTTCAATTGCGCGATGAACCGGGCAAACTTCCCGTAGTTTCGCATCGGGACCACGACGTCCTCGTTGAGTTTTGAATCCCCGAGTTCGAACATCGCACTGGAGCACTTGCGCCGGACCTCCCACAGCTCCTCGACCTGGGCCCGGCTGGTGGCCTCGCGGAAAGCCACGGCGTTCCGCTGCGCCCAGACCAGCACGTCCTGCTTCAGGTCATCCACCTCGGCCAGCGAACCCGCCAGCTCCAGCAGGATGACCGGTCTTCCCGCCTGGCCGGGAAACACGGTCTTGCCCGTCGCGCGCTCGGCGCAGAGGACGCTTTCGCGGTCCAGAAACTCGCAGATGGCGGGCTGCACGCGCTGGCGGAACAGCAACCGTGCCGCGCTGAACGCCGCCGCCTCGTCCTGAAACGCCGTCAGCAGCGTCCAGCGCGCAGCCGGCATGGGCACGAGCTTGAGCACCGCGCCGGTCACGACCCCGAGCATGCCTTCGCTGCCGATCCACAGGTCGCGCAGGTTGAAGCCCGCGGCAAACTTCTTGGTCGCCGTCCCCCACTGCACGAAATCGCCGGTCGGCAGGAAACCGCGCAGGGCGATGACAAAATCGCGGGTTACACCGTATTTGCCGCCGTGCATGCCGCCGGCGTTGCAGGCGATGTTGCCCCCGATCGTGCAATATTCCTTGGACGACGGGTCGGGAGGATAAAACCAACCCTTCGCCGCCGCCGCCCGTTGCACGGCGGCGGTGGTCGCTCCGGCCCCGACGTGCGCCATGCCGGCATCGGCGTCAATGCGCACGGTTTTCAGCTTCCGCATGTCGATCACCCAGCCACCCCGCACCGGTGCGGCCGAACCCATCAAGGTCGTGCCGCGTCCGCGCACCGTCACCGGCACGCGATGCTGGTTGGCCAGCTCCAACACCGGCCCGATGTCCTGCTCCGTCCGCGGCGTGATGACGGCTTCCGGGAGGAAGGAGATCTTGCTACTGTCAAACGACGACGCCCAGCACGCCCGCTTGGAGGTGTCCACCCGCGCGCCCAGGCGGCGTTTCACTTGGCGGGTGGCGGCGGCGTGCGTAGGGGTCATGAAGGAAACTGTTTAATGGCGATAGACGCCGCACTGCGAGTGGAAAGGTGAGAACGAAACCAGACTTGCCGGAAAGCCCGCGATGACTAAGGTGCCGACATGAGCTTCGCTGATCTTAAGCCGCAGATATCGCAGCTACCCCATGACGAAATGGTGCAGGCCATGGCCTACCTGAAAAGCCGACTTCGGGCTGAGAATCCCGCCAACCAGGAAGAACTGGCACGCCGCCATGCCGAGATGGACGCCGGACGCAAGGTGCAGTGGGAAGACTTGAAACGGCAGCTTGGCCTATAACTAACCGTGGCACCTTACACTCTGGTGCTACATGAGGAAGCCGCGCGTCGTCTCGCCATTGCCTCTCGGGCCGAGCAAAAGCAGTTGGTAGTGATCATCGACGATTTGAAGGGTTCGCCATTTCGCCAGGGAGATTTGCAGGAGCCGGACGCCCAAAAACGCGTCAATGATATCCTGCTCCTGGGCAACTGGCTGGTGACCTTCTGGGTCGACCACGCGGCCCGCGAAGTCCGCGTCGTGCGCCTGGAATCATCTAAAGACTGAAGCCATCCCCTCATGACCGCCGCGGAAGTCGCCGCCTTCAACGAACTCGCCACCGAGGCCAGGCAGCCGCTGTGGCAACTCGAGTCGTTCAAGACCGTGACGGTCTGATCAACCACATGGTTTATACGCGTCTCCTACTACGATATCCTTCACTTTCCCCTCAAGAGTCATGGCGATCTTGACGGTGACTGAGTGAAGTATGTGTCCATCTTTTTGATCGACGACAATTCCTGTTAGATAGGCGTTATTCCATTTATCATAATCGTAGGTCCAGCCTTGGTTCTTAAAAAAAGCTAAGAGCCCTTCCACACTCTCTCCCGGAGCGATATTCCCAGATATCGTTTGATAAATTTTGTCCGCCTCAGAGGAGCGCGTGTTTTTTACGCATGCCGCAATAACCCCTGCCAACAGAACACAGATCAGAAGACGGGCAGCTAAGTGCTTCATTCAACTCTCCCCCGTTCCCTTCGTCAATTCCAGCGCCAGGATGCGGACGCCCTTGAGGTCGGTCTTGCCGGTGCCGAGCATCGGGATCTTGTCCACCTTGCGAAGTATCTTTGGCACCCAGAGATTGGGCAGGCCGGATTCGAGCAATTTCGCGCGGAGATGCTCCAGGGTGAAGTCTTGCGTCGTCAGCAACACGAGCGCTTCGCCCTTCGTGGGGTCGGGAATACCGGTGACCGCCATGGACGGACCGTCGGTCTGCTCCAAACCCAGCAGGTCGACGCACCGTTGTTCAATGGTGCCGTGGGGCACCATCTCGCCACCGATCTTGGAGAAACGCGACAGCCGGCCTTCGATAAAGAGGAACCCATCGTTATCGAAGCGACCGAGGTCGCCCGTGATAAACCAGCCATCCTTGAGGGCGGCGGCGGTCTTTTCCGGATCCTTGAGGTAGCCGGGGAAGACATTGGCCCCTTTGAGCCAAAGCATACCGGTCGAAGTCATGGGCAGCTCCTCCCCGGTGTCGGGATCCAAGATGCGCGCGGTCATGCCCGGCATCAGGCGGCCGACGGCGCCGGTGCGCTTGCCGTGCTGTTCCTCGGCGGTGGAGGTCGTGATCGGCGGATTGTGCTGGTTGATGTTGGCCGCCGGTGTCGTCTCGGTCAGCCCGTAGCCCTGCAAAATCTCAATGCCGAACTGACCCAGGAAGGCTTCGTAGAGATCGAGCGTCAGTTTCTCCGCGCCGGTGACGACGAGGTCGAGCGACTTGAGCTCCTCTTTGCTGGCCTTCTTCAGGAGCGGCCGGACGAAAGTCGGGGCGCCCAGCATGACGGTAGCCTTTTCCTGTTGGATGGCCTCGACGATTTTCTTGGTGTCAAGCGGGCTCGGAACGGTGATCACCCGGCAGCCGCGCAACATCGGATACCACAGCGTCACCGTGAAACCGAAGGAGTGGAACACCGGCAGGCAGGCCATGAGGACGGCGGTGTCGGGCAAAATGGAGAGCGAGGAGATCTGGGCGCAATTAGCGAACAGGTTGCGGTGGGTGAGCACGACGCCTTTGGGCTCACCCGAACTGCCGCTGGTAAAGAGCAACGCCGCCTCTTCGCGGTCGCCAACTTTGGGTATCTCTAGCAGATCGGCCACCCATTGGTTGGGAAGCAGCCAGGCCGCCAGCAACCACGGCACGATGGCCCGCTTGCCGCCGGCGGCCTCGATGACTTTCTTCAAATCGCGGGTGTCCGGCGGAAAAGGAAAATTAGGGATTTTCGCCCGCATGGCGTCGGCCGTGATCACCGTGTCGATTTCGCCCAGCTTGAGCGAGGCCTCGATCGCGGCTTTCCCCGCCGTGAAGTTCAGGTTGACCGGCACCTTGTTCGCACAGGCAACCGCGAGATTGGCGATGTGCGCCCCGACGCCCGGCGGCAGGACGATGCCGACGCGCTTCCCGGACACGGTTTTCCGCAGGTGGCGCGATACGGCGGCCGAGGCCGCGAGCAATTGCGCCGCCGAGACCGGCCGCCGCTCAGCGGTGCGGTCGACAATTTCGATGTGCCGCGGGCGCTTGGCGAGGGAGCGGACGATCTCACGCCCGAGGTGGCGCTTGAGCATCGGGCGCTCCTGAAAGGCTTGTTCGCCCACATCCAGCATGGCCTTGCGCATGTGCGCCACGTCGGCCCGTTCGCTGGCAATCGGTGCGCCGAACACAACGCAGACGGGCGTCGGCATCAGGCGCGGTGACTTCCACAGATAACGGTTGCCGGCGAAGGAATAGATGGAGCCCCACAGTCCGTCGATGGCCGCCGGAACCACGGGGACTTTCGCATGCCGGACGATGGTCTCAAATCCCTCGCGCAGCTCCATCAGCTGCCCGGTGCGGGAGATGGCGCCCTCGGGGAATACGCAGACCAGCTCGCCGGACTTGAGCGCCTTCCAGGCGAGCCGGATGCCCTTGAGGGGTTTGTCGGGGTTGACCGGGATGACGCCGGCCGCACGCAGGAGAAAGCGCACCGTCGGGCTTTTGGCATAACCTTCAAAAGCGACGAAGCGCAGTGGTCGCGGCGAGGCGATCTGCAGCACGACGGCGTCCACGTAGGAGAGGTGGTTGGACAACACCAGCGCGCCGCCGGCCGGCACCTGATCGCGGCCAAACACCTTGACCTTGTAGAAGATCCGGCCGAACAACCGCATCACCGTGCAAACCGTCTGGTGCGGCAGGTGATAAAGCGCGTAGGCCAGCATGGCCACCGTGACCGCCGCCATCAGGAAAAACTGCGCGCTGACCGACCAGGCCAGCGCCGCATCGCTCGCCACCAAGCCATAGATCGTGGCGGCCGCCATGCCCGCGATGCTGTCCAGCAGGCTGACGCCGGCGAGAATCCGGCCGCGGCGATGGTCGCCGGCCCGCTCCTGGATGAAGGCATAGAGCGGCACGAGGAAAAAGCCCGACGAGAATCCGGTCGCGACCAGCAGCACGTTGAACGCCGTCGTGCCAGGCGCCGTATAGCCCAGGGCGACGAGCACCACGGCCAGCAGGACCCCGCCGAGCGGCGCGAGCCCGAGTTCGACCCCGCGGCGCGAAATCAGGCCGGCGAGCAGATTGCCCACCATCGTGCCCACCCCCACCAGGAGCAGCAGTTTGCCCGAAGTGAGCGCGGCGGCCGGCCCGCCCTGAGTCAGCTCAAAGCCCACCTGCTGCAGCAGCACCGTGGCGTAGCCACCCACACCGTAGAAAAAGCAGATGCCCATGGTGGCCCGCCACAGCGGCCGCGTTCGCCGCATCTCGAAGATGTCCGCGAAGTGCCGCACCCACAGGTTCCAGCGGAACGGCTCGGCCGACTTCGACTCCGTCGGGTCCGCCACCTGGAAGAAAGCCCAGGCGATCACGGCCAGCGCCGTGAGCACCCAGGCGGTGTTCAAGGCCGCCTGCCAGGGGTCGCCGCCGGTCGCAAACCAGTGCGAGAACATCGCCCCGCCGGCGAACGAACCGACCAGAATCGCCGTGATGTTGAACATCTCCATGTATCCCACCCAGCGCGACAGGCGCTGGGGGCCGACATATTCAAGGAGGATGCCGCGCTTGGCCGGTGCGAGCACGGCGGTTTCGGCGCACAACAGGAAAAAGCCGAACATCGCGCCCCAAAATGACTGGAGCCACAACGCCGCCACCAGGAGAAGCATCACCCCGATCTGGGAGACGAGCGTCCAGTTGAGCACCGTCCGTTTGGGATAGCGGTCGGAGAGCCAGCCGCACACCGGACCAAAGGCGATGTAAGGCAGCACCAGCAACGCAGCGATGAGCGCCAGCACCGGCTTGGAATCCTGGCCCGAGGCCCGCGCTATCTGCTGCGCCAGCGCGCCCAGCATCATCTTGGCGGCACAGTCGTTGAAGGTCTCCTGCGCCTGCGCCATCAACAAAGCCGCAAGCGAAGCACGGGGGGATTTCATGCGGGGGTGATGGCGTGAACTTTGCGTCCGGAGGGTCACGGGGCAAGACCTTCCTTGCGATCAAGGGCCTGGCAAATCCACCCGACGAGCCGGAGTCATCCACCGGCTGGCAGCCGATCGCTTCGCCCGAGCCACCCTACCTCGCTTGCCAGCTCCGCAGATCCCGCGCGAGCGACCCGAAGCCTTGCGGAAAATCATTCTCCAGCCGGCGCACGTCACCCTGATGCCGGCTGACCTCTTGCACCGCCCGCTTGACCGCCTGCGGCAACGACGGCCGGTCCGTGCCATAGACTTTCAACTTCAATTCCCGGCGCGTGTAGGGCAGCCGGCCCGTCGCCTGGCCCGTCGCCCAGGCAGTCTCGGTGATCGACGTGTCGCGGCCGCAGAGCAGCCACGCCTCCAGCGCCGGCACGCACAGGCCCACCGCTCGTAACACCCGGTCACGGCCGCGCGCGGGAGGCAGGTTCTTGATCGTCCGCCGGAAGACCGCCCGCAACCGGCAAATCCGACAGTAGGGATGATGGTAGCCCGGCGCCTCGTGCGCGGCCGTGTGAACCGGCGAATCATCCGAATCCACGACGACGACGAGGCCGGCGGCGTTGGTGTTGAAATGCAGGTGTCGGAGGATGGCCGGCAACACCAGCTCGACCGACGGCCAGCCGCGCGCCCGGAGTGACGGCGAGATCGGGTTGAACCCCTGGCCGAGCACATAACCGACCAGCACGCGCAACGCCGCTTCGTCCACCGGGGATTCGCTGAGCAGGGCAATATTCATCACTCGCCGGGGATGCCGCCGAGAATGCCGCTATACCAGAGGTCGCCGAGATGCGCCTCCTTCAGCAGGTCCAGCAGGTCGGTGCGCTCGGACAGCCGCATGAACGTGGCCGCATTGCCGTGCTTGCTGGCCAGCACCACCTCCTCCGGGTGATCCTTGAAGAGATCCAGCAGGTAGGGTGAATGCGTCGTCGTGACGACCTGCACCGCCGTGCGCTCCAGCCCGGCATCCTGGGGATAACTCAGCCGGTAGAGCGCATCACGCACCTCGCGCAGCATCCGCGGATGGACGCCGCGGTCGGCCTCCTCGATGCACACCACCGTCGGTGGCAGCGGTGCGTGCGCGAGTGCCAGCGTGGCCAGCAGGGAGAGTGTGCCTTGCGACAGGCTGTCGGCCGCGACCTGCTCATGGCCGCCGGCCAGGCGCGCCACCAGCTCCACGCGGCCCTCACCGGCTTCGCGGAAATCCAACCCGCCAAACTCCGGCAGAATCCGGCAAAAATCCTCCTCGAATATCTTCCATGCCTCCGGTGCCTGTTCACGGCGCAAGGTCAGCACGGCGGAAAGATTACCAGCGTTGGAAGCTAGTTCGTGGCCGTCGCTGCGCCTGGCGGGGAGGGCCATGGCGTAATGATCAAAGAGGTAGGCGCGGATGCCCTGCAGTTTCGGGCGGAGTTCGGCCCACTCCCCCTCCCCGGAGGTCCCCGGAGAATGATCCACCACCAGCAGGTTGCAGACAAGTTCGTCGGAATTGCAGCCGAGCGTCACGCGGACGTTTTGAAAGGGCGGATTGAAGTGAAACTCAATTTGCGGGCCGTCGGGCCGCTGCCCCTTCAGTTCATGGCCATGGACAACGGGCAAGCCGGCCAGGGTGCGTAAACGCAGCAAGGCCTGAATGAGGCTGGTCTTGCCGCTACCATTGGGCCCGATGAACAGGTTGAACGGCTCCAGCCGCACGGCCGTCGCCCGCAAGGCTTTGAAGTTCTTGAATTGAACCGCCGCAATCATGAGGTGAACTGTGCGACAGTTCAGGGTCACGGCGCAAGACTGCCTGTGGCGGCGGTTGACGGTATGATCGCCCCCGGGAATTCCAACCGCAGCTTGCACGCCATTGCGGCCAGGCAGAACGGCTATCTCAGTCCGTCAAATCAGGTGAAGCCCAGCATGACCCCTTTGCTTTCCCTTTGCTTGGCCATAATGGCCACTTGGGCGCGAACGGCGGCCTTACTGCGATTGCTCGGGGCGCGCGTTGCTGGCGTTCCTTTTCTTGGAAATGATCCACACTGCTATTCTGGCCAGGAGATAATAGGTGCCTCCTGAGATGAACGAAAACCAAAGCCAATTCAGCGCTAATGAAGGCCAACCAGACAACGAGGGGAAAAGCATTGAAATATGCAAATAAGGAGCGAGGACATGCGCCGGAACCCCAACTACTGCTAAAACGGCGATCCAGCCGAGATGGTTGGTTATGCCAAGCGCGAGATGAATCAAGAACAAGACGCCCGCGTAACCAAGCCAAAGCCACTCAAGCATTCCGAATTTCTTCATGGTCATTTCTTGGGTGGCCATTCTTGCGATATGCTAGCCCCGGTGCCCTTCAAAGTGTCCGGATTGTTCACATAGTTCAAAAGCTGAAGCAAATAGTCGTGTGGCGTATTTGTCGCTCCCGATTGCATCGGAAGACCACCTGCGTTCAGCACGAAGCACGCACCATTTCCACAATTTGTCTCACTCGATGTGGTGGGAGTCAGGCTCCAGTCTGGACGCCCATTGATATCAGCAACTGCAACATGGAAATCACGCGAATTAGGAAGCGTGGCCAAGAAGATGTAATCCGGTTTTCCTCCAGTCTGAGCTAGTGTTTCGGTAAATGACAATTTGACGTTATCGTTCTGACCGTAAGAGCCGTAACTAGTTGAGCTATTGAAACTGTGTGGGTAGCTGCTCGTATATGATACTCGTGGTGTGCCAGTGTTTGTCGTCATTATGTGCCCAGGATCCACCGGCACATTACTATCCCAAACATAAATCCGCGTTTGAATCTGTGTCGTCGAGCCCGCTGGACTGATTGGGGCATCTCCCGCCATAAGCCCAAAGGGATCGATAAGGCTGACGGGGTTGCCGTTGGCATAAGCGAAGCGGTTAAGGGAAGCGGAGTCGGTGATGCTGCCGAGGATGGTGTCTTGGTTGAGGAAGCGGCGGAGCAGCGGGTGATAATACCGGGCGCGGTGGTGATTGAGGCCGTTGCCGTCAGTTTGGACCCCCCACTTGCCGTTGAAGAGAAACGGCGTGTTGGTCGTGCCATTGCGGGCGAGGATTTCACCATAGACGCCGTAGCTGGCGCGGTCGGTGACGGTCCCAGTGCCGTCGGTCAGGGCGACGGTGTCGCCACGACGGTCAGGGTGGTAATAGCGGAGGGTTGTGCTGGTCTCCTCGTGCAACAGGCCGAGGCCATAGACGTAGAAGGTCTTCGAAAAGGCAAAAGGGGTCAGGTCGAGTATATTCCGATTAGGAAGCATGGCGGCGATGTTTGGTCACATGACTGCTGACGGCCTCGGCGCGCCCCATGTGCAAATGCTCGGCCAGCCAGGCATTGCGCGCCTGCGTGGTTAGTTTGAGTTGGGCGGCCAAGGCGACTTTCCACGGGGCGCTCTTCCGCGCGCCGACCAGATCCGCGACCGTCTTCCGTCTCACCCGCAAGGCTTCGATCAAGGCCCGTTTCCAAGCTAGTTCGCGGATTTCCTGCGCGCCGGTGCCTTCCCAAGCCCGAGCGGTGGCCGCTAATTGATGATCCTGAATCAGGGTCGTCTTGAACTCACCGCTGCCCAGTGCCCAGCCTTTGCTGAGACACACATAGGCCTTTGATTTTCCCGCCGGTCCCTCGGCGGCCTGCCAGGCCAGAAAATCCGCATAAGCCTTCCAACCCGCCGGGGTGTCGAGCAGATCACCCGCCTCGCGCAAAGCGGAGCCGGGCTGGAGAAAAGCCGGCCGCCGCTTCGGTCGGGTAAGATACCAGTAGCTGCTGTAGCGATAGCTGCCCAATGCCGCCGGCGTCACCAGACCCGCGCGGACCGGGTTGAGATGGATGTAGTGGCAGACTTGAGCCAGCGGACTGCCCTCCTCGACCAACAGGCCCTTGTAGCGTCCTTGGAAGAGGTGGCCCCGTTCCTGACGCAACTGGTTGAACCGGTTGGCAAAGGTGGCCTGCAACCACTGCATGCCCGCCACCAGGTTTCCCTCGGGGGTTTCGAGTGCCAGGTGATAGTGGTTACGCATCAGCACATAGGCGTGCAGCACCCACTGGGATCTCGCGCAGGCCTCGAACAGGCAGGTCTCAAACGCCGCCTTCGCCCCCTCCGTCTTGAAGATATCCGCCCGGTAATTGCCCCGGTTGATCACGTGGTAGCAGGCCCCGGGATATTCCAGTCTCAGCTTGCGGGCCATAGAGGCAGCAAGCTGTCCGGCCGCGGTTGAGTCAATCGCAATATACTCGACCTGACCCCTTTTGCTATCCCTTTTGCTATCCCACTTGGGCGCGAACGGCGGCCTTACTGCGATTACTCGGGGCGCACGTTGCTCGCGTTGGGATGGCTCGGATCTGTTTGCGTCTTCCGCCTAAAACAGAGCCGAAGAACCGCATAAAACAGGCCTCCATTTGCCAGGATGATAATGTAGCTCACAAAATACTGCAGCGAAGTTGGCAAGAACGAATAGACATCTGAGCCCTTGATCAACCAGCCCAGCGGAAAGCCGAGGCACTCCGTGAGCACCAGAAAAATGATGCTGTTGCTTGCGGCCAAGCACAGAAGAGCGATCAGCGACAGCGTTGCTTGCCCGATCCACAGCCACTCTAAAAACCGAAGCCTTTTGATGACGGTCATGGCGGACCTCTCCCAACGGTGACGACTGTTTCACCAGTTGTGCCGCTGCTCGTAGTAGATTGAGGATTCGCTAGCCCACGGAGAAAGTCATTCATCGTGCCTGGCAAAATCTGTCCTGAGTTATCTGGCAGCGCCAGACCTCCGGCTCTCAGTGCGCAATATGCGCTATACGAGCAATGAGTTTCACTGGAGCTATTGCTCGGATACCAGTCCCAACTTGATCGGAATACTTGATCTCTAACTGCATCCCGGAAGCCCGCCGAGTTTGGCAGTGTCACGACATAAACCCCATCGGGAGCGCGATTTTCCTCTCGGAACGTCGCACGCGGATTCAATCGGTTATTATCGTTATTTGCGTAGGGCGTGATGCTGCCACCCTCCTGATGCGGGAACTGACTGAGCCATGACTTAGTTCCATTCGCGTTCGTGACCATGACGTGACCTACGGACGTTCCTTGAGCATTCCAAACGTAAACCCGGACATTTTCTCCATTCGTCGCAGTGCCCGCTGGATTGTTTGGGGCATCCCCCGCCATCAACCCGAACGGATCAATTAGACTGACGGGGTTGCCGTTGGCGTAGGCGAAGCGGTTCATCGAGGCCGAGTCGCTAATCGAACCCAGAACAGTGTCTTGATTGAGGAAGCGGCGGAGCGTCGGGTGATAATACCGGGCGCGGTGGTGATTGAGGCCGTTGCCATCGGTCTGCACGCCCCACTTGCCGTTGAAGAGGAAGGGCGTATCGGTGGTGCCGGTGCGGGAAAGCAGCTCGCCGTAGACACCGTAGCTGGCGCGGTCGGTGACACTGCCGTTACCGTCTGTCAGTGCGACAGTGTCACCGCGGCGGTCGTGGTGATAGTAGCGAACAGTCGAGCCCGTCTCCTCGTGCAAAAGCCCGAGACCGTAAACATAAAATGTCTTCGTGCCATCGGGCGCTGTCCGCACCAGCACTTGGTCGGGTGAGGCATTGGGATTGATGGCGAAGCGGGTGATGCCGCTGGCATCGGTCAACGCCACGCGGCGATTCTCGGCGTCGTAGGTGTAGGTCAACCCGCCGGCACTCGTCAGCCGATTGCGCGAGTCGTAGATGTAACTTGCTGGCGCAAGGCCGGAGGCGACAGACAAGAGGTTGCCGTCGGCGTCGTAGGTGGTGGCCGCCCCGTTGTGGGCGAGAAGGCGGTTATCGCTGTCAAAGGCCTGGGTGACGCTGACGATCACCGGACTGATGCCCGGGAAAAGAGTCTCGGCCGTCAACTGACCGGCGGCATCGTAGCCATGAGTGCCAGAATAGATCACCGTGACTCCATCTGGAGCCACTTCCATGAGCTGTGTCAACTGCCCGGCAGCGTCGTAGACCCGGGTCTGCTTGGTGCCGTTGGGTCGAAGGAGTTGGGTCATCCGCCCAACAGCGTCGTAACTGTAGGTGGTAACGCGGGCCGCCCAATCGGTGACGGTGCCGAGGCGGCCGGCGGCATCGTAGGCGTAGTTCACTTCCTTGAGCGGGGTGCCGGGATAGGTGAGCTTGGTCAGGCGGCCGAGGTTGTCGTAGGTGTAGCCGAGGGTGTTGCCGTCGCCGTCGGTGTAGGAAGCGAGCCAGTTGTAGGCATTGTAGGCGCGGGTGATGGTCCTGCCGCCTTCCACGACGGTCGTCACCCGGCCGGCGCTGTCGCGACCGTAGGTGATGGTGCCAACTGCGTCGGTCGTGCTAGAGAGCCGCTGGGCGTCGTCGTAGACGAAGGCGGTGGTCTGGGCGGAAGGCTCAGCCACCGAGGAGAGCAGGCTGCGGGAGTTGTAGGTGTAACCCGTGGCATTGCCCAACGGGGTCGTGGCGGAGGTGAGGCGACCGCCGGCATCATAGGCGAAGGCAGTGACTGCGGCCGCGGGATTTTTCAGGGAGGTGCGGTTGCCGTTGAGGTCGAAGCCCTGCTCGGCGACGAGGCTGCCGGGATCGGTGACTTTCACCACGCGGCTAAGGGCGTCGTAATCGAGGGTGGTCAGGCGGCCAAGGGGATCGGTGACGGTCTTGCGGCGGCCGAGGTCGTCGTAGGCCAGGTTGGTCGCGCGCGTCAGCGGATCGGTAATCTTGGTCAGGAGGCCGCGAGGGTCGTATTCGCTGCTGGTGACCTGGCCGGCCGGATCAGTGACCGAGATGAGCTGACCGGCGGCATCGTAGGCATAGCCGGTGGTGAGGTTGCCGGGAGCGACGACGGTGGTGAGCCGGCCGGCATCGTCGTAGGTGTAGGTGGTTGTGCGACTGAGGGCATCGACCACGGTCTTGAGCCGGTCCTCGCCGTCATAGGTGTAGGTGGTGACGAGCGTGGGCAGTCCTGCGGCGGTGACGGTGGCGGTGAGGAGGTTGTGATTATGGTCGTAGGCGTTGGTGGTGACCGCACCCGTGGGGCTGGTGACGGTGGCGACGCGGTTGCGGTGATCGTAGGTGTAGGTCGTGGTCTCGTTGAGGGCGTTCCTCGCCGTGAGGACGTTGCCGAGGGCGTCGTAAGTGAAGGTCACGCGCTTGCCGAGGGCGTCCTCGCGGTAAAGGAGCCGGCCATCGGCATCGTAGCCGAAGTTCGTCACCACGCCGTTGGGATCGGTGGCGGTGGTGAGCCGGCCGGCGGTGTAGGCGTAGTTGCTAACGCCGCCGCCGGGGAGCGTCATCGTGAGCGGCAGTGAGTTGGCATTGTAGGTCCAAGCGGTCGTGCGGCCGAGGGCGTCGGTGACGGTCAGCAGATTGTTGCTCGCGTCATAGGTGCGGGCCGTCACTTGCGCTGCGGCGTCGGTGGTCGTCAGCAGGTTGTTGCGGGTGTCGTAGGTGAAGGTGGTCACCTTCCCCGCCGGATCGGTCATGGTGAGCACGTTGCCCGACGCATCGTAGGTGTAGGAGCGGGTGCGGTTGAGCGGGTCGGTGACGGAGGTGACACGATTCGCCGAATCGTAGGTGTAGCTCGTGGTGTGGTTGAGTTCGTCAGTGGCCGAGAGTTGGTTGTAATTTGGATCGAACGTATGCACGGACTGTTTGCCGTTGCGGTCGGTGACCGTGGTGACGATGCGCGGCACCACCGGAGTCGTGACGCCGGCCGGATCGGTGACGGAAACCACATTGCCGGAGGAATCGTAACTCAGCGTGGTCACCTGCGAGCCCACGGTGGCTGAGGCCAGCCGGCCATTGGCATCGTGGACATAGACGAGGGTCTGTCCGCTGGGCAGACCGATGCTGTTTGTCTTCAGGCTGCCGGGAATCGCGATGGGCAGAGGCACGAGCTTGGCGGTGTCGGAAGGCGCACAGATGACGCCACCGGGGCGGGCGACCTCATCGTAGCCCAGAGTGATGGGCTGGTTGCCGATCACGCCGTCATCCTGCGAGATCACGCGATCGTTGTCGTCATAGATATTGGTCGTGAGCGTGGCGCCGGTTGACTCGTCCACCAAGGTCAGCAAGGCTAGGTTGTTGGTATCGTAGCTGAAAGTCGCCTGCTTGCCGCGTTGGTTGGTGATAGTGTGCAGCCGCGGCGGATTACCGGCATAATAGTCCAACGTGACAATGGCTCCGCCGGCATCGGTGAGCGAAACGAGACGGTTGTTACCGTCGTAACCGAAATCCAACGAGGTATTGGAGACCGGCTCAAGGATCCGGCTGATCCGGATATCGCCCGGCACATAGGTCAGGACGAGTTTTCGGCCCTGCGGATCGCGATCCTCGACGAGAAGGCCGGCGTTGTTGAAGAGCAGCGCCGATTGGTCCCGACGGGTCAGCAACCAGCCGCCGCCTTGCGTCGTAATCCGCTCATAGCGCGCATTGTCGGCGGCGGAAACAAACGACCCAGGCGCCTGCGGATCAGGCACGAAGAAGCTTTCGCTACCCCCACCCCGCTGGATCCAGAGATTCGCGCCCACGATGGACAGCCTGACTTCAAAATCATGGGTCCAGCCGAAACCCTGGGGGGATGCTCCATCGGCTTGCTGCCTCCGGGCGAGCACGTTGTTGTAACTGAGGCCAAATCCCCAATCGCGCGCGCCATGGAAGGAGAAGAACGGGCGATTGGCACTCTCCGCGCCAGTGGCGAGTTGCACCGGACCACCCTCAGTGGGGATTCGGTTCGGATTCGTCTTCGACTGCTCGTCCGCGCCCCGGGTGCCGGTGTCGTGGGCCGTTCCCTTGCTATATGGCACAAAGAACTGTGCGACCCCGTTCACAAAGGACACGGACATAATGGTCCTTCGGCTGAACAGATAGGGTGTCTCATAATAGCCGATCTCCAAGTTGATCGAGCCGGTGTAGGTGGCCCAATCCCCTCCCACCGCTGAATAAAGCAGCGTGTTAATATTAAATGAACTGCCCGCAAGGGGCCCAACGGTGGGATAGGCGATAGCCTCGATAACACCATTGGGAGTTTCTCCCGGCGGCATGCTGACGAGAGTGCCTCCGCCCCCGCCGGTCGTGAGGTTGTCGCTGATGCCGCCAGTAAATGAAAGCTGCTGCTGACTGACTAACCAAGGGGCATACCATGGCCAAGTGGCTGTGGAAAAGGTGCCCGTCGCAGTGTAAACACCAGCCTGCAATGCAGGCGAAGTGACGGTGCTGGCGCAGGCCAACCAGACCAAGACGCGAAATCTGGAAAGGGAAGATATCATGGTGTGGCCCTCCGCTCGATCAGCAGCCAGATTCATCGGCTGAGGGCGGGTGCACCGTCGGGAGTGCTAAAACGCACGACATAATTCGCGGTGCCAGAGCAGGCCGCAGGAGAAGCGGTGGTTTGATCGAATAGCCTCATGGCTGGGTGGTGCTGACCTGGGTCAGGTTGCTGGCAGGCGAATGCATGTAATTCTGGGTGTTCACCCCGAGATACTTCACCTGCACCAGACGGCCGGAAGCGTCGTAGGCATATTGCACCACAGCGGCGCTGGTGGGGGCGCTATCATTGACATTGGGATCCGTCCCGTTTTGGAATTCCTCCAGATTGATGAAACCGTCGCCATCGGGGTCGCCTGCCGCGTCAGCATCGGAGAGGGGGTTGAGGCCGTATTGCCGCTCCCAGCCGTCGGGCAGGCCGTCACTGTCCGTATCGGCCACCAGGGGGTTGGTGCCGAGGGTCAGTTCCAACGCGTCGGACAGGCCGTCAGCGTCGGAATCGGCCGCGTTGGGCTTGGTGCCGAGGACGTATTCCCGGATGTTGGTGAGGCCGTCGGCGTCGAGGTCGCCGTTGCGGTCGTTGATCGCGGGGTTGAGGCCGTGGGCCGTTTCCCAGGCGTCGTCCAGGCCATCGCGGTCGGCGTCGGTGAAGAGGGGGTTGTCGGTCGCGGCGAAGAGGTCGTCGAGGCCGGTGGCGACGGCGGGATGTCCACGGAAGGAAAACCCGCTGAAGCGGGTGGCGGCATTGTAACGAAACTTGAGGTCGGAGGCGAGAAGCCGGCCGTCGAGGTAGAAGTCCCAGGTCTTGGCCGCGTAATCGAGCCGGACCGTGAGGCGGGGCCAGGCGGAGGCGGCGTTGTTGCCGTCGAGCGGAACATCCACGGTCTGCTCCTGCCATGTCCCGGCGCCGCTGCCATCGCCATCCAAGGCGGCGAAGCGTCCGACGGTGTCGCCGGCCCGGAGCACGAAGCCGAGCCGGGCGTTGTCCAGGTCAAACAGGCTGCCCGCTGCGGGGATGGCACCAGCCACCGGCTTGGCGAACACCTCGGCATAAACGGGCGTCGGGTTGGTGGCGCCGGCGCCGATCTCCTGATCGACAATTGAAACAGTGGCGCCGGGTGCAAGCTGCACGCTTTGGTCGCCACTGGCGGAATCGTTGGCGGTGACCTGGGCCGTGCCGGTCGCGACGGTCCAACCGAGCTGGTCGTGGAGCGAGCCGGGCACATAGCCCTCCCCCACCTCGAAATCGGCGGCGTAGGGCAGGCCGGGCAGCAGGTGGATGGAAACGGGGGCGGAATCGGTCGTGGCGTTGCGGTTGTCCGTCGCCCGCGCGAAAAGCAGGTGCGACCCGGGAGAAGCAAAGGGTATGGCAAGCGTGTAAGTGGCGGGCGGGGTGGACGGAGCCGTGACCACGCCGAGGCTCACCATGCCGTCGAAAAACTCGACCGAGGTGATGCTGCCGTCGCTGTCGGCTGCAACCGCCGACAGAGTGAGAGTGAAAGGGAGAGTGAAGAAGGAATTATTGGCCGGGGCGGTGAGCGTCACCGCCGGGACCACGTTGGGGGTCTGGGCGGTCGTGACGGCGAGGGTCGCGCTGAACCCGGTGATGTTGCCGGCCGCGTCCCGGGCCTTGAGCTTCATCTGATAAACCGTCAGCGGCGTCAGGCCGGTGGCGTTGAAGGTGGGGGCCGGGGTGGCACCGAGGAGCGCACCGTTCCGGTAGACATCGTAGGCGGTGACTCCGACGTTGTCGGTCGAGGGCGTCCACATCAGCGTGAAGGACTGATGGGTGACACTGGTCGCGTTGAGATCCTTGGGGATGGTGGGCTTGGTGGTGTCGGCGGGAGTGGAGATGATGAGCGCCGCACTCTGGCCCGTGACCCGGCCTTCGTGGTCGCGGGCGGCCACGGTCAGGCTGTAAGTGGTGAGCGGGGTCTGCGCCGTGAAGGCGTAGGATAATCGGGTGGTCGTGCCCACCAGCGCGCCGTCGCGATAGACATCGTAGTTGGCAATCCCGCCGGTGCCGCCGGTCGAAGCGGCCCACTTGAGGGTGTAGGACGCGGCCTTGAGATTGGCGAGGTTCAGGCCGGTCGGCACCGAGGGCGGATCGGCGAGCGTGCGGACGGAGAGGACCGCGCTGGCGGCGGAGAGATTGCCCGCGGCGTCAAACGCCTTCACGGTCATTTTGTTCATGGTGTCCGGAGCCAGGCCCGTGAGACTGACAGTGGTGGCGACCGAGGAGCCGACGAGCACGCCGGCCCGGTAGAAGTTGTAACCCGTGACGCCGACGTTGTCGGCCGGCGCCGTCCAGCCCAGGGTGAAGGAGGTCGTGGTGAGCGCGGTGGCGACCAGTGCGGTCGGCTTGCCCGGAGCCGTGGTGTCGGCGGGCGTCGTGACCGCCAGCGCCGCGCTCGACGGTGAGACGTGGCCCGCGCCGTCACGCGCGACAACCGTCAGGCTGTAGGTCGTCGTCGGGGCCAGCCCCGTGACGGCGAACGTGCGCGTGGTGGTGGTGCCGAGGGGCGCACCGCCCAGAAAGACATCGTAACCGGCGATCCCGCCCGTCGCCCCGGTCGCCGCCGACCACTTGAGGGTGAAGGAAGTCGCCATCAGGTTTGTGGTGCTCAACGTCGCCGGCGTGGTCAGCGCGGCGGACGCTTGAGCAACGAAGGCAAGGCCCAGCATTGCCCCGAGCAGTGCGGTGACCGTCGCCCTCATGAAACGAACGGTGCCATTTGACACTTTCCTGACAAGGGCCGATCTCCGCCCCGCTGTAAACAGGTCGTGAAACTTCTACCGGAGCGGCGGATCGACCTGCGCCCAAGCGCTTCAGCTCGGGATGCGGGCGATGACCCGGAGGCGAACAAAACGAAGTCACCGGCTATGAGCGCTCACAGGGAGTTCCGGTCGCGGATTTCATCCGCCGGGCCAAAGATGATTTCCAGCTGGGCCTGACTCAGGGGCAACTTCTGAAAGGTGGCGGACTTCGCCGAGCCGATCTCCGGAGCAAAGACCTTGTTGGGGAGCTGGACCCAGTTGGCGCGAAAGGCCACGCAGTGCTCCCCTTGGAAAACAAAGACCATGCCTTCGAGGCTGTATTCCACCGTGTCCCGGCCCCACTCCGACTTCTCCAGGACAAGTTTGCGCACCCCGGCGAGACTGGCGATGCGGTTGACGCTGAAATCAGCCGGTTCCAACGCCAGGCCGTTCCCCAGCCTGATGAAGAAAGGCGCCTCCCTCTCCAGCGGCTTGTTCGGCTGCCCGATGAGCAGGGATACGTAACGCGCCTCCCCGTTCGGCTGGATGGGACCGCGGGCCTGCATGTTCCCCCGCAAGAAGGTGCGATACTGCATCTTCGCCGGCTGGCTGGCGCCGCCCAGCACCAAGCCGGCCAGCAGTGCAATCAGTGTGCGGCTGAAAAGCGTGGTGTAACGGCGCGGGCTCATCGGGCGTGCGGTGAACGGTGATCCATCACTTGTCCGGCGCCAGCAGATCAGAGAGCTTGGCCAGGCCGATCCGAGTGAAGAAAGCCGTGGGATCCGGTCGGGCCAGGGTGCCGCCCAGCGTGATGATTTCCCGGGCCTTGGCATAATCAAGTTCATCGCGCGCCCCACTGAGCAGACGCAGTTTCGCGAGTTGCTCCTCCACCTTGCCCCGGCCGGCAAGGGAAAGACTCAGGCTCAGCGGTTGTTGCAGCAAATTCCTCTCCTCGGCGTAGGTCACCGTTCCCTTTCCGATCAGGCGAATTTCAGGCGAGATCAAGCTGATGTCCTCTATGTTGAGATTAAGCATCGGGTCGCGCACCAGCTTCACGCTCAGTTGATCGTAGGGCAATTCACCCAGGGTCTGGGCCAGTTGATCGACATAGTATGCCGCCCCGGCGACTTTCTCGACCACCTTCGAGGAGCCGAACAGCGAGCCGACCAGATCAACCGCCTTCGTCGCCAAGGATACTTTATTGGTTGTGCGTTGCAGGCCCCGGAAGACCCCCTGTCCGCTGGTCAGGGCAAATGAACCGCGGCTGCGGCCCAGCGTGCGATCGAGGGTCTCCCCGTTGCCGCTGAAGCTGCCCGCCACCGTGAACACGCCTTCCAGTGTCGCGGGTTTGGCCGGGTCGAGGGCCTTGAACAGTTTGCCGGCGTCGAATTCGGTCAGGGAAAAATCGCCGGTCAGATCGTAGGGTTGCGGGCCTGGAGTGAAACTGACGAGCGCCTTGGCGGCGAAGCGCCCCTTTTCCCCAAAGGTCGCCTCAAGTTTCTGCAGCGTGATGTCCGTCGGTTCGATGACGACCAAGCCGGTCAACCCGGTCATAGCCCAATCGGCACCCCGGACCACCGACTTCACATCCAGCGCGAGGCGACCGGTGAGGCGCGACCAGGCGGGCGTGGTGTCCGACAACCTGCCCGGCGGCACGGCAGGCTCCGCCATCACCGGCGGAGCGGCGGCGGAAGGCAGGAAGACCCCGAGCACCGCCAGCGCATCGCTCAACTCCACGTGTTCCCCCGCCAGCTTGCCATCGATAAGATAACCGCGGCCCGCCGGGGTGAGATCCAGCGCCAGGCCGAGGTTGGAGCGAAAGCCGCCGCGGTCCAGCAAGAGGGGGGCCTGCACGGAGATTTTTCCGTCGGGCTGCGCCACGGCCCGGAAGCTCAGGTTGGCCACGGGCAGGATCTCGCTGCCGTCTGCTGCGACCAGTCCGTTGACGGTCATCCGTGCCTCCACTTGCCGGACAGATCCGAGCGCCACCCGCACCTCGCCACTGGCCCGGCCGGCGGAGACGAGTTTTGCCCCGGCGAAAATCGGCTGGGTGGCGAGCGCCGGCACCTCCAGGGTGAAATTCAACGAACCCTTCCACTCCGCCCCAGCGGTCTGCGCCGCCTCGGCATTGAACCTGGCCAGCAGGGTGCCGCTCTCGTTCATGATCGTGATGCTTCCGGTTTCAAACCGCGCCGTGGCGTCGGCCGCCAGCTCCCACCAGGGTTGCGCCTCGAGGTGCAGGCCGGTGAGAACCGGCCGGCCATTTTGCTGGAGCGAGACGTGGTGCAAGATGAAGGGGTGCGGAGCGTGCACCCGCACTTTATCGCCCTCCACTTCCAGCACGAGTTCCCCCTCCGCGACGGATCCACCCAGCCGGGCTCCCGACAGCGTGAGCGGCAGCGCACCCAGCGGCAGATTCCCAAAGTCCAGACGAAGAAGCATCTTATCGTCTGGATTTCCGACCATTGTCGCCCGATGAGTCGCCCAATCATAGTGGAAAGGCCGCAGGGCGGTCGCCTTGAACAGATCATGCCCGGCGGAATCCGTGATCGCGGCCTGCAATCGGCGCAGTTCGATTTTCTTCCCGGCCAGCGTGAAGTCGGTGTCACCGGTGGCCTTGATGCGCCCCAGGGGCAGCCACGGCGCAAGCAGGGTTGGCAGATCGGCCTGGTAGTTGGCCGTGATGGTGACGGATGGAACGGGGCCGACAGGCAGCGTGACTTTCGCCTGGGCCGTCAACGAGTCGCCGGCGGGTGTTTTAAGCGTGAAACGGCCGACGGTGGCTTGCAGTTCCGTCTTCGTCAGCACGGCGTCGAATTCCACGGCGACATCGGCCTTGCTGAGAAGCAATTGGCCGGCCTGAACCAGATTCACCCGGCTCGCGCGCAAGGGTTGCACGGCGCGAAAGATCAGATGATCGGAGGCTCCGATGATGGCGAGCTGACCGGTGATCATTCCTCCCGAGACGTCCATCGTCTGCACGAAGGGCCGGACCCACGCCAGCGGCAGCCCGTGCAGCGTGACGGTCAAGGCTTCGCTCGTGCTGGAGCTGCCGATCTGCAGGCGGCGTTCCTTGAAATTGATTTCCGCGGCCTGGGTCACCGCCAGTTCGAACACGGGCTGGTCGCCGCTCACCACAACGTGGAGCTGGTTGAGCCGGGCCACGCCATCCACCCCTGTCACGTCGAACTGCGCCGAGAGTTTCGCCGCTCCGATGGCCCGCCAGGCCGGTTCCCACGCTTCCAATCGTTTGACCTCCGCCGTCAGGCTGCCTTGAAGGCCGGCGGCGCCGGTTCCGGGCCTGAAAAAGAAACGGCCCTCGCCGCGGACGTGGAAGTCGGGCAATCCGGCCCCGAGAAAGAACGGCTCCAACTGGATGGTGCGCGCCAGCAATTGCCAACTTCCGGTGTATTCCTTGCCGCCGGCGGGCAGCATGGCGTTTACGGAGAGCACCTGTTCCGCCGTGCCGCGGATCAGCGTGTCCACCTTGAGCGCATAGCTTTCGACAGCCACCGATCGGGTCAACTCCGCCGTGATTTTCAGCTGTTCCTGGCCGGAGAGGTTTTTGCCCTCCGCCTCCACCACGGCTGTCAGGCCCACGTGGCTGAAGTTTTTTTGCGGGGCTTGCGTGGCTCGCAGGACCAGTTCAGCCCGCAGAGCAGTCACCCGGGCCAGGGGGGTGGGATTTCTTAGCGTGGCGGCCAGCGTCAGCATCCCCTCCTGGCCGGGGGCAAATTTGCCGCCGGATATTTTATAGGCCGCCTCGACCGGCGGTCCGCCGGGACTGCCGGGGAGCAGAGCCCGGCCTTCGAGCAAACAGTCCTCAAGCACGAGGGCGAAGGGCAGTTCGATCTGCGTCAGCAAGCCCGGGGCGGCGGCGGGTGCCCCGGCGGCAACGGCGTTGGCCCGGGCCGCGGATAGACGGCTGGCATCAACGAGCAAACCGCTCCCGGTGAGCCGCCGAATCACGAGCTGGCGGCCGAAGAGCAGCTGCCACGGCGAGTAGTCCGCCTCCAACTGCCCGATCGTCACCGCCACACCGCCTTGCTCGATTCGCACCCCGCCCAAACGGACGCGGGAAAAGCTGGCGGCGACCGTGGCGACATCAAATTTCAGGCGGGGTTCGGCCGGCGCAAGGCGCAGCACGGCCCAACGCTGCACGGCCGGCGTGAGGAGCAGTCCGCCGGCCACCAGCACGAGGGCGAGCAAAACTCCGAGGAGGATGAGCAATAAGCGAACCGGCTTCATGCACGAATAAGGGGACTAGAAACGGTCAAGGTGACGGCGAGGACAGGCAGGCGGCGACACAGAAAATCGCAACGGCACAAAAAAACCGCCGGGGGGCGGTTCTTGCTTGAGGCGGGTTACTTGGCCGGCCACGGCAGCTCACCGGCGGGCTTCATCTCATCGGCGAGGCCCATGGCGCGGCGGACATTCGCCACCGCGACATTGTAGCTGTAGTAAGCCTGCAGTTGGTTGAGGCGGGCCGTGGTCAGGTCCACCTGGGAGGTCAGCACATCCAGTTGCGTGGCGGTGCCGGCGCCGAAGCGGGCATTGGCCAGACGGACGGCCTCCTCGGCCTGCTCGACGACTTTCTTGGAAGCCTCGGCCAGCTCGGTGGCCTGCTGATAGGTGGAAATGGAGCGGCGGACGTCAACATCCACGCTAAGCCGGGCCTCGACCAATGAAAGCTGCACCTGCTCGAGTTGCGAACGCGCTTGGACAACCCGGCCTGCGGTCGCGCGGCCGTCGAAGATATCCCACGAGGACTGCAGGCCGATGGTCCAGCCATCCCGGGCGTTGGACAGGCTGCTGGAGCCGATGGAGTTCATGCGCCAATCGTAGGCGCCGTAAAGGGAGAGACTGGGCAGATAGTTGGCCCGTCTGACAATCACACCCTGCGCGGCGGCGGCGGCGAGCTTGGCCAGGCGCTGGAGGTCGGGCCGCTGCTCGCGGGCGGTTTCCAAGGCGGGGCGCAATTCATAGCTGACCGGATGATACTCCAAGGTGCCGATGAAATCCGGCACCTGGGCCACGTTCTGGCCGTTGACATTGACGAAGCCCAGCGACTGACGGACTTCCTCGATCGCGAGGCGGTAATCATTGCGGGCGGTGATGAGGGCGGGCTGGGCGTTGGCGAGCGCGACCTCGGCGCGGAGCACCTCAAAGTTGGACACAGTGCCGGCTTCGTAGCGGTTCTTCACATCCTGCAGCTGGCGCCGGAGCAGCTCGCTGTTCTGCTCCTGCACCTTGATGCGTTCGCGGTTGACGAGCACGGTGTAGAACCGGGTGCGGACCTCGAGGAGGACGTCGTTGATGACGGCGCGCAGGGCGAGCACGGCGGCGTCGAGCGCAAGCTGCTGGGACTTGACACTGGCAGCCACCCCGCCGCCGGAGAAGAGAACCTGGCGGGCGGTGATATCCACGGACCAGTTCTTGTCGAGGCCGCCGCCAATCTCCTCGGCATTGCGCGAGTAACCGGCGGAAGCGGAGACGTTGGGGATCTGGGCCGACCTGACTTCGAGGACGATGCCTTCCTGCTGCTTGATGCGTTCCTTGGCCTGCCGGATGGTGAAGTTGTTATCGAGGGCGAAGCCGAGGGAATACGGCAGGTCGAGGGCCTCGGGCACGGCGAAATCCGGGTCGGGCTTGCCGTCGTTGATCTGGGCGACGCCAGGGAGGGTCGCGAGCAAGCTCGCTCCAAAGAAAATCAGGCTGGGCAGACGCATAAGGGATTTCATGAGAAGTCGGGGCGGGTTATTTGGCAAGGACGGGCTCGGCGGCGCGCAAGACCGCCGGAACGGGTCCCGGGGCAAGCTGGGACCGGTCTTTCGCGATAAGCATGTAGAAGGCGGGGACAACAAACAGCGTGAACACCGTGCCGACAGACATGCCGACGACGAGGATCCAGCCGATGCTGTTGCGGGAGGCGGCGCCGGGGCCGGTGACGAAGATCAGCATCAAGTGGCCGAAAACCGTGGCGGCGGAGGTCATCAGCACGGGGCGCAGCCGGGTGGCGGCAGCGCGGCGGATGGCGTCGGCCTTGGCGATGCCCTGCTCCTGCAGCGTGTTGGCGAATTCCACGATGAGGATGCCGTTCTTGGCGATGAGGCCGACGAGCGTGATAAGGCCGATCTGCGAGTAGATGTTGAGCGAGGTTTTCCAGAGGAAGATCGGCAGCATGGCGCCAAAGATCGCCAGCGGCACCGAGCCGAGCAGGATGATGAAGGGATCGCGGAAGCTGTTGAACTGCGCCGCCAGCACGAGGAAGATCAGCAGACCGGCCAAGACGAAGGCCTTCCACAGCGCGTTGCCCTCATTGCGCAGTTGCCGCGACTGGCCGCCGTAGTCGATGGAGTAACCCGGGGGCAGGATCTTGGCGGCCTGGGCCTCGAGCTTTTTGAGCGCTTCGTCGACACTCGGCCCCACGCCGGTGATCTTGACCGCGTTGAGCTGTTGGAAGCGGTTGAGGGTGCGCGGTTGGACCGTCTCCTTGAGCGTGGCGATCGTCGAGAGCGGGATCAGCTGGCCGGCCGGACCGCGGACATGGTAGTCGAGCAACTGCTCGGCGTTGAGGCGCTCGCCGCGTTCGACCTGCGGGATGACGCGGTAGCTGCGGCCCTCGTTGATGAAGCGATTGACGTAGCCACCACCGAGCATGGAGCCAAGGTCGCGGGCCACATCGCTGAGGTTAAGGCCCATCGAGGCGACCTTGTCCTTGTCAATCTCGATCTCGACCTGCGGGAGGTCGAACTTCAGGTCGCTGTCGGCGAAATAGAACGTGGGCTCGGCGTTAGGGGCGTTGGCCTCCGTGTTCGCATAGAGGGTCAGCTGGTTGGCGTAGTCGAACATCTGGCTGTGGTCGGAGGTCGAACGCAGGACAAACTCGATGGGGAACTGGCCGCCCGAAGGCAGCGGGTCGGGCGTGGTGATGATGAAGTTCATGCCGGCGATGCCGCCGGCCGGGGCCAGCAACGATTGCTCGATCTGCAAGGCCGAGCGCTTCCGCTCCGACCACGGCTTCAGGATGATACCGGAGAAGCCGAAATTGGCGCCGGTGATCTGGAACGACTGCTCATACTCGGGCACGCTCTGGAACATCTTCTGGGCTTCCGCGGCAAACAACACGTTCTGGTCGATGGTCGCGGTGGGCGACGGGAGCATGATGCCGAACACGACACCCTGGTCCTCCTTGGGGGCGAGCTCCTTGTTGGCGAACATGACAAACACCGGCAGCAGCGCGGTGAGCAGGATGGTGACCATGAGCGTCACGGGCACCCAGCCGAGGCTGTGGCCGATGATGCGCTCGTATTTATTCCGCACGCGATCGAAGAGACGGTTAATTTTACCGCTGAAGCCTTGGTCCTCATGTTCGTGGTCCTTGAGCAAGTAGGCGCTCATCATCGGCGAAAGCGTCAGGGCGACGAAGCCCGACACGGTGACGGCGCCGGCCAGGGTGAAGGCGAACTCGCGGAAGAGCGCGCCGGTGAGTCCGCCCTGGAAACCGATGGGGGCGTAGACGGCGGCCAGCGTGATCGTCATGGAAATGACCGGACCGACCAGTTCCCGCGCGCCAAGAATGGCGGCATCAACCGGTGATTGCCCCTCGCGGATGTGGCGCTCGATGTTCTCGACGACGACGATGGCGTCGTCCACCACGATGCCGACGGCCAGCACGATCGCGAGCAAGGTGAGCAGGTTGACCGTGAAGCCCATCACCAGCATCAGGAACAGCGCGCCGACGAGCGACAGCGGCATGGCCACAATCGGAATCAGGACGGAGCGGAACGAGCCCATGAACAGGAAAATGACAATCATCACGATGAGGAGTGTCTCCAGCAGGGTCTTCACGATCTCGTGGAGGGCGTCCTCAATGTATTTGGAGGCGTCGTAGGCGATGGACGTCTTGAGGCCGGCGGGCAGGCTGCGCTCAATCTCCGGCATGGCCGCGCGCACGCGCTGGATGACCTCGACGGTGCTCTCTGAAGGCAGCACCCAGATGCCCATGAAAGTGGCGGTTTGCCCGCCGAACTTGACCTCGGAGTCATAGTTCTCGGCCCCGAGGACGACGTCGGCGACATCGGCGAGGCGGATGATGGTGCCATTCTTCTCGGCCACGACCAACTGCTTGAATTCCTCGACACTCTTGAGGTCGGTGTTGGCGATCAGTGAGACCGAAAGCATGGAGCCCTTGGTGGAGCCGACCGCCGCGAGTGCATTGTTGGCCGCCAGGGCATTGCGGACCAGAGCCGGGCTAAGGCCCCGCGCGGCCAGTTCGTCAGGCTTCAGCCAGACGCGCATCGCGAAGACGCGGCCGCCGAGCACATCGGCTTTCTGCACGCCTTTCACGGCGGAGAGGCTCGGCTGCACCATGCGGTTGAGGTAGTCGGTGATCTGGTTCTGATCGAGCGTGTCGGAGTAGAAACTCAGATACATCGAAGCAAACTGGTTGTCGGCGGTCTCCACGTTGATCGTGGGGGCCTCGGACTCGGGCGGCAGCTCGTTGCGCACCTGATCGATCTTCGAACTGATCTGTGCCAGCGCGGCGTTGGTGTCATAGTTCAGCCGCAGGAAGACGCGGATGGTGCTGAATCCGGCGCGGCTTTCGGACTCGATGTAGTCAATTCCGTCCGCACTCGAGATCACGCGTTCGAGCTGGGTGGTGATGTAACCGCGCACGGTGTCGGCACTGGCGCCGAAGTAGAGCGTGGTGACATTCACCACCGCACTGTCACTGCGGGGATACTGGCGGGTGTTGAGCTGGAAATAGGCGACCACGCCCAGGACGAGGATGACGATGTTGACCACGAGCGCGATGACAGGCTTGCGGACAAACAGATCGGTGAAACTTTTCGAGACCATGACAGGAGGGGAAAAATTGAGCGAGAAGGAGGTGAACGGTGCGGCGATCAGGTGTTGGCCGGCTTGGGCATGGCGTCACTGGTTGGCTGGGCCACGTTGTTGACCGAGACCGGGGCACCATTGCGCAGCTTGAATACGCCGGCCGACACGACCTGCTCGCCCGGCTTGAGGCCGCCCGTGACGGCGACAAGATCGCCGCGGGTGGCACCGAGCTTAACGAACTGTTGGCGGACGCCCAGGTATTCCTTGCCGTCCGCGTGTTTCATTTTTTCGACCACGTAAACTGAGTTGCCATAGGAGGCGTAGGCGATCGCCGTAGCCGGCACGACGACGAGCGTCTCAGTGGCCGGCAACTGCACCTCGACGCGCGCAAACATGCCGGCGCGGAGAACCTCCGTCGGATTCGCGAGCGTCGCCTGAACGGAGACGTTGCGTGTCGCCGCGTCGACCTCGGAGTTGATCGCGGTGATCCGGCCGGAAAAGGGCTGGGCAAAGGCGTCAATCACGACCGCCACGGTCTGGCCGAGCGCCAAGGCGGGCAGCTGCCGCTGGGGCACGTTGAAGTTGACGAAGATGGGATCGAGTTTTTGCAGCGGCAGGAGCGGCTGCCCGCGCGCCACAAATTGGCCGGTGTTGACGAACCGGATGCCGACCCGGCCGGCAAAAGGCGCGCGTAACTGTTTCTTGGCGATGAGCGCCTGCAAGGAAGCCACATTCGCGACCGCCTGCTTGGCGGTGGCATCAGCACCGTCGAAATCGGACTTGGCGATCGCCTGGCGGCCCCAGAGGTCCGTGGCTCGCTCAAGGTTGATCCGACTGAGTTCCGCCGTGGCTTGCGCCGCCGTGAGATTCGCTTGCTCCACCGAGGTATCGAGCTCCACCAGCAGGTCGCCGGCCTGAACGGCCGTGCCGCTGTCGGCGCCGAGGCGGACAATCGTGCCGTCGGCATCCGCACTGATGGTGACACCCTCGACGGGTGCCAGGGTGCCGATGGACTTGAGGACCGGCTGCCAATCGAGCGCCTGGGCCGCAATGGTAGCGACCGAGGTCGGCGGCTGCGAATGGTCCATGCCGGACATTCCCTTGATCTGGGCGGCCTTGATGGCACCGAGCGTCAGGACGACTACGAAGAAACCACCGAGCGCGATAATGAACTTCTTAAACATAGGAGCGTGGAGTTTGGGTTGGCATAAAAACGAAAGATTAGCCGGGAGATGAAGCGAGGGTGACCGCGCGCCGGGGGTTGAGCGCCGCGGCCTGATCCTGGATTTTGCCGAGCAGGCGGACGAGCGTCTTGCGTTCGGTTTCGGATAAAGGACTCAGCAGCGCGGCGATGGACTTAAAGTGTCCAGGCAGAAATTCGTGGAGAAACCGCTCACCGGCGGGTGTCAGGCGCACGGACATCTGCCGGCGGTCGATGGGATCGGGTGCACGCTTCACGAAGCCGTCGCGCTCGAGGGTGTCGATCAGGCCGGTCATCGTGGCCCGCGTCACCCCGGCGGCTTCCGCCAGTTCGGCGGGGGTGCGAGGGCCGGGCACACATTCATCAGCGTCCCGCGACGGCGCCGGACGCGGCTGGGCGCTCCGCCAGAGGAGCAGCAGCACCCCGAAGCGACCGTGGGAAATGTTGTGGTCGCTCAAATTATGATCGGTGACCCCAAATACCTCATCGCCGGTGTGGAGCAGGTGCAAAAATGCCTCGACCGCCGATGGGTCGAGATCCGGAAATTCCTTCGCGGCCTCGAGCAGGCATTCGTAGCGCGGCAGGTCTTTTAACAACAGGTAAGGCATCAGTAAGGCGGCAGACAGTTAGCCGCCTAACGATTATTGCAAGAAGAGTTTTGCGACCTTGGCCGGTAGGCTAATTCGGCGGTCGGCCAGCCTTGCCGGCCCAGCCAGGCTACAGCGACTTGGCCGCAGCAACGACACTCTCCGCCGTGATGCCGAGCTCTTTCATCGCAATATGACCCGGAGCGCTCAGGCCGAAGCGGTCGATGCCGACCACCTTGCCGTCGAGCCCGACATACTTGCTCCACAGGCCGGTGACGCCGGCTTCGATGGCCACCCGCTGGCGGCAAGACGAAGGCAGGACGGACTCGCGATAATCCTTGGGTTGGGCGTCAAAGCGGAGGAAGGACGGCATTGAAACCACCCGCACTCCGGCGCCGAGGGTCCGGGCTGCCGCCACGGCCCACTGCACCTCACTGCCCGCGGCGAGCAGGATATGGGTGAGCGGCACCGTTTCTGGAACGAGGACATAGCCGCCCTTGAGGACACCAGCGCGGCGGGCTTGCGGGGAGGCTTCGTTCAGCATCGGCACGGCTTGGCGAGAGAGAGCGAGCAAGGTCGGGCCATCGGCACGCTCCACTGCGGCCGCGAAGGCGCCGGCGGTTTCCTCTGGATCAGCCGGGCGGATGACATCGAAGTTGGGAATCAGGCGCAGGGCGGAAACGGTTTCCACCGGTTGGTGCGTCGGACCGTCTTCGCCGACGCCGACGGAATCATGCGTGTAGATGTAGATGACTGGCAGCTTGGCCAGCGCGGCGAGGCGCATCGAAGGCCGCGAGTAATCGGCGAAAACCAGGAAGGTCGCGCACGAGGCATGGAAGATCCCGTCGTAGGCCACCCCGTTGCTGATCGCGGCCATCGCGTGCTCGCGGATGCCGTAGCGCAGGTTGCGGCCGGCGCGGTTGGTTTTGTCGAAATCCTTGTCGGCGGCGATGTAGTTGAGGGTCGAACCGTGGAGATCGGCACTGCCGGAGATCAGCAGCGGCACCTCGGCGGCAATGGGCTGAAGCACGTCCTTGCCGGCGGCGCGGGTGGCGAGCTTGGCATCGGCGGGGAACAGCGGAATTTTCTCCAGCAGGTGTTCGGCGCTCGGGGCCTTGCTGGCACCGTCGAGGAGCGCGGCCTTGTCGGGATGCGCCTCGCGCCAGGCGGCGAAGGCCTTCTTCCATTTGCCGTAGGCGCGCTTGAGGCGCTTCTTGTGGTCGGCAAAGTAGGCGCGGACCGGTTCGCTCACAAAGAAATGGTCGGCGGGCAGGCCGAGGCCCTGGCGGGCGGCGTCGGCGAATTTCGCGCCGCCCTCGCCATGGCCCTTCGCCGTGCCGGCAACTTCGGGAATGCCTTTCGCAATGACGGTCTTGGCGATGATGAGCTGCGGTTTGCCACTCTTGGTTTTTTTTGCCTTGTTGACGGCCTTGAGGATGGCGCTCAGGTCGTGGCCGTCGGCCAGCGTCTGCACGTCCCAGTTCATCGCCTTGAAGCGCAGCGCGGTGTTCTCGCTCTGCGTCTTGGCGGCCATGGCGTCGAGCGTGACGTCGTTGGAGTCATAGATGAGGATGAGATTATCGAGTCCCTGGTGGCCGGCGAACTCCACCGCCTCCATCGCCACGCCTTCCTGCATGCAGCCATCGCCGGCGAGACAGATGACGTGGTGGGTGAAGATCTCGTGCCCCGGCGTGTTGAACCGTGCCGCCGCCATCTGGCCGGACAGGGCGAGGCCGACGGAATTGCCGATGCCCTGACCGAGCGGGCCGGTCGTAGCCTCGACACCCGGCGTCTCGTGAAACTCCGGGTGGCCGGGCGTCTTGCTGTGCAGCACCCGGAAATTCTTCACCTCGTCGAGCGGCAGGTCGTAGCCGCTCAGGTGCAACCAGGTATAGAGAAACATCGAACCGTGACCGGCGGAGAGAACGAAGCGGTCGCGGTTGAGCCAGCGGGGTTCGTCGGGGTTGTGCACCAAGGCATGGCCGTAGAGCACGGCGCCGATTTCCGCCGCGCCGAGGGGCAAGCCGAGATGACCGGAGGAGCACTTGTGCACGGCGTCGATGGCGAGGCCGCGGGCCTGGGCGGAAGCTTGGGCGAGAATATCGGTCTGTAATTTCATGGGAAAAGGATGTGGGTGGGGCGAAAGTTCATTAACGGCTCACCGCGACCGGCTGCAAAGCCCAATTTAAGGCATGAAACCGGCAAGAGGAGACGGAGATAGTGGGCAGCTGGTTCGGTTGGTGGGAGCGAGCTTGCTCGCGAGTATCCACTTTCGCGCGCACGCCCGCTCCCACAGGTTCAAGCCAAGCGACAAAAAAAGCGAACCTCTCGGTTCGCTTTTGCAATTGGCACTCGGCGCAGGCTCAGGCCTTGGCGGCCTTGGCCGCCGCGGCGTCGTAACGCT
>JANNDM010000029.1:0-11084 GCA_031387725.1 Verrucomicrobiota bacterium | reverse complement strand
GGGGGGGGCTGACGCGCCTAAACTGTATGTGTATTCTGTTGCGGCGTTATATGACCGCCAATCCGCGGCCGAGGGCGGTAATACACCGCCGCTACAGGCCGATGCCCCAGCCGGACCCTCGTCCGAGGAGGAAGCCGCATTTCTGGCCCAGGACCAATCCGGTGAATCGGCCTCCCGCCTCCCGCCTCAAGCCTCAAACCTGGAGGAGAAGGACCTGCCGGGCCTTCCTCCTCTCGAGGATCTGGTGAAACGGATCCCGGCTCCGACGCGTGAATTGCTGGAGGAGCTCTTCCGGGCCCGGTTCGTGACCGTGAAGCGGATTCCAGCGCGTGACCTGAAAGCCTAGGGCCCGTCCGCTCCGCGCTTGCGGCTGCGGCTCCCGCCCGCTCTGCTTCGCCCAAGCCCATGCCGAACCCGGAGCAAGTCGCGCAATTCATCGACCAGTGGTCGAAGGCTCCCGCTTCCGAGCGCTCCGCGTCGCAATCTTTCCTCAACGAGCTGTGCGACCTCATCGGCGCGCCCCGCCCCACGGCGACGTCGGACTACCAGTTCGAGCTGCCGGTCCCCTACACGCCGCCGGCCGGCAAGAAGACGACCAAATACATCGATCTCTACAAGCGCGGCTGCTTCGTCCTTGAAGCCAAGAAATACACCGCCCGCCCGTCCGAACCCACCGAGCTGGCGCTGGCACTCGACGACGGCCCGGCCCGCAAGATCGGCGTCACCCGCGGCACCGGGCAATGGGACGCCGCCATGCAGAAGGCTTTCGAGCAGGCCGAGTGGTATGCCCATCACCTGCCCCGCGAGGAGCCCAGCCCGCCGTTTCTCCTCGTTGTCGATGTCGGCCACGTCATTGAGCTTTACGCCGATTTTTCCGGGCGCAGCCGCAACTACACCGCTTATCCCGACCCCACGTCGCACCGTATCCCGCTGGCCGCGCTCGCCCAATCCGGAGTGCGCGAGCGCCTGCGTATCCTTTTCACCGACCCGGCCCAGCTCGATCCCAGCCAGCACGCCGCCGCCGTCACCCGCGAGATCGCCGGCCACCTCGCCACCCTCGCCAAATCCCTCGAAAAGGCCGGGCATCCGCCCAAGCTCGTCGCCGAGTTCCTGTGCCGCTGCCTCTTCTGCATGTTCGCCGAGGATGTCGGCCTCCTTCCGCCCAAGTCCTTCCGCGAATTCCTCGAATCGCTCCGCCGCAACACCGGCTCCTTTGTCCCGCTGATGGAGGCCCTGTTCCGCGAGATGGATCAGGGCGCCTCGGTCTCGACCATCCTCCGGCAGAAGTTGCTCCGCTTCAACGGCGGCCTTTTCCGCGAGCAGACCGTGCTGCCGGTGGACGACACCCAGCTCGGTCTCCTCATTCAGGCCGCCAAGTGCGACTGGCACCTGGTCGAGCCCGCCATCTTCGGCACTTTGCTGGAGCGCGCCCTTACCGACACCGAGCGGGGCAAGCTCGGCGCGCATTTCACCCCACGCGCCTACGTCGAGCGGCTGGTGTTGCCTACCGTGATCGACCCCTTGCGCGAGGACTGGCGAGCCGCCCGGGACGAGGCGGTGCTGCTCGCCAACCGCGACGACCTGTCCGCCGCGCGCAAAATCGTCCGCGCCTTCCACGAGAGACTCTGCGCCGTGCGCGTGCTCGATCCCGCCTGCGGCTCCGGCAATTTCCTCTACGTCACTCTCGAGCACCTCAAGCGTCTCGAAGGCGAAGTGCTCGAGCTCCTCCGCCGCTTCGGGGAGAAACGCGATCCAGCGGTCACCGTTGACCCGCACCAGCTCCTCGGCCTTGAGCTCAACGAGCGGGCCGTGCCCATCGCCGAGCTGGTGCTCTGGATCGGCTACCTGCAATGGCACTTCCGCGTCCACGGCAAGGTGTTGCCGGTCGAGCCGGTGCTGAAGGAATTCAAGAATATCCAGCACGCTGACGCCGTGCTCACCTACGATGGCCACCCCAAGGGCATCACGGGCAAAATGGCCGAGGCCAACTCGAAGCTGCCCGGCCTGCCTGACAACTGGCGGCAGAAAGTCGCCGCACACACCGGGGCCATCTTCGTCTGGGACCGTCGGAGCTACAAGACCGACCCTGCCACCGGGCGCTCGGTGCCCGACGAGACCCGGTCAATCCAGCTCTTCGCCTACCAGAATCCCCGACCGACCGAGTGGCCCAAAGCCGACTTTATCGTCGGCAATCCCCCTTTCCTCGGTGCCGCCAAACTGCGCGAGGACCTGGGCGACGGTTATGCCGAGACGCTCCGCTCCGTCTATCCCGACGTGCCGGAAAGCGTCGATTTCGTGATGTATTGGTGGCACAAGGCGGCGGAGCTCGCCGCCAACGGGAAAATCCGTCGCTTCGGCTTCATCACCACCAACAGCCTCACCCAGACCTTCGCCCGCCGTGTCGTCCAGCACGCCCTTGATCGCGAAGTGGGCCTCGTCTTCGCCGTGCCCGATCACCCGTGGGTGGACACCGCCGACGGCGCCGCCGTCCGCATCGCCATGACCACGGCGGAAAAAGGCGCGCTGTCCGGCCATCTGCTGGAAGTAAGCAAAGAAACCGCCACCAAAGATGGCGCGGCTGAGATTCTTTTCACCAGCGCTGCCGGCCGGATCAACGCCGACCTCACAGTCGGTGCGGATGTCTCAAAAACGCTGCCGCTCCAGGCAAACGAGGGACTTAGTTCACCTGGAGTTAAACTCCACGGCTCCGGATTTATTGTCACGCCAGTCGAGGCGAAGTCCCTCGGGCTCGGCAAAATTGCGGGCCTCGAAAAGCACATCCGTCCCTACCGCAATGGTCGCGATCTCCTAGATAAACCGAGAGGCGCGCTAGTGATCGATTTCTTCGGTCTATTGGCAGAAGAAGTCCGGATAAAGTTTCCCCAGGCATATGACTGGATTCTGTCACGCGTGAAACCTGAGCGCGACGCCAATCCCAGAGCCAGCTATCGCGACAAATGGTGGATTCATGGTGAACCCCGCAAAGACCTCCGCCCAGTTTTGGCGGGACTGCCACGCTACATTGCCATAGTTGAAACCTCTAAACACCGGATATTTCAGTTTCTCGATGCCTCAATATTACCTGATAACAAACTGATCGCTATCGCGCTCAATGACGCCTTTCACCTCGGCGTGTTGAGTAGCAACATCCATGTTGTCTATGCGGTCGCTGCCGGCGGTTGGATTGGATTTGGAAATGATCCTGTCTACGTCAAAACCGACTGCTTCGACCCGTTCCCGTTCCCCGATTGCACCGAAAAGCAGAAGGACAAGATTCGGAAGCTGGCCGAGGAACTCGACGCCCACCGCAAGCGTGCCCAGCAGAAACACGGCCTCGGGTTGACCGACATCTACAACGTGCTGGAGAAAGTGCGGGCAGCTTCCGCTTCTGCTTCCGTTTTTGTAGGCGGGGTGCCCCCACCCCGCAAAGACGCCGCCTCGCGGGGTGAGGGCACCCCGCCCACAGTGCTAACTGCCAAAGACAAGGTCATCCACGACGCCGCGCTCGTCACCACGCTCAAGCAATTGCACGAAGACTTGGACCAAGCGGTGGCCGAGGCCTACGGCTGGCCCTGGCCAATGGCCGATGTGGAAATCCTCAAACGCGTGGTCGGGCTCAATGCCGCCCGCGCCGCCGAGGAGAAGGCCGGCCACATCCGCTGGCTCCGCCCTGACTATCAGGCCAAGGGCGAACTGATGCTGGAGGGCGGCAGTGCGCACCTGCCGAAATCAAAACCGACTAAGACGAAGAAGCCCGGCAAGCTCGCGTGGCCGGCGAAGACCGCCGAGCGGACGGTGGCGGTGGAGCACGCCCTCGCCCAGGCTGAGGAGCCGCAGACGGCGGCCGAAATCACCAAGAAATTCACCCGAGCCAAGGAAGCCGATGTGCAGGAAATCCTCGACACCCTCTGCGCCCTCGGCCGTGTCCGTCCCGGGGACAAGGCCGGCACCTACGTGAAATAAGGAGTCACCCACATGGAAGCCCGCATCGCCCTCTTTCAGGGAAAGGAAATCCATAAAGCGCTTCATGCCGACTGACGAAGAAATTCTCTTTGAGGTGGCGACCCCGCTCGGATTCACGGTGAGGGTCACGCGCCGCTATTGGCAGATGATCACCACGGTGAAGCACCCGGTCATGGCCGGGCACGAGGCCGAAGTGGCGGCCACCCTGTCCGCCCCGGAGGAAATACGGCGTAGCCGAAGTGACGAAAATGTGCTCTTGTTCTACCGCAACCAGCGCACCGGGCGTTGGGTGTGCGCCGTGGCCCGGCGGCAGGACAACACCGGATTTCTTATCACCGCCTATCCAACTGACACCATCAAAGAGGGAGATCACCTATGGCCGACCTGAACATTTTCCACGATCCCACCGGACACACCCTCACGGTCTGGTTTGGCGCACCCCAGTCCGAATACATCTGCGAGGAAACCGGGGATGAGGTGATCCTCATGAAAGACCGGGAGGGAAGGGTCATCGGGTTTGAACGGCTCAATTATTCACCCACCCCCGGCCAGCCGCTGCAGCTGGCATTTGAAACGCTGCCGCAGGCGGTTTAATCATCCCGGCCAAGTCGTGCCCAAGGGCCTCCGGCCCTTGAGGCTCCGCAGGTAGAGGTAAGTCTCGACCGGTTGATCGGCGAACGGCGGGGCAAGCCTGAGCGACACGCGTTCGTAGAGGCCCTCGGCCACGCCCTCACGTTCGTCGAGCTGCTGAAGGCAGGCTGAATCCACCGCCCAGAGTTCACCGATGACGCCAGTCATGTTGTCGGGGGAGCGCACCATGCCGGGATATTCACCGAGCGAGTAGAGGGTGTAGCCCGGCGGCGTGCGGGCCGGGCCGAGAAATTGCTGGCGGGCCAGCAGCGCGTGGTTGCCGCCACCGCGCTTCAGCGTGCCATAGACGAAAACCTTGGTCATGAAATTGTTTTGTAGGTCGGGGTTTATCTCCGACATAAATCACGGAGTGTCGGGCGTAAAGCCCGACCTACAGATTATGGATTAGATGGCGCGAGCGCCTCGACGACCAGGGCGGTGATATTGTCGTGGCCGCCGCGTTCGAGGGCGGCGTTGATAAGGCGCTGCGCCACGGGGGCGGTTTCACTCGTCCGGATGATCTCCTCCAACTGACGGTCCCAGAGTTCCTGGGTGAGACCGTCGGAGCAGAGCAGGAATCGGTCGCCCGGCGCGCAGGACAGGACCCCGAACTGCGGGTCGATGAACATGTGCTCGGCGCCGAGGGCCTGGTTCAGCACGTTGCGCAGCGGGTGCTCGCGGGCCTCACGCTCGGTGAGCCGGCCGTTACGGCGCAGCCAGCCGACATGTCCGTGGTCGTGTGTGAGCTGGTGCAGACCACCGCCGGGGGGCAGGTGGTAGATGCGACTGTCTCCGATGTGGCCGAAATACATCCAACCCGGCGTGAACCACGCGAGGCTGAGGGTGGTGCCCATGCCGCGACACTCCTCGTAGGACTGGCCGAGTTTCAGGAGGTCGTAGTGGATGGCGTCGAAAAGTTCGTGCAACGTGGCGGCATAGCCGCTCTCCGGCCCGGGGGCGGCGAGGCGAAAGCCTTTGGGCAGGAGGTGGGTGATCTTGTCCTTGGTGATGTTGCTGGCGAACTCGCCCGAGTTGGCCCCGCCCATGCCGTCGCTCACCGCATAGACGAAGTCACTGCGGGCGGAGGCGGCGTCGCCGGTCTTGCCCAGATAACGGACCTCGCGGGCGTCGAATTCGAGGGCGAGGAAGGTATCCTCGTTGTTGGCCCGGACCTGGCCGCGGTGGGTGAGGCCCGACCAGCGGAGGGTGGGCGCGGGGGCGAGGGGGCCGCCGGGGGCCTCGTCAAGCAGGGCAGCGAACTCGAAGTCGATGATGCAAAACCGCCCGTCGGTCTTGCGGTAGGTGATGTTGCGGATCTCGGGATCGTCGTGGCGCACCCCATAGGTCTCGAGCTCGGTGAACAGCTCCCGGAGGCGCTCCGGGTTCACCTGGTCGACGCGCGAACCACAGTTGGTCGTGACAATCTTGAGGCCGGGTTCATCCACCCCGATCAGGCGGGGCACGAAACTGCACTCCCGCTGCTCGAGGTGGCGGAGCACGCGCACTTCGTTCTCATACCGGGCAAAGGCCTGGGGGCCGCGAAAGGTTTTGTGGACCAAGCCATCATAGCCGATGTGGACCAGCGCGCGCTTCGTGTTTTTGACCTCGTGCATGGGGCGATATGGGTGCCCCAGTAGGGTAGGTCGGGCTTTAGGCCCGACAATCGGCCGGCCGATTGTCGGGGATAAACCCCGACCTACAGGCGAGGCAACACGGACGATTCAGTCCCGGCGGCGGGTGGCAAGAGCGCGCTGGGCCGGCCAATCAGCCCGGCCAGGGCGGGCCACTTGTAAAAGCGGGGTCCTGACAGGAAATTCTCGTTGCCTCTGGCATGTGAGGTGCTGATTTGGGCCTTAAGTTTTGTGAGACAGGCGCCGGCAACTTTTTTGCCGGTTGCGGTCTTGGAACCCTCAAACCAATCGAAACATCATGGCTAAGTTCAAACTGGAATACATCTGGCTCGATGGCTACACGCCCCTCGCCAGCCTGCGCAGCAAGACCCAGATCAAGGAATTCGCCAGCTTTCCCAAGCTGGCCGATCTGCCCGACTGGGGCTTCGACGGCAGCTCGACCCAGCAGGCCGAGGGCAAGAGCTCCGATGTGGTGCTCAAGCCCGTCGCCGTGTTCCCGGACAGCACCCGCAAGAACGGCGTGCTGGTAATGTGCGAGACCTACCTCCACACCGGGGTGGCGCATCCGTCCAATTCACGCGCCACGATCCCGGATGATCCGGATACCTGGTTTGGTTTCGAACAGGAGTATTTCCTCTGGAAGGACGGCGCGCCGCTCGGTTTCCCGAAGGAGGGTTTCCCGGCCCCGCAGGGTCCGTATTACACCGGCGTCGGTTACCGGAACGTCGGCGGCGTCGCCCGCGAGATCGTCGAGAAGCACATCGACATCTGCCTCGATGCCGGCATCAACCTCGAGGGCATCAACGCCGAGGTGGCGAAGGGCCAGTGGGAATTCCAGATCTTTGGCCAGGGCTCCAAGAACGCGGCCGACCAGATGTGGGTCGCCCGCTACATCCTCGCCCGCGTGTGCGAGAGCTACGGCATCGACATCGAGTGGCGCTGCAAGCCTGTCCTGGGCGCCTTCAACGCCCCGCTCGACTGGAACGGCTCGGGCATGCATTCCAATTTTTCGACCAAGCACATGCGCGAAGTCGGTGGGAAGGCCTACTTCGAGAAACTCATGGCCGCCTTCAACCAGTTCCGCGACGAGCACATCGCGGTCTACGGCCCGGAGAACCACCTCCGCCTCACCGGCCTGCACGAGACGCAGTCGATCGACAAGTTCAGTTACGGCGTGGCCGACCGCGGTGCCTCGGTGCGTGTGCCGCACAGCTTCATCAAGAACGACTACAAGGGTTACCTGGAGGACCGCCGTCCGAATTCCGCCGCCGACCCGTATCTGGTCGCCGGCCGGATCGTCAAGACGATCCAGACCGTGCCGACCAAGTAAGCGCGCGCGGTGCCGATCACTTCCAGCCGCCCACCGCAAGGTCGGGCGGCTTTTTATGAGGCCTTTGTAGGAGTGGTTTTATGCCGCGATTAGACACTGCCTTTCGCGGCGTAAAGCCGCTCCTACAAGTGCAGAAAAAAGCCGCGCCTCACGGCGCGGCTGGGAATGGTAGGGCGAATCCTCTGGATAAGCCGGTGGACTTCCAGCGCTCAGAGCGCCTTGGCGTAGTTCGCCTCGGCGGCGTCCCAGTCCACGACATTCCAGAAGGCGGCAATGTAGTCGGGGCGGCGGTTCTGGTAATTGAGATAATAGGCGTGCTCCCAAACATCGAGGGCGAGGACCGGCTTGCCTTCGATCCCGGCGACGGCCTTGCCCATGAGTGGGCTGTCCTGATTGGCCGTCGAGCCGACGGAGAGCTTGCCGCCGTTGACCACGAGCCAAGCCCAGCCGGAACCGAAGCGCGTGGCGCCGGCCTTGGCGAAATCTTCCTTGAACTTGGCGAAACCGCCGAGCTCGGCGTCGATCGCCGCCGCGAGTTTGCTCCCGCTGCGCGGGACGCCGCCCTTGCCGGGGCCCATGATGGTCCAGAAGAACGAGTGGTTGCTGTGGCCGCCGGCGTTGTTGCGCAAGCCGCCCCGGATGGCCTCGGGCACCTTGGACAGGTCCGCGATCAGCGCATTGACGTCGAGCGCGGCGAGGGCCGGGTGGTCCTTGAGGAAATTGTTGGCATTCGTGATGTAAGCCTGGTGATGCTTGCCGTGATGGATTTCCATCGTCTTGGCATCGATGTGGGGCTCGAGGGCGTTGGGGGTGTAGGGCAGTTTGGGCAGTTCGTAGGCCATGGTCGTGGTGGGTTGGAGGAGTGGGACTAAAGTGCACGCGTTGGCGGTCGCGTCAACTGCGGGTGTGCGCCGATCATTCCTCCCGGCGCTTGAGCTGGAAGTAGGTGCGGATGATTTCGTGGCAGGGTTTTTCCAGCACGCCGCGGGTCAGTTCGAGGCGGTGGTTGGACTGGGGCAGGGCGTTGAGGTCGGTGGCGCCGCCGAGGCACCCCATCTTGGGGTCGGAGACGGCATAGACCACGCGCTTGATCCGCGCCATCAGGCTGGCGCCGGAGCACATGGGGCAGGGCTCCTTGGTGACATAGAGCGTGGTGCCATTCAGCCGCCAGTCGCCCACGGCCTTGGCCGCCTGGGTGAGGGCCAGGATCTCGGCATGCGCCGTCGGGTCGCGCGTGCTGTCGCGCTGATTGTGCGCGGACGCGATGATTTCGCCGCCCAGCACGATGACCGCGCCGACCGGCACCTCGTCCTGTTTCCACGCCTCAATGGCCTGATTGTAGGCCAACCACATGAAACATTCATCGTCCCGTTGCAGTTGGGAAGGGAAGACCTTGTCAAAAGGACACGGCAAGGACGGACGTTGACTGGATTCACTCATGCTCAGGTGAGGCCGCTTACGGCCGCAGGCTCGCCGGGCCGTAGCTCCAGCGGAGCGAAGGCCGGTCAAAAGGACAAGGAAGTGTGGGCCGGGATGAATCCATGGGAACCGAGGAAAGCCTTGACTACGGGGGTGATTACCCAGTTACAAGGGGCTTTTATTCACCCAATCTGCATGAACCAAACCACCGGCCAGCACTCCACCCCCGCCTATGTCTGATAGCAAAGCGATCGAAGTGGAGGGTAAGATCATCACCGTCCTGCCGGGCACCATGTTTCGCGTGCAGCTCGACAATGGCCACATGGTTCTGGCGCACATCTCCGGGAAACTCCGCAAGCACTTCATCAAGATCGCGGCCGGCGATCGCGTGAAGATGGAAATGAGCCCCTACGATCTCGACAAGGCACGCATCACCTACCGCATCCGCGACACGAATGCGCCGCCGCCCGGCCCGCGCCGGCCGCGCCGTTACTGATCCGCAGGGTCTGCCATGAAAAAAGGGCGCGCGTCTCCCGGGAAAGACCCCATCGCGCTGGCGCCGGAAGGTTTTCAGGAGCCCATCCGTTCCTATCTCAACACGATCGCGCTGGAGCGCAGCCTTTCGCGGAACACCGAGGTTTCCTACCGGAGCGATCTGGTCCAGGCGGCCCTGGTCCTGAAAAAAAACGGCGCGGCCAACTGGGTCAAGGTCACGCCCAAGCATCTCACCGCCTGGCTGCACTGGTTGAGTGACCAGGATTTCAGCGCAACCTCCCAAGCCCGCAAGCTCAGCGCCATCCGGATGCTCTGCCGCCACCTGATCGACGAGCGGATCCGGGACGACGACCCGGCGCAGTTACTCGCCGGCCCGAAGATTCGCCGCAAGCTCCCTCAGGCCCTCTCCGGCGCCGAGATGCAAAAACTCCTCGCAGCGCCCCACGGAGCCGACGCCTACGCCGTCCGCGATCGGGCGATGTTGGAGCTGCTTTACTCCAGCGGCCTGCGCGCGAGCGAGATCTGCGGGCTCACGCTGCAGCAAGTTGACCTGGCCGACGGCTTCGTTCGCGTCTTCGGCAAGGGCGCCAAGGAGCGCGTCGTGCCGCTCGGCGCCAAGGCCCGCGATGCCGTGCAAGCCTACCTCGGCTCCGGCCGGCCGCGCCTCGTGAAACCCAAGACCGGCAGCGAGCTGTTCATCACGGAACGCGGCAAGGCCATGTCGCGGAAAACTCTTTGGGCGATGGTCAAGGCGGTCGCCGCCCGCGCCGGCCTCGAAAAATCCGTCAAGCCGCACCTGCTGCGCCACTCCTTTGCCACGCACCTGCTCGGAGGCGGGGCCGACCTGCGCGCCATCCAGGAAATGCTCGGCCATGCCAGCATCGGCACGACCCAGATCTATACCGCCGTGGAATCCTCGCGCCTGCTGGACCAACACGCGAAGCACCACCCGCGTAACAAGTCGGGAAGATGACGCCCGGGCGGGCTCTTGATTGGACATCGCGGTCGGAATCGTCACCTTGTTCGCGTCGCCGCAATCCACCCACCTCCTTATGCACAAAGGCCGACTCGAAGCGTTCAGTGATGGGGTGCTGGCCATCATCATCACCATCATGGTGCTGGAGTTGAAGGTGCCGCACGGCACGGATTTCGCCTCCCTCGCTCCGCTCGTCCCGGTATTTTTCAGCTACGTGCTGAGTTTTATCTACGTGGGCATCTACTGGAACAACCACCATCACCTCTTCCAAGCGGTGAAGCAGGTCAACGGGGCGGCTCTCTGGGCCAACCTGCACCTGCTGTTCTGGCTCTCGCTCTTCCCCTTCGTCAGCGGATGGATGGGGGAGAACCGTTTCGCCCAATGGACTGTCGTGCTCTACGGGGTGACGCTGATCATGGCGGGCGCGGCCTATTACCTTCTCACCTTGGTGCTGCTGGCCGCTCACGGGACCGATTCCGTCCTCGTCCAAGCGATCGGGGCCAAATTCAAGGAGCGAATCTCACTCGTCATCTACGCCGTGGCCATCGGCCTGACATTCGTAAATCCTTGGATCGGCGTCGCCCTTTACGGCCTGGTGGCGATGGTGTGGCTGGTGCCCGATCGCCGGATCGAGCAGGCC
>JANNDM010000208.1:0-4007 GCA_031387725.1 Verrucomicrobiota bacterium | reverse complement strand
GTGGTGCTACTACGCCGCGCAGATCGTGTTTTTCGGCGCCGAGTTCACGCGCGTCACGGCGCTGACGAACGGCGGGCGTGATTTCACGCCGTTCCGGGACCCGATGGAGCAGAGCCGGCAGGTGTGAGGGCGGCGGGTGAGTTGGAGACAGACTGGAGATGATCTCACGCGAAGCCGCGAAGGCGGACTAGTCGGATCGATTGGCTTGGTTCGACTGAAAAGACCTATAACCCGAGGTTGCCCTGATTTGACGGACTTTGGGCCAGGGTGGCTGGTAACGGAATGCGGTTCCGGGGACCGCACGGAAATGTGTAACGCATTGTATTACACATTTTCCACGGCGAATCGTTCGGGGCCGGTCGGCTCGGGCAGGCCCCGTTGCTGGCTTCCTGTTGCGGCGTGCTCGCCGCCCGGGATCAGTCGCGCAGCCTGCGCTGCGGCTGATCTGTCAGCCCGGTGTTTGTCCGCCGCTCTCGGCCGTCATGCGGGGCAAAACTGCGGAGAGGAGGAAATTTGTAATATAATAGATTACAAATTAATTTGGCGGTGGGGGCTTTGCACCAAGGCCGCAAGGGGAGCGAAGCCGGGCGGGGCACACCGTTGCTGGCTTCCTGTTGCGGCGTGCTCGCCGCCCGGGATCTGTCGCGCAGCCTGCGCTGCGGCTGATCTGCCAGCCCGGTGTTTGTCCGCAGAACCAGCGCGTCATCTGTCGTTATTCTGCAGCAAAGGCGGGACGGCCTGGGCTCGGCAAAGGTAAATAGTTAAGCATGACCTCCGACTCGGGCTCGGGCAGAATATCAATAACTTACCAGCCGTAGGAGCGCTTGATGCGTAGCTCCTCGTATAATTCATCCGGTAACTCCGTGAGAAAACGAGAAGGCGTTAACATCATTCCTCCCGGGCCGGCGCGGGTGGCGACGCGGGGGTAGGAGATGTAGAGTTCATTCTTGGCTCTTGTGACGGCGACGTAGAAGAGGCGGCGCTCTTCCTCGACGTCGCCGGCTTCGATGGAGCGGCGCGTCGGCAACTGGCCGTCGGCGGCGCCGATGAGGAAGACGACGTCATACTCGAGGCCCTTGGCCTGGTGGATCGTCGTGAGCTTGATGCACTCGGTGTTGGGATCGACCTCACGTTCGCTCGTCTCGCCGTTGAGGAGCACGATCTGGGCGAGCAGGTCCTGCATCTCCTCGAAGCGGGAGGCGAAGCCGACAAGGGCCTTCAATTCCTCGAGGCGGTCGAGGTAGTCGGCGTAGGCGCCCTTGAGGTAGTCGCCATACCAGCCCTCGATGGCGACCGTCACGGTGTCGGTGGGCTTCTGCGTGCTCATGGCGTCGGCGACCTGCACGAGCGAGGCGCAGAACTGCTCCCACTCGGGCTTGGCGTCCTTGGCGACCTTGCTCTTCACGTCGTCGGTGTGCAGGACGTCGATGAAGTTCTTCTGCATCAGCCGGGCATGGTCGCTGGCGGCGGCGTGGATCTTGAGCGCGCCTTTTTCCCCGACCTTGGGCAGGAGGACGGCGATGCGCGACCAAGCCTGCGTGTCGGCGGGGTTGTAGACGAAACGGAGCAGGGCGACGAGGTCGCGCACGTGCTGGCGCTCGAAGAACTTCACGCCGCTGGTGATGACGTAGGGCACGCCGGCGCGGGAGAGGGCGAGCTGCATCTCGAGGGCGAGGAAGTGTGAGCGGTAGAGGATGGCGATCTCGCTGGCGGAGACGCCGTCGTCGTGGATGAGGGAGGAGATGCGCTTGAGGATGAACTCGGCCTGCTCGCGATCGTCCATGCACTGGACGACGTAGGGCTTGATCGAGTGCTGGCGGGCGGAGCGGAGTTCCTTGTCGAAGTGGCGGCCCTTGGGCTGGGCGTTGAGCACGCCGTTGGCGAAGGCGAGGATCTCGGGCGTGGAGCGGTAGTTGACCTCGATGCGGTGGATGGCGGTGCCCGCGTGGCGGTCGGGGAATGTCATGATGTTCTCAAAATCGGCGCCGCGCCACGAGTAGATGCACTGGGCGTCGTCGCCGACGGCCATCACCTGGTGATGGCCGGCGATGCGGTCCACGATCTGGGCCTGCAGGGTGTTGGTGTCCTGATATTCGTCCACGAGGACGTGGCGGAAGCGCGAGGCGAAATAGGCGGCGACCTCGGGGGCGTCGGTGAGGAGCCGGAGCCAGAGTTCGAGCAGATCGTCGTAGTCCACGACCGACTGGTCGCGCCGGGCCTTCTCGTAGGCGGCGGCGAAGGCCGGGAGGCGGTCGCTGATCTCGCCGTATTGCGGGAAGTTTTTCGCGACGGTGTCGCGGATCGAGCGCTGGGTGTTGCGGGCGAGGGAGAGGACGCTGAAGAGCGGGCCCGGGCGGGGGTTGGTCTTGTCCTTGAAGAAGAGCTGGTCGACGGACTCGACGGACTGCTTGAGGAGGGTCTCGGATTCGTCGGCGTCGAGGATGGTGAAGTTGCGCGGGAGTTTGAGGGCGTCGCCATAGATGCGGAGGGCGCGGTTGCCGAGGGAGTGGAAGGTGCCGCCCCAGAAGCGCGCGGGTTCGATGCCGGTGAGGTCGTGCACGCGGTGGAGCATCTCCTTGGCGGCCTTGTTGGTGAAGGTGAGAAGGAGGATCTCGCCCGGGCGCACGCCTTGGGAGAGGAGCCAGGCCACGCGGTAGGTGAGCGTGCGGGTCTTGCCCGAGCCAGCGCCGGCGAGGACGAGCAACGGGCCCGGCGCGGCGGTGACGGCCGCAAACTGCTCGGCGTTGAGCTGGGCCTTGAAATCGATCGCGGGGATCGACGCGTATTGCGGGCCGGTGGTGGGGAGCTCGAAATCCATGGATTCAGAGTTCAGAGCACAGAGGACGGAGGTCAGATGCAAAAGAAAAGGCGCGCCGAGAGGCGCGCCGGATGCTGCTCACCGTTGCGGCCTGCTGGCAGCCCGGTGTTTGTCCTGAGTTCTCGGTCCCGTTGTGCCCTGCTGGGCACCCGGGATTTGTCCGGGCCGATCGCCCGGCAAACACACCCGGGCAAATCAAACCGTGATCAGTTCCTTCTCCTTGTGGGCGAGATGGGTCTCGATGTCCTTGATCGCCTTGTCGGTGGCGGCCTGGATATCCTTTTCGAGACGCTTGGCCTCGTCCTCGGGCAGCTTGGCCTTCTTGGCTTGTTCGTGCACGTCGCGGCGGACGTTGCGCACATGCACGCGGCCCTCCTCGGCGAGCCGGTGCGCGGTTTTCACGAATTCCTGCCGGCGTTCGCGCGAGAGATCGGGAAAGGGCAGGCGGATAAGGTTGCCGTCGACGATGGGGTTGATGCCGATGTTGGCCTGCTGGAGGGCCTTTTCGATGGCGCGGGTGAGGCTTTTGTCCCACGGCTGCACCTGGATCAGACGCGGGTCGGGGGTGGTGATGGCGGCGCAGGCCTTGAGCTGCTGCATGCCGCCGTAGGCCTCGACCATGATGCCCTCGACCATGGAGGGGGAGGCCTTGCCGGTGTGGATGGTGGAGAACTCGTGGAGCGTGTGGTCCACGGCCTTTTTCATGCGGGTATGGGCGTCGGTGAGGATGGGGTGGCTCATGCGGGGGAGGAGTTGAAAGTTGAAGGATGAAAGTTGAAAGACGGCGAAAAGGCGAGGATCGGATGATCGGTCATTCAGCTCTCAGCTTTCACCTTTCAACTGTCCACAATCTCAGTTGTGGACGAGCGTCCCGATCTTCTCGCCCATGACGGCTTTTCGGATGGCGTGGGCGTCGTCGAGGTTGAAGACGAGGATGGGGACGTTGTTGTCGAGGCAGAGCGAGAACGCGGTCGAATCCATGACGTTGAGCCGCTGGCGGAGAGCGTCGACGAAGGTGAGCTCATCGTATTTGACGGCGTCGGGGAACTTCTTCGGGTCCTTGTCGTAGATGCCGTCGACCTTGGTGGCCTTGATGATGATGTCGGCGTGCAGCTCGGAGGCGCGGAGGGCGGCAGTGGTGTCGGTCGAGAAATAGGGGTTGCCCGTGCCGGCGACGAAGATGACGACG
>JANNDM010000172.1:0-11931 GCA_031387725.1 Verrucomicrobiota bacterium | reverse complement strand
GCCCAGGATTGCGCGGACCGGCTCAACGTGCCCGTGCCCATGCGCACTTGGAAATGACCCGGCCCGTCCCGCACACCACGGCCCCCGTCTGGCCTGCCATTACTCCGGGGTGCTTTGCCGCCACGATCCAACGCGAGACCCATCGCGGTTGCGCCGTCGCCCTGCTCGGCCTGCCTGACGACACCGGCGTGCGCCTCAACCACGGCCGGCCCGGAGCCAAGGCGGGCCCGCGGGCTTTTCGCGCCGCCTTGGCCTGCATTAATGCCACTGTTTCGGGTGCCGGGGCGATGCCCGGGGTTTTCGATGCCGGTGACATCAAACCGGGACGCACCCTTGAGGAAACCCACCGGCGCGTGACGGACGCGACCGCCGCCCTGCTGGCAGCCGGGTTGCTTCCCGTCGCCATCGGCGGAGGGCATGACCTCACCTTTCCCTTCGTCCGCGCTGTCGCCGCCGCCCATCCCAAACTCTCCGCCTTGTATTTCGATCCCCACCTTGATGTCCGGGAAACCCGTGGCTCCGGGATGGCCTTCCGCAAGCTCGTAGAGAAGTGCAGCCTCGGGTCTCTTCATCTGCACGGCTTTCGTCCGCTCGTAAACTCCTCCGAACATCTCGCGTGGTTCAGGGCGAATGGGGGCAAGATCCACCCCGACTCCGCCCAAGTCGCCCTGCCGCTGGCCCGGCACCTCGCCGTCAGCTTCGATCTCGACGTGCTGGATGCGACCCAGGCTCCGGGAGTCAGCGCCCTCAATCCCTGCGGCTGGTCGGTGCGCAAGGCCGCGACTTGGGTCCGCGCTTGCGGTGCCGACCCGCGCGTGCGTTGCTTTGACCTCATGGAGCTCAACCCCCGCTTTGATTCCGGCGGCCAGACTGCCCGCATTGCCGCGCACTTGTTCCTGACCTTCCTCCAAGGATTCGTCCAACGATGAGCTTGCTGATCCGCAACGCCCGCATCCTGACCCTCGCTGCCGGCAGCCGACCGCGCCGCGGCAAGGAATTGGGAGACCTGTCCGTCATACCCGCCGGTGAAGTGCTCATCACCGACGGCAAGATCACCGCCGTCGGACCGAAGGTCGAGGCCCCGGCTGACGCCGAGGTGCTCGCGGCCCAGGGCCGCGTGCTGATGCCGGGTTTTGTGGATTGCCACACCCATGCCTGCTGGGCCGGCGACCGGCTCGGGGAGTGGGAACAGCGGCTGCGCGGCGTGCCCTATCTCGAAATCCTCAAGGCCGGAGGCGGCATCCATTCGACCGTCCGCGCCGTGCGCGCGGCGACGAAAAAACAGCTCGCCGCCCACCTCAAGGATCGCCTCGACGCCCTGCTGCGCGAAGGCACGACGACCGTGGAGATCAAGAGCGGCTACGGCCTGCAGACGGAGGATGAGCTGAAGATGCTTCGCGCCATCGTGCGCGCCGGTCACGAGTGGCCCGGCACCATCGTCCCCACCGCATTGCTGGGCCACGCTTTCGAGGGCAACCTCGAAGAATACGCCCGCATGGTGGTGAAGGAAATGCTGCCGGCCGTCGCCAAGGAATTTCCCGGCATCACGGTGGACGCCTTTTGCGAAGACGGCGCCTGGACCGTGGAAGCGTGCGTGAAATTCTTCGAAAAGGCGGCCAAGCACCATCCGGTGCGCGTCCACACCGACCAATTCACCTCCCTGGGCATGATTCCCGAGGCCATCCGGCTCGGCGCGCGCAGCGTCGACCACCTCGAGGCCGCCACCAAGGCCGACCTGACCGCGCTGGCGAATTCGCGCACGATGGGCGTCATTCTCCCCTGCACTTCGTTTCATGTGGACGGGCGCTATGCCCGCGCCGGCAGCCTCGCCAGCCAGGGGGGCGCCGTGGCCCTCGCGACCAACTGCAATCCCGGTTCGTCGCCGTCGCACTCGATGCCGCTGGCCATCGCCTTGGCCGTTCGCTTCTGCGGTCTCACTCCCGCCGAGGCCATCGCCGCCGCCACGGTGAACGCCGCCGCCGTGCTCCACCTGGGCGACCGGGGCACCATCACGCCCGGTCAGCGGGCCGACCTGCTGCTGCTGCACCACAAGGACGAGCGCGCCCTCGCCTACGAGCTGGGCGGCAACCCGGTCGAGACCGTCATCAGCAACGGCCAGCGCATCACATCGCCGCGTTGACCAAGGCGAGGGTCTTGGACTCCAGGTCGAGCGCGTGTTTCTCAATCACAGCGCCGTCGCTCACGATTTTCGCGGCGAAGGATTTGTCGGCCAGGCCCTTGGCGTTGATGCGGACATTGAGATAGGCGCCCTGCACGGCGGCGCGCGCGCAAAGCGCGCCCACCCCGGCGTCGGAAATCGAATTGGGATTGCCTTTCTCCGCCATCGCCAACGCAAGTGGCAGCGCCTCGGCGGAAAGCTGCATGACGCGGAATGGCACCTCGGTGGCTTTCCGGGTCGCAGCCTGGATGGCGGCGGTGCGGGCGGTCTTTTCGGCGTCTGTGCCCTTGGGCAGCCCAAATGCCGTCATGATCGCGTTGAACGCCGCCGTGTCCTCGTCCACGAGAGCGAGCAGTTCGTCCTTGAGCCGCTGGCCCTGCTCGGCCCATTGGGAAAACTCCGCCCAGCGCCCATCCCAGCCGGGCTTGTGGGCGGAAAGATTGGCGACCATCGTGCCGAGGGCGGCACCGAGGGAGCCGACGTAGGCCGCGATGGAGCCGCCGCCCGGGGCCGGACTTTCGCTCGCGGTTTCGTCCGCAAACGCCCGGAGATCCAGGCGCACCAGTCTGCCCTTGGTGGCATCCCGGAGCAGGTATTCGATCACGCGCTCCTCGGGCTTGAACGGCGCGAGTTCGTTCAGGCCGAGCGAGCGGACGGCAATCTTGATCAATTCGGCTTCGGAGACCCCGACGGAGCGCTGCTGCTTGCGCAGGAAATAGCGGCCGGCCTCGAGCAGCGATTGCAGCGGCACCAAGCCGACCAGCTCGGAGCCCGTCACGCGCAAGCCGCGTTCGGCGGCCTTGCGGCAGGTTTCGTCGAAGGCCACATGCACCGGCGTCACGGCGAGATTGGTGAGGTTGATCGAGACCTGGGCGATGCCATATTCCTCGATGAACCACCCGATGGCTTTCACCGCCTTGAGACTGCCCGGAATGGTCACGGGCCTGCCCTGGGCGTCTTGGACAACCTGGCCCTGCGCGTCCTTCTTCGGCCGACCGGCCTCGCGGATGTCAAAGGCCACGGCATTGGCGCGACGGGTCGAGGTGGTGTTTAGGTTGATGTTGTAGGCGACGAGAAAATCCCGCGCCCCGATGACCGTGGCACCGCGCCGGGCGTCGAAGGCCGCCGGGCCGAAATCCGGTTTCCACTCCGGAAGCAGGATCTTCTTGGCGAAGCCCTCGTATTCACCCGCGCGGATCACGGAGAGGTTGCGCCGGGCCGGGTTGGGCTGCGCCGCCTCATAAAGATAAACCGGCAGGTTCAACTCACGGCCGACCCGTTCCGCCAGTTGACGGGCGTGCGCGGCGGTTTCCTCCATTGTAAGCCCGGCTATGGGGATCAGCGGGCAGACGTCCGTCGCACCCATGCGCGGGTGCGCGCCGGTGTGGCGCGACATGTCGATGACTTCACCCGCCTTCTGGATCGCGCGGAATGCCGCCTCGCAGACTGCCGCCGGTTCACCGACGAAGGTGACGACGGTGCGGTTGGTGGCCTTGCCCGGGTCGACGTTGAGCAGTTTCACGCCCTCGACCGACTGGATCTCGTCGGTGATCTGGCGGATGATCGCGGGATCACGGCCTTCGCTGAAATTCGGGACGCATTCGAGCAGTTGCCTCATGGGGGATAGGGAGGAATTGATTGCGGCCAGCAAACCAGAATTTCCGGCGTTGAAAAACCAAATCGCCGCGGAGCAAATGGGCCCTCCGGCTCAAAATCCAGCGGCGGTATCAGGCTCCGGGTCGCGGTCTTGGGCCGCCGGTCCCGCCGGGATTAGGCGGTGGTAAAATGGTGCGGGCAAAGGGAGTCTGCTCCGAGCCACCGGCGCGTGGTTTGACACCCCTAACCGGTTTGGGGGTTGTCCGGACCATTCAGACGCAGCTGCGCCGGCCTCGAAAGGCCGGCGCAGTGAAGAATGGTGCGGGCAAAGGGAGTCGAACCCCTAACCTCCAGATTCGTAGTCTGGCGCTCTATCCAGTTGAGCTATGCCCGCACAGGAGAACGGCGAATAAGTGAAGTTCGCAGAGTTACTTCAAGCAGATTATTATTCGTCAGAGTGACTCCGTTTGGCCCGCACGCGGCGCACTTGGATGAGGATCGTCAGCACCAGCACCGAGCCCAGCAGCAGTCCCCCGAGCAGCGTGTAGGCCTGCGTCTGCGACAGCACCCGGTCGAGTTGCACGATGTCGTCCTGGAATTTGAGCCAGAGCCAGTGCCCGAGCCACACGAAAAACGGCACGCTGATGAGCGCGGCCATTCCATCGAACAGGAAGAATTTCCAGTATTTGACGCGGGTGGAGCCGGCGGTGAAGAAGATCGGGGACCGCAACCCGGGCAGAAACCGGCCGACGAACAGCACCCAGGAGTGGTAACGATGAAACAGGTTTTCGACCCGGCTCTGCTTTTTCTCGGAAAAATAGTTCTGAAACCAGCGGGCGCCCCGGATCCTGCCGCCAAAATACCGCCCGGCAAAAAATACCGTGGAATCGCCCAGCATGACACCGGCATACATCAGCGCACTCACCTCGATCCAGCTGCGGCCATCAATCACGCCCAAGGCCCCGGCGGTCACCAGCACGATGTCCTCCGGCACCGGCAGGCCGAGCCCGCACAGGATCAGCACCAGGAACGGGCCCCACAGCGAGAGGGGCGAGGCTTGGAAATATTGGAGCAGGGTCTCGAACATGCGGGAAGCAGCGGCAGCTCCTCTACGTTCCGGCCGGACGCCAATCAAGCAACTCCATTTGCAGGATTTTGCGGCCGTTGTAGTGGTTCCAATTCAACTGCACCGCCATTTCCAGCGGCGCCCCCACCGGCGGCAGTCGGTCGGCCATTTTCCACGCCACCCCGCTCACGCGTCGTCCCGTCTGGTCTTCGGCGGCAAAGCGAAAATGGATCTCCTTGAACACATCGGGCCGGTTGCGCAAACGCACCCCGCGCACGCCGAAGACCGGCTCGGGATGGCCCATGCCAAAGGGCTGGAGCTGCTCCAACTCACCCATCAGTTGTTCGTTGAGCTGGGTGGCATCGATCCAACCGGAGAGCTCCAAGCCCGGCGCGGTGACGGCACCCTCCCGGCCCTGCCGGATGACCTCGTCAAACCGGGCGCGGAACTCAGCCAGCCGGGGCTTCTTCAAGGTGATGCCCACGGCCATCGGATGGCCGCCCCAGTTCTCAAGGCACGCCGAACAAGCCCCGAGAATCTCCACCAGATTGAAACCGGTGAGGCCCCGGCCCGAGCCCTTGGCAAACTCTCCTTCGTTGCCGAGCACGATGGTCGGCCGGTTGTATTTGCGCGAGATGCGGCCGGCCACGATGCCGACCACCCCCGGGTGCCAGGCCTCGTCGAACAGCACGAAACCGTTGGCGGCGCTGAAATCCTCCTCCACGTAGCGCTCGGCGCGCTCGGTGATCTCGCGCTCGATGTCCTGTCGCTCGCGGTTCAGCTCATCCAGCTGACGGGCGGTGTTCTCGGCGAAGACCCGGTCGTCGCTGAGCAGCAGGTCCACGGACAACGCCGCGTCGGCCAACCGGCCGCTCGCGTTGATGCGCGGCCCAAGACGGTAGGAGATGTCGCTCGGCACCAGGCCTTGGTCTCGCTTGAGGCCGGACACCTGCATCAGGGCCTGCAACCCGGGGCGACGGGTCTCGGCGAGCACGCGCAGGCCGTGGCGGGCGAAGACCCGGTTCTCGCCCTGCAATGGCACGAGGTCGGCAATCGTTCCCATGGCGACCAGATCGAGATAATCCTTGAGCACGATGGCCAACGCCACCGGATCGTTTTCCGCGCGCAGTTTTTTCAGCAGCCCGTGGGCGAGCTTGAAGACGAGGCCGACCGTGCAGAGATAGCGCCAGGCATCGTCCCCCAGCACGGGATGGACGTGCGGATTGATCAGCACCGCACCGGTGGCGGCGGGCTCGGTCGAACGGTGGTGGTCGACGATGATGACGTCCACGCCGAGCGAGCGCAGATAGGCGACTTCCACGTGGGAGTTGGTGCCGCAATCCAGCGCGATGAACAGGTCCGGCTTCCCCTGCTCCAGCGCCCGGTCGATCGAGACCCGGGTGAGACCGTAACCTTCCTCCAACCGGCGGGGCACCACGTAGGCGGGTGCAAGCCCGAGGCGGCGCAGCAGGCTGACGAGGAGGGTGGTGCTGCACACCCCATCCACATCGTAATCGCCGAGCACGACGACGCGCTCCTTGCCGCGCAGGGCGCGGAGCAGCCGGTCAACTGCGGCCTCCAGATTCACCAGCAGGAAGGGATCGCCGAGTGTCGCGAGGGCGGGCTGCAGGAAGCGTCCCGCAGTCGCGGGAGCGGACTGCCCGGTGCGCAGCAGCAGCTCGGCGACCACGGGGGTCGTGCCCGCCGCGCGGGCGAGGTCAGCCACGCTCCCGGCATCGACCGGCGAGTAGTTCCAGCGCATCGGATTTCAGGTTTTGGGTGGAGCCCGTTGCCCTCAACGGGCTGAACGCGTTGGAGGCAACGCGTTCCACCTTATTCCGAGGCGCGGGAGGAGCCGGCCCACTCGTATTTGGGCGCGATGTCCTGATGGGCCTCGACGTGCTTCCGGTCACCCTTGTGCCAGAGGTAGAAGATCTGGGCCGCGATGAAGATGGCCGAGAAAGTCGAGGTGACGATGCCGACGAGAAAGGTGAACGCGATGTCGTGCAGCTGGCCGCCGCCAAACACCCAGAGCGCCAGCGCCGCGAGGAAGGTGGTCGTCGCCGTCATGATCGTGCGCGCGAAAACCTTGCGGATGGCGTTGTTGATCACGTCGCGCAGCTTGCCGCCCGGGTCGAGCTTCAGCTCCTCCCGGATGCGATCAAAGACGACCACCGTCTCGTTGATGGAATAACCGGCGACGCAGAGGATGGCCGCGACCATCGGCGCGGAGAACTGGTGGCCGGTCAGCACGAAGATGCCGATGTTCATCAGGATGTCGTGCAGCGTGGCCGCCATGGCGCCGACGCCGAAACCGAACTCAAAGCGGAAGGCGATGTAAACGAGGATGACGAGCATGGAGACACCGACGGCCTTGACGGCGTTCCATTTGATTTCCTTGCCAATGGTGGCGCCGATCTGGCTGGTGCCCTGACTGACCAAGCCGGCGTTGGGATAGGCCTTTTGCAGGGCGGTGAAGAGCTGGCCGGACTTGCCGTAGGCGGTCTCCAGCTTGAGCTGTTCCCGGCCGGTGCTCAGGTCACTGACGTAGGTCGGACTGATCTCGCCGATGCCGGCTTCGTGGGCGATCTGGCGGATTTTGGCGCTGTCGATCTTCGTGGTGAAGGTGGCGGTGATCTGGTCGCCGCCGGAGAAGTCGATGCCGTAGATGCGTTCGCCCTGGTAAAGCACGTAGCCGAAACTGACCACCACGAGGGCCACCGAACCGATGGCGGCGGGCTTGCCCCACTTGATGAAGTCCACGTTGAGGTCGCCCAACATGCGGCGCATCGTCATTTTCTTGAGCGCGCCGGAATCAACCAGCATTTCCATGAGCATGTGGCCGGTGATCAGGACCGAGAACAGGGTGGAGATGACACCGATCAGCAGCGTGAAGCCGAAGCCCTTGATCGGGCCCGTGCCGAGCCAGATCATGATGCCGCAGATGAGCAGCTGCACCAGGTGGGCGTCCATGATGGTGGTGAGCGCTTTGGTGAAACCGCCCTGATTGGCGCTGCTGAGATTCTTGCCGAGGGCGAGTTCCTCGCGCATGCGCTCGAAGATCAGGATGTTTGCGTCCACCGCCATGCCGATGGTGAGCACGATGCCGGCGAGGCCGGGCAGGGTCATGGTGGCGCCGATGCTGGCCATGACCCCGAGGATGATGAGGATGTTGACCGCGAGCGACGCCACGGCCACGAGGCCGCCGGTCGCATAGAAGGTGATCATGAACGCGGCGACGGCGACGGTGCCGATGATCGTGGCGCGCACCCCGCTGGAGATGGCGTCGGTGGCAAGGGAGGGGCCGACCTCATACTGCTCCTTGATCTGGAGCGGCACATCGAGCGGGTTGTTGAGCACATTGGCCAGCTCCACGGCTTCGCGCTGGGTGAAGTTGCCGGAAATCTCGGCGCTGCCGCCGCTGATTTGCTCGCGGACCGTCGGGGCGGAGTAGAGTTTGCCGTCGAGCACGATGGCGAGGCGGCCGAGCCGGCCGGAACGCTGGCCTTCGTCGGCGATGGCCTTGGTGATATCGGCGAACTGCTTGCTGCCGGTGTCGGTGAATTTCAGGATGATGCGGAACCGGCCAAACTCGTCCGACGTGGGGAACGAATTAGCCACGCCTTCACCGGTCATCTCGGGCCGGGTCCGGACATAGAGTTCTTCGATGTAGTTCTGACCGGCGGTGCGGCCTTCCTGCTCCAGCGTCATGCGCTCATAACCCGCCGGCGCTTCCTGGGGCGGCGCGATCAGGGGATGCACCATCTTGAAATCGAGCCGGGCCGGCAGCGTCAGGGTTTTGACGACCTCGGGGTTGTCCTTGGTGGAGACACCGGGCAACTGGACTTCGATGCGATTGTCGCCCAACGGGCGGACAATGGGCTCGGTGACGCCCAGGCGGTTGATGCGGGTGCCGATAATTTCCACCGCCTTGGTGAGTTTTTCCTGCCGGACCTGCTGGCTGTCGGCATTCGCCACTTTGGGATCGACCTCGAGGGTGAAGGCGACCCCCCCTTTCAAGTCGAGACCGAGCTGCAATTTGCCTTTGGAGCGGCGGAGCAGCTCGTCGAGCAGGATGTTGTTGCGCTTCTCAATATTCTTCAGGGAGGCCTCGAGCCGGATCTCGGGGAAGAACTGCGACAAATCGAGTTTTTGCTCGAGGCCGATTTGCTTGAGCGCGACATAGACCGTGGGTGACTGACCCGTCTTGATCCGGTCGTCGACGGCCGTCATGAGTTTCGCGAACTCAGCAGGCTTGGCCGTGGCATGGGTCTTGAAATATTCGCCAAAGGGCTGGTTGTCCCACGGCTTCATGAAGCCAAAGGGCTGCTCCTTCCATGGTTTGAGGGTGAACACAGCCCACAGCACGAGGGCGGCGGACATCGCAATTTTCCAGGTATGTTGACGGAGCATGGGGGTTTGGTTGTTAAATTGGCTGAGCGGCGGGTTGAACCCGGCCGCCGACCGGGTTGGTCGGGCGCGAGGCGACTCAGGCGGCGTCCGCTTTCTTCAGGACGGTCGTGATGAAACTCTTGCCGACCTCGACCTTGGCGTTGTTCTCACCGATACGGACGACGAATCGGTCGTCTTTCACGCTGGTGATGGTGCCATAGATGCCGCCGGCGGTCACGACTTCATCACCGGGCTGCAGCTGCGTCAGCAGCTTCTCGTGTTCCTTCTGTTTTTTACGCTGTGGGGCGATCAGCAGGAAATACATGGCGCCAAACATGAGGACCAGCGGCGCCAGCTGCATCAGGGAGGAGAGCCCGGAGGGGGCGGCGGGCGTGCCGGGAGCGACTTGGGCGAGGAGAACGTGTAACTTAGTCATTGCGTCTGCGGGTGTTTTGAAAAATTTGAAAAGGGCGAATAAGCCCAGCCACTTCTTAAAAAGCAAGCCTAACCCCCCACCCTGCCCGCTCTCGTAAATTGAAGACCAAATCCGCATCCAACTGGTCGGCTGCCCAGTCCGAGGAACACTATGGTTTTAAACGCTGGGGTGCCAATCACTTCTCGGTCGATTCCGGGGGATTTGTGCAGGTGCAGCCCCTGGCCGACGGCCGGAACATCCGGTTGATGGATGTGGTGGACGAGGCCAAAAGCATGGGCCTCAAGGCCCCGTTGGTCATCCGGCTGCAGGACACGCTGCGCTACCGCGTCACCCAGCTGAACCAGGTTTTCCACAAGGCGATCAAGGAGGAGGGCTACAAGGGCGAATACCGCGGCGTCTTCCCCATCAAGGTCAACCAGCTGCGCGAAGTCGTCGATGAGGTCGTCTCCGCCGGCAAGGACTTCAACTACGGCCTCGAGGCGGGCTCCAAGCCCGAGCTGATGATCGCCCTGGCCATGCACGAGGGCGCCCAGCGCCTCATCATCTGCAACGGTTACAAGGACCACGACTACATGCGGCTCGCCCTCCTCGGCCGCAAGCTGGGCAAGAAGATCATCATCGTCATCGAACAGCTCTCCGAGGTGGACAGCATCATCGAGATTTCCCAGGAAACCGGCGTGAAGCCGCTGATCGGGTTCCGGGTGAAACTCCAGACCCGCGGCGAGGGCAAGTGGGCCATGTCGACCGGTGACAACGCCAAGTTTGGCCTCAACACCGCCGAGATCCTCTTCGCCGTCGAAAAGCTCAAGGCCGCCAAGATGAAGGCGTGCCTCAGGCTCGTGCATTTCCACATCGGCTCGCAGGTGCCCAACATCATCACCATCAAGGCCGCCGTCACGGAGGCGGCGCGGTTCTACTGCCAGCTCGCCAAGATGGGCTTCCCGATGGGATATCTGGATGTCGGCGGCGGCCTAGGCGTGGACTACGACGGCTCGCGCACGAACTTCGAGTCATCGATGAACTACACGCTGGGCGAATACGCCCGCGATGTCGTCTTCAACATCCGCGAGATCTGCGAAGCCTCGGGCGTCAAGGTGCCCGACATCGTCACCGAGTCCGGCCGCGCCGTCGCCGCCCCCCACTCCATGCTCGTCGTGGAGGTCTTTGAGCGCATCAACAAACATGAGTCCCTCGGCAAGCAGCACCAGCCCAAGGCGCGCCACAAGATCGTCGACGATCTCGCCATCCTCCTGAAGAACAAGGCCAAGCTCGGCCGCCTCGAGCGCTTCCACGACGCGCTCCAGAAGAAAGAGGAGGCCTTCTCGCTCTTCAACCTCGGCTATCTCGACCTGGAGAACCGCGCCGCCGCCGAGCAGATTTTCTGGCAGATCTGCGAGCAGATCGACCGCGAGGGCACCAAGTCCGGCTACCAACCCGAGGAACTGCATGACCTGAAAAAACTCCTCGCCGACCAATACGTCTGCAATTTCTCCGTCTTCCAGTCCCTCCTCGACAGCTGGGCGCTCAAGCAGCTCTTCCCCATCACGCCGCTCCACCGGCTCAAGGAAAAGCCCACCGTCAACGCCGTGCTCGTGGACATCACCTGCGACTCCGACGGCAAGGTGGACAGCTTCATCGACCTGCAGGACGTGAAGGACTACATCACGCTGCACCCGCTCAAGCGTAACGAACCCTACTACCTCGGCATCTACCTGACCGGTGCCTACCAGGACATCATGGGCGACCTCCACAACCTCTTCGGCCGGGTCAACGAGGTCCACGTCTTCCTCGAGGACGACGAGCCCAACGGTTTCTACATTGAGGAGGCGCTCGCCGGCTCCCGCATCGCCGACGTGATCGAAGGCGTGCAATACCAATGGGAGGAGCTCTGCCGGAAGATCAAGCAGCAGATCGACCACGCCACGAAGAAGGACCTGATCAAGCCCCGCGAAGGCGTCCGCCTCGTCGAGTTCTACGAATCCCAGATGCTCGCCAAGACCTACCTCAACATCGAGCAGAACGGGAAGAAGTAGCGGTAAGCCAGAATCAGCGTGATGAGCTTGCTCCTCAACTCGCTTGCTTCCTTGGTGGCCTGTCTCTCGTGTTCAACCTAGCCTCCTGTTATGGGCTTGGGACGACATCAAAAAATCGAGGGTGGACAGGGTGGCAAGCGCGGCCACTCGAACATGGCTCATTGGATCACAACAGAGGAGATCAAGGAATCCACGCGCCGTATCAGAAGGGTCCAAGCCAAGAAGACAA
>JANNDM010000060.1:0-30361 GCA_031387725.1 Verrucomicrobiota bacterium | reverse complement strand
CGGGTGGGGGTATGTGAGTCTTTCTGGGGGAGCCCGCTTGCTCGCTAAAAATACCTGCTCTGTCGCGAGCACCCCCGCTCCCACATCGCCAGTTGGGCGTGAGTCCGACGTTGGCAAAACCCATTGGCTCGGCGTCCTGGTCGGGACGGTTTCTACCCTCCTGCTTCTGGCCGGCTGCGTGACCGCGCCAAAAATCACCGTGAATCCGCCGCCGGCCCCGCGCGAGTTCCGCGGCGTCTGGGTGGCGACGGTGGCCAACATCGACTGGCCAAGCCAGCCGGGTCTCCCGGCCGAGCAACAGCGGGCGGAGGCGGTCGCGATTCTCGACCGGGCGCGCGCCCTTCACCTTAACGCCGTGATCCTGCAGGTCCGGCCGGCGGCCGATGCGCTTTATCAGTCGAGTTTGGAGCCTTGGAGCGAATACCTGAGCGGCCAGCAGGGCCGTGACCCGGGTTACGATCCGCTGAAGTTCTGGATCGAGGAGGCGCACCGCCGCGGACTGGCGCTGCATGCCTGGTTCAATCCCTACCGGGCCCGCCATCACGAGGCCAAGTCACTCTTCGCGCCGACGCACCTCGCCCAGACCCATCCCGCCTCCGTCAAGCAATACGGCGCCTTGTGGTGGATGGATCCCGGTGACGCCTTCGCCAGCCAGCGCACGCTCGCCGTGGTGGCCGATGTGGTCCGGCGCTACGATGTGGATGGCGTGCATATCGACGATTATTTCTATCCGTATCCGATTCCCCGGCCTGAGCCTGCCGAACGGGCCCGGCCCGGGCCGGTCGGGGATCAGAAGGAGAAGGAAATGTTGGATTTCCCCGACGAACCGTCGTGGCAGCTTTACCGCGCCGGTGGCGGCAAACTGGAGCGCACCGACTGGCGCCGGGAAAATGTGGACCGGCTTGTGGAGCGGATCTATCGCACCATCCATCAGTTCAAGCCGCACGTGCTTTTCGGAGTCAGTCCGTTCGGGCTGGGGCGCCCCGACCGCCGACCGCCCGGCATCGAGGGCTTCAGCCAATACGACAAACTTTACGCCGACGTGGAGCTGTGGCTGGAGCGGGGCTGGCTGGATTACCTCGCACCGCAGCTCTACTGGCCGCATGGGCAGAAGGCCCAAGCGTTCGAGGTGCTGCTCGATTACTGGGCGCGGCAGAACACGGCGCAGCGCCACCTTTGGCCGGGATTGTTCACCAGCGCGATCAACGACACGCCGAAAAGCTGGGCGGCGAACGAAATAGTGAAGCAGGTTGAGACGATTCGCTCCCGGCCCGCCGCCGACGGACATATCCAGTTCAGCATGGTCGCCCTCCTGCAGGACCGGAAGGGGATCGCGACGAAACTACTCGCCGGGCCCTACACGGAACCGGTGTTGCTGCCGGCCACCCCGTGGCTCAATGCCACGACGCCACCGGCACCGAAATTACAGCAGCTGCGCGGCGGTGACGTGCGGATAGTGCCTGGTCCGGGCGAGCCGGCGGCGAATTATGCGGTCTGGCGGCGGGCCGGCAGCCAATGGCGTTTCTCGGTTCAACCAGCGGCCGAAGCGCTCATCGCAGCGGGGGGAGCGGAAGCTCTGGTGGTCAGCGCCGTGGGTCGCACCGGCCAGGAGAGCGAGCGCGTGATTCTTGTTTTACCAAGGCCAAAGTAAGCTGGTGTTGTGGGAGCGAGCTTGCTCGCTATTCGGACGTGATTGTCGCGAGCACGCTCGCTCCCACAGTGTCAATCCAAGCCGAAGGACGCAGTCTTGCTGCGCTCCTGCTTGAAAAACTCTCTTGCCGGTGTCCGCGACTATTCGCGCAGTGCGGGCAGGCGCCTCAGCTTGCGGGCGCCATTGATCACTTTGTCCCATTGCAGGGCCGGTCCGGGGTCGGTCTTGTTGGTTTGGATGTGATAGTGGCCGAGCACGCCCTGGTATCGGGCGAGATCCTCGTCGGGCAGTTTGCGCGGCAGCAGCTGGCCGTCAGGGCCGCGTGGGTAGTCGAGTTTGATCTTGGGAAATACTTTCGCGAGCGTGGCGGTGAGTTTGATCAGCGCGGCGTATTGCTGTGGAGTGAGATCGTATTGCTGGAGATCCTGGCCTTGGATGTTGCCCGTCACGCGCTCCCGGCGCGCGGGCGCGCCCGTGAAATCCTTGGTGCGAATCAGCGGGTCGCCGAGTTTTTCGGGCACCTTGATGACGAGCCGACCCGACGCATCAGTGCCATACCAGGTGTTGAGGGTCTCGAGATCGTTCGCCCCGTAGGCGCCCATGTTGGCGATCTCGATGCCGATGGAACGGTCGTTGGCGATGGTGGCGTGGCGCGCGCGTTCCTTGAGGTCGAGCGTCTGGTAAAGGGTGCCGTCGATATCCAGCATGAAGTGCACGCTCAACCCGCGGAAGTCGTGCAGGACACGGAAGCACTGCTTGCTGATGCCGCAGACGTCATAGTGGAGGACAAACTGGTCCACGACGCGCTGCAGGGTGGGCAGATCCCAGCCGCCGCCGCGCAGGCGTTCGATCTCGGCGGGAGTGAGGACGCCCTTGCGCAGGCTGTAGCGGTTGGGCGTCACGATGTCCTTCATCTTTGCCTTGGTGCTTTCCCAATCACTCTCCTCCAATGGAGAAAAGCGGCGCTCGACGCGGTAGGCGTCGTAGCCGCCCGGGTCCATCCAGGTGACGACCTTGGTGCCGGTGTGAAATAACTGTCCGGCGACCACGATCTCGTCCCCGGTGCGCTTGACCGGCTTGCCCTGCCGGCTGGCGCAGCCGGCAAAAAACAAGGACACAATTGCTGCCAGCAGTGCCGACGATCGATTGAATTTCATAGGGAACGACTGGAGTGAACCACAGATGGACTCAGATTCACGCAGATATTCTCATCGGTGGAAGGATTTGGGAAATCCATCTGTGTTTATATGTGTAGATGTGGTTAGTGAAGCAGGCCAGCCTTGCGTTTCAGGGCGAGCACGCGTTCGCAGGATTCGTCGATGCGTGACTCGGGAATCTGGCCGGATGCGACCGCCCGTTCAATGATGCTGGCGGCCTTGCCGGCGATGGCCGGATCGTAACTGAGGTTGTTGCCGAAGCAGAGCAAATCCACCCCGGCCTCGATGGCGGCCGGGATGGAATTCTCCAGACCGTAGTGGTCCGCTATGGCCTTCATCTCCATGTCATCGCTCATGATCACGCCGTGAAAGCCGAGCTTGCCCCGGAGAAGGCCGGCAAGGACAGAACGGGACAAGGTGGCGGGGTGGATGGGGTCGAGCTTCGCGTTGAACACGTGGGCGGTCATGATCGCGTCGCACAGGTCGGCGGCAATGAGGCGCTGGAAGGGGATCAGCTCGCGCTCATGCCAGGTGGCCGTGACATTTACGAGGCCGAGGTGGGTGTCGCCGGTGGCGCTGCCGTGCCCGGGAAAATGCTTGGCGCACGAGAGGACGCCGTGCGCCCGGTGCGCCCGGATGAACTCACTCGCATGGCGGACGACCACTTCGGGATCGGCGGAGAATGTCCGGGCCTTGCCCTTGATGATCGGATTGTCCGGGTGGGCGTCGAGGTCGACGACGGGGGCCAGATTCAGGTTGAGGCCAAGGCTGGCAAGAGTCTGCGCCGTGGCGGCGGCGTGCCGGTAGGTTTCGGCCGGCTGGTCCATCCGGCCCAGTTCCTCGTGCGAAATGCTCGCGGGGAAACCGTAGGCAGTTTTCAGGCGGTTCACCCGGCCACCTTCCTGGTCAATGGCGGTGAGCAGGGGGATGCGCGACTGGGCCTGGAGATGGGCGAGCAGTGTCTTGACCTGCGCCGGCGACTCGATGTTGCGGCGGCGGTTGCCCGAGTCGATGGTGCCGCCGGTCATGTCCTGATCGAAGAGGATAATGCCACCGAGGTGGTGTTCGCGGATGTCGCGGTCGATGATTTCGCATTCCGCCGGCGTGCAGCCGCGGAAGCCGACGAGTAACATTTGGCCGATTTTTTCCCGCAGGGTGAGGGTGGTCATGGGCATGGACTAGTGGCTCCGTTCAGGATGACCGGCAGGTTGGAATCATTTCTTGGGTGCCGGTGGCTCCGGAGGCAGGGTGGCTTGGAGCTGCTCGAACCGGGTTCGCGTGGTTGCATCCGGGGCGACGCGCAGGCCGAGGCGCACGAGGCTGTGGGCTTCGGCCGGGAAGCCGTTATGGGCGCGCAGCTCGGCGGCGCGATAGACAAGAGTGGCCTGACGCGGAAAGAGCTTCACGCCCTGATCGATCGCGGCCAAGTGGCCTGCAGTCGGCGGTGTGGCAATGTGAGCCCATGCATCGGCCATGAGTTCATAAACTTCCGGAACTGCCGGTGGCTGGTCGCAAGCGATGAAAAGCGGTCCGAGCACTGATGCCGCCTGGGCGGGGCTGAGCTTGCCCGCTGCGCCCTGCGGTTTGGCCAGGCTTTCGGCCAGACGCAGGCGGGATAGTGCAAGGTAGGCGCGCGGGCGCACGGCTTTGGCGGCGGCGGCGGCTTCGAGAAATTTCCGGGCCCGCTCCTGATCGCCCGCGGCGAGTTCAACCAGACCGAGGGCGGCGAGCAACGCGGGGTCGCGCTCGCCGCGCCGGTAGGCCGTGACCAATGCAGCGCGTGCATCGGTGGAACGTCCGGCCAGAATCAGTGTGTCCCCGTGGATTCGTCCGATTTCCGCCTGGGTTGCCTCCCGGACCACCGGCGGCGGGGGGAAGGGGATTTTCTGCCCTTTCTCTGCTTTCAGTCCGGCCACCTTGTAGCGGGTCATCTCGATGTAGCGGCGGAGAGTGAAGAGCATGTCGCGGTAGCTTTGCTTGAAGCAGTCTTTGAACATGGCCTCGCTCCGGGGTTCACGTTCGAGTCGTGAGATGAAAGTGAAAAATTCCTTCTGGTGGCTGCCGTTATCGCCATACAGCCCCCAGTGGACAAAAGCATAGCATTGCTTGGCCCAAGTCGCGCCAAGCGGATTGAGCGCCACCTCCGAGTCACTGGCGACCGCGAACATCTCGGTCATGGGCATCAGTTGCTTCCTGGCCAGTGCGGCGTTGAAATCCCGATCCTCCCGTGGGGCGGCCCGCCCGTCCGCCCGGGCATCCGGAACCAGCTTGGGGTCTTCCACTTTGCCCAAGGTGATGGAGCTCTCGGTCACCTCCATCGCCATGAAGATTTGAGCCAGGCCTTCGCTCAACCAGGCGGGCGAGGGCGACTCCCAACCGCTGAGGAGGAAGCGGATATACTCCCGGTGGAGCTGCCGGTAGGCATCAACTGCCAAGCCCGGGTCGCCGCCGGATCCCTCGGGAATTTCGTCCGCAAAGGCGACCGGGGAGGCTGAGCCCTCGGCCGTCGCCAGGTTGAGCACCTTGGTCTGCGCATCCAGCACGATGGCCGCTTGTTCGCGGGATCGCAGGGTGAGACTGACCAAGGCCTTGTCCGTGACGGCGGCCGGCGGCGGCCGGAAGGCGGCGAATTTGTCGCCGCGGCCGCAGATGATCAGTGCCGCCGGAACCCCGGTGCGCGAGGTCATGCCGGGCCACACCAGGTTCAGGGCATGGGTGAATTCCTGGAAATTATTGAGCAGATCCCGGGACTTGTTTTCGGAGGCGTTGGACAGGACCTCGAAACCATCAATCCGGCTGTAGAACCACTGCTCTGGCGGGGGTAATTCACGCTCTGTGGTCACCGTATAGGTCGGCAGTTGGAGCACCTCCTGAGATCCAGATTGTTGCGCGGCCAGCCCGGGCGGGAATGCCAGGCTGATCAGTGCTGGTAGCACAGCGCATGATGAATGGAGGAACAGACGCATGAAAGCACTCCAATCGAATGGGACGAAATTTCAACCGGTGAATTGGAAACATTCCCGCAGCTTGCTGCGGGGTTTCGGTGAGGGTATTAGGACGCCGTCCGGCCAGTCCCGCCAAAGCGGGACTGTGCAAGCCGCGCGTAGATTCCCCCGAGCTTGCTCCGGGGAGTAGCGCTGGCGGTAGGACGGCGTTCAATTTCAGCCGGCCCTCAGCGTTTCGCGGCGCCGATGCCGGGGCAGTCGGACAGGGTGATCCTACCGTCCACGATGGTTGCGCCGTCGAAGAGATCGTTCTTGATCAGCACGGCGCCGTCGAGATCGGCCCAGTCGACGAGGGGGGAGAGCTGCGCGGCGGCGGAGATGGCGCAAGAGGTCTCCGTCATGCAGCCCAGCATGACTTTCAGCCCGAGGGCGCGGGCCAGCATGATCATGCGATGGGCCTCGCGCAGGCCGGTGCATTTCATGAGCTTGATGTTGATGCCGTCAAACACGCCGCACAGACGCGCCACGTCGGCGAGCCGCTGGCAGCTTTCGTCGGCGATAAGGGGCAGGGGGCTGCGCGCCTTCAGCCAGGCCGTGTCGTCCAACTGCGCCTTCGGCATGGGCTGCTCGATGAAGACGACGCCTTGGGTGGCGAGCCATTCGATCATTTTCAATGCGACGTCCCGGTCCTTCCAGCCTTGGTTGGCGTCGACCGTGATCGGCTTGTCGGTCACGGAGCGGATAGTCTCGATCATCAGGCGGTCGTCGGTGCCACCGAGCTTCACCTTGAGAATCCGGTAGGGGGCCGCCTCGTGTGTTTTCTGGCGAATGACTTCCGGCGTATCAAGGCCGATGGTGAAGGAGGTCACAGGCGTCTTGGTCGGATTCAATCCCCACAGCCGGTGCCATGGAGCGCCGAGTTTTTTGCCGATCCAATCGTGCAGGGCGATGTCCACGGCGGCCTTGGCCGCGGTGTTACCGGGCGCCAAGGCGTCGAGGGCTGGGAGGATTTCCTCGAGTTGAAAAGGATCGGGAAACCGGGTGAGGTCCACCCGCCGGAGAAAGGCGGCGGCGGTCTCCTGGCTTTCACCCAGATAGGGCGGCATGGCCGCCTCGCCGTAACCCGTGATGCCATCTCGCTCCACCTCCACCAGCATCGCCGGTGTCGCGGTGCGGGAATAGTTCGCGATGTTGAACGCGTGCTTGAGCTCAAGCGTGTGGGGGTAAAAGCGGAGAATCATTCCGGATGAGTGGTCGGGGCCAGCCCAAAAGTTGAAAATGGCGGAGGAGGAGGGATTCGAACCCCCGGTGGACTTGCGCCCACGTCTGATTTCAAGTCAGGTGCCTTTAACCACTCAGCCACTCCTCCAGACGAAGTCCAACTTGCTAAGTTACCCCTTTAGGTCAACGGCGCAGATGGCCGCTTCGCGTGTCCATGTTCGTTCGGAATAACATGAGCACTGGAGCCACCGGGGAAATAAATCGCTGGTATTTCCAAGAAATGGGTCTTAGGTCGCACTTGTAGTCAGGTCAGTTACCCCTCACCCCAGCATCGCTTCTATCATGCCTCCTGCTGAGAGCACCGTTAAGCCCGATGCGGTCCCCGTTTCCCCCGGCGATCCGCAGGACGCTTGGTTTGCAAAGGAAGTGCAGCCGCATGGTGCTTCGCTGCGCTCCTACGTGCGGCGGGCCTTTCCGACAGTGAATGATGTCGATGATGTCGTCCAAGAGTCTTTCCTGCGGATTTGGAAGGCGCGGCTCGCCCAACCGATCCATTCGTCCAAGGCTTTCCTCTTCAAAGTGGCCCGGCATCTGGCGCTGGATCTGGTCCGGCGGGGGCAGGTATCGCCAATTAATCAGGTAAGGGATTTATCCGCGTTGAACGTCGTAGAAGATAGCAGGGGTGTGGCCGAATCCGCCGACGCGAATGAAAAGATCCTCGCGCTGGCCGATGCGGTTGCCTCCTTGCCCACCCGCTGTCGTGAAATCGTCATCCTGCGCAAATTCAAAGGCCTCTCCCAGAAAGAGGTCGCCGCTCATTTCGGGCTCTCCGAAAGGACGGTGGAGGTGCAGGTTGCGCGCGGCGTGAAGCGTTGCGAGGAATACCTGCGTAAACGCGGCATCAATTCCCTTTACGGCCATGAAAAATAGCACCGACCACAGTTCAGCCTTCGAATCCGCCGGGCCCGCCGCGGGTGACGCGGAGCGCACCGTGCTCGATTGGCCCCGTCACTCGGGCATGATCGAGCGCTTGCTGCCGGTGATCGAGAGCCGGGTTCGCCGCCGCCGGCAACGTCGCATCGGGGCGGTGGCGGCCGGACTGGCTTTGTTGCTGATCGCCGCCTTCGTGTGGCCCGGCCGGCCGGTGCCGCTGGCGAACCAGCCAGCCATGGCGTCGGCCGGTCCGCTGGTGCTGCCGCTGACGCAAGTTTTGTCGGATGGATCGGTCGTGCAGCTGCGCGAAGGCGCGGAGATCGCCGTGGCTTTTGAAGACGGTTATCGCCGCGTCATTCTCAAGAGGGGCGACGCTCATTTCCAAGTCACCAAGAATCCGCGCCGCCCGTTTATCGTGGTGGCCGCAGGCCTTGAGGTGCGGGCCGTCGGCACCGCCTTCGGCGTGCAACTTGGCCAACAAGCAGTGGAAGTGCTCGTGACGGAAGGCCGCGTGGCGGTAGAGCAGGGTGCCGCTACCGCGTCGGAGGCCGCCGAGCTGCTGGTCGTGCTTGATGCCGGCACCCACGTGATGATCGGCACGACGCCTGATCCGGAGAACAAGCCGGCCGTCACCGCCCTCACGTCCGAGCAGATCGACGAACGGATGGCGTGGCGCGTGCCGCGCCTCGATCTTTCCGGCACGCCGCTTGACGTGGTCATTGCCTTGTTCAACCAGTATGGACACGCGAATTTTGTCCTCGTCGACCCGGCCCTGGGCCGCCTGCGCCTCAGCGGTGTGATGCGCGTGGACCATCCCGAGCTGCTCGTGCGCGTGGTGGAACGCGATCTTGGCATCCGCGCGGAGCGCCGCGACAGCGGAGAGACCGTGCTCTTCAAGGCGCGCTGAAAAAAGCGCGCGCACGCGGCGGTGCGTGAAGACCGCGGATGATTTTCGCGGATTGCTGTAAGGGGTGTTCGGGCCTGCTTCGTCACAATGAGTAACCGGCTGACTGCAGCCGGCACCCCACACCCCCAAACATCGCAGGTTATGAAACTCCATCACCCCGTTACGTCCTCGGCCCGCTCAGCGGCCGTTTTGCCGGCGAACCCGCTCAAGTTTCTCGCCGTCGCCCTCGTCCTGGTGCTCTCCCTGATGCGCCCCGCCGCGCGCGGCGCGGAGGAAGCAAGGAAGATTGATTTCGATCTGCCGGCCGACACAGCGGAGAAATCCCTCAAGCGGCTCGCGCTGCAATCCGGGGTCGAGGTGGTGTTTGCCGGCGAGATCGCGGCCCAGGTCAGGACCAACGCGGTCCGCGGCGAATTCTCCCCCCTGCAGGCGGCGACGCGCATGCTAGGCGGCACGGATCTGGTTGTGGAGGAGGATCCCGGCACCCACGCTCTGCTCGTCGGCAAAAAGCCGACTGACAAGCCCCGCGCCGCGGAGTCCGCGGCGAAGGAAGCCCCCGAGCCGATCTCCAGCAACGAGGTGGTGAAACTCGAGACCTACCGCGTCTCCACGACGCTCGGGCGCTACGCCGAGGAGACCACCTCGGCCGGCAGCAAGATGCCGATCGAGACCAAGAATCTTCCGGCGACCGTCCAGATCTTCAATGCCAACGCCATCAAGGATCGCGTGGCGGAAACCTTGGATGATATTTATCCCTATGTGGTGGGTATGTCGAAAGAGGCGCCGATCAGCAACGGCTTCAACATTCGCGGTTTTACGGCGCAAAGCGGTGCGACGCAGCAGAACATCCAGATAGACAATCTCCCCGGCTCTGCTTCCCGCTATTCATCTCCCAGCACGATCAACGTTGATCGGGTGGAAATCGTCAAAGGGCCCACCTCAGTGCTCTATGGCAAACTCAACCCTGGCGGACTCATCAATATCGTCACCAAGCGCCCGAAGCAAAAGAAGGAGACCAGCATTACCGGGTCCGTGAGCTCCTATGCCGGGACGTTCAGTTCCTTGGGGCAGGACCTGAGCTTCAAGGCCGTATTGGACCACACCGGTCCTCTCGACGCGGCCAAGCACTGGCTCTATCGCGTGATCGTCTCGGGGGAAGATGTGCAATCCTGGCGACCCTACGGTTTTTTCAAGAATTTCTATTTCTATCCATCGATGACCTACCAATGGAATGAAAAAACCTCCTTCACGGTGTTGATGGAGTTCGTGCGGGAGAAAAGGCAGTATGATAATTCCATTCCGTATCCTCCTTCCAACAACCCGGCGAATCTACCGGCGTTTAACACGATGTATATGGACAAGGATACCCCTGAGCGTGATTCGGGCGAGGTGCTCAGCACCAGCTTCCAGCACCTGTTCGCGAACAACTGGAAACTGACCGTTGGAACGCGCAGTGTGGCCCACGTCGATAGTGTGCGAGCCTATCGGTTTAATCAGGTCTTCAGCGCTGTCATCATCGCGAATCCGGTAGGCAATTCCAGACTGACCCGCACTTTTTTTGAACGTGCGATTACCCGGGAATACAATTTCCTTGATGCGAATATCTATGGCGATTTCGGGCCAAACGCCTGGCGGAACACACTGTTGATCGGCGTAAATGGCGGAGTGGAGCGGTCCAACTCGGATTTTCCCATCAGCGGGGTCAATGCCACGGGGGCCAATGCCCAGCAGGCCTTAAAGGATATTGTCAGTTACTACAATCCCTTGACGGGGCTGGGGGTCATCCCGCCGGCGGGAACACAGATCGCCCCCCGCCTTACGAGGATCCGTTACAACAATTTCGGCGCCTATGTCTCTGATCGCATGAAAATAGGGCAGAAATTTTCTGCCCTGCTGGGGGTGCGCTATGAGTGGATGGATGGAAACTCGAAGGCTTATTCGAACAACACGTTGCTCACCAAAGAAGGCAAGACAAGTGCAACCTTGCCGACCGTCGGGTTGCTTTATGAGATTAACGATAACGTCACATTCTATGTCAGCACCAACAAATCATTCCGTCCGGCGCCCGCAGATTCAAATGTAGATCAAAATGGCCGGGTGGATTTCCCGCCGGAGACTGGGAAGCAATACGAGTTTGGCATCAAGTCGCAGCTATTTGACAAGCGGCTGATTGCCACCTTCTCCGCCTATAAAATCACGAAACAGAATGTGCTGGAGGCCACCGGCACCTTCACCGCGAACGGCCTGCCGATCAGCCGCATCCAAGGCGAACAGCAGAGCAAGGGTCTCGAACTAGAGGGCATCTGGCTCCCGGTGCCGAACTGGCAGGTGCAAGCTGGCGGCACGTATATCGACGCGAAGGTGACCAAGTCCAGCAACCCGGTGTTTATCGGTCGCAAAATGGTCAATGTCCCCCGGGCCAGCGGCAATCTCTGGACGCGCTACAATATTCCCGACGGTCGGTTGCGCGGCTTTGGCCTCGGACTGGGCATCATCCTGCAAGGCAAACGCCTCGCCGGCACCCCAACAACCCAGACTCCCTCCTATACGCTCCCGGCCTCAACCCGCTTCGACGGTGCCTGCTACTACCAGATGAAAGGCTACGATTTTGCGCTGAACATCACGAATGTCCTCGACCGCAAATACATCGCCACCTCGGGTGAGAACGCGGTTTTCCCGGCGGAACCACGGCGCGTGACGCTTTCGGTCAACCACCGTTTCTAATCCCAGAACCGTTAGAATCTACTTCCGCCTAACCCCTTACTCCAACCTTCGTTTACCATGAAATCCACCATGCACAATCAGACTGACACCTTCGTGAATCAGGCAGCCTCCAGCCGGTTCCGCCTGCCCCTCCTGCGCGTTGCCGCGCTCAGCCTCGCCCTGCTCGGCGCCGGTCAGGCCGTCGCCAAGTCGTCCCGGACCGTGACCGACGACGGCGTGGCCAACTTCAGCAAGATCGCCCGTGAGGAGACCCCGGTGCCGGATTGGAACGGGCATGGCGCGCCGGTCTGGTTTCACTTCACGCGCGAGTTGGTCAAGCCCGGCGCCATGGAAAGCTTGTTGAAGGTGCACGCCGAGCGGGCCAAGGCCCTGCGCGCGGCCAACTGGCCGCGGAATTCCATCGTGATGCGCCCCATGACCGGTCCGTCGGAAATCTGGACCTTCACTGGCTACAACGAGGTCCTGGCGTTCGGGGATGAAAACCCCGCCATGCTTGAAAAAATGCCGGAGCTCAAAGCCAAGCTCAACCAGCTGGAGGTGGAGGCCGCCCAATATATCACCGGAAAGGTAGAGAATATCGTTAAACACATCGTCCCGCTCAGTTTTCAGCCGAATTTCGAATGGTCCGAGGTCCGGATCATCACCGCTCGTTCGCGCAAGATCAAACAGGGCCTCGAACCTCAGTTTGCCAAATGGAACGCGGGCAAGGACGCGAACATGGAGAAATACAACCTGCCCGTGCATAAAGTCACTCTGAAGAATCTTTACGGCGAGGAGCAGGGCGTCTTCACCCAAATCCTGCCTTATCGTTCGATGCGCGACCTGTATCTGGTCAGCGAATCCTCCCCGGAAGGGCGCACGACCCCGGAAGTGTCGGCCCTGCTAGACGGCATAATCGAATGGGAAACCTTCCAGGCCTTCTACGTCGATCCCGTGGCCAGCTACGTCACCCCGGACTTTGCCACCGTCAAATTTGCCCGGGCGATCGATCCCTTCTGGGGCGTGAACCCGAACGCGGTGGTCTCCGGTCCCAACGGTGTGCGGGAATCGGTCGCGCTGGACAAGGTCCCGGCGGCCGCGCGCGATGCCATCAAGAAGCAGGTTGGTTCCGGCCGGTTGCTCCGCGTGGAGCAGGTGACCCGCGAGGGCGGCACCCAATACGCCGTGCAATACTGGCACAAGCCGAAGTATTTCGCCGACGGGCGCCCCGCTGTCTACAAGGTGCCGGACGTCGTGAAGAAGAAGGTGCGCGTTGAGGATCTTCCGGCCGCCGTGCAGCCGCTGGTCAAGGAGGAGATCGCCGTTTGCATGCACTACGAGCTGAACCTGCGGGAAGGACTCGCGACTCCGGAGTATGAACTCGTGATGGAACTGCCCGGCCAGTCCAATTTCCTGAGCAAGGCGCTGATCAAGGACGTCATCTATGATGCCAACGGCAAGATTCTCGCCGTGGAGAGCCAGATCAACCTCGACGATGTCCCGGCCGGTCCGCGCGAGCTGATCAAAAAGGAAATCGGCCACGGCGAGCTGCTCAATGTGCAGCAGCTGACGAAGGACGTCACCATCATCTACCAGGCCCGAATCGGCATGGTTCAATACTTCCAGGCCGACGGCAGCCTGGTCCAGTCCGACTCGGACGCCCATTAAGCCGCCCCCTTCACGCCAACCCCATTCCCTATCATCAGAATGAATCTTAAAACCATCTCGCGTTCCCTCCTGGCCGCGATGGCCGTCATCACCCTGGCCGCTTCAGCCGCCGCGGCCACGCCGAACCCCGCGTTCAAGGGCAAAAATCTGCTCTACGTCGGGGCTTCCACCAGCGAGGACAAGGCCCTGGATGCAGCCCCGCTGCAATACCTCGCCGCACTCGGCTTCACGGTGACCTTTGCGGACCAGACTGAGCCGGGCACGCTGGCCGACAACCAGGATGTGGTGGTCATTGGCTCCACGACCCAAGCGCGCGTCCTCATGGGAAAATACCGCAACACCCGCGCCGCGGTCGTTATCATGGAGAGTTTTGTGGCGGACGACATGGGGATTACCGGTCTCCGCCAGGGCGTCGATTACGGCGAGAACCAGAAAAACGAGCCCATCCTTCTCGTCAACGCGCCGCATCCGATGCAAGCCGGTCTGCCGAACGGCATGCTGGCCGTCCACAAGGGCAAGACGCCCTCGCTCCACTGGGGCAAGGCGACAAACGGGGCGATCGTCATTGCCGTCATCGCGGGCGATCCGGACAAGGCGGCGATCTTCGGTTACGAGAAGGGCGCGCTGATGGGTGATAATTCCACCGCGCCGGACCGCCGGGTTCTGCTCTTCGTCAACACCGAGACCTTTCCCCAGATCAACGACAACGGGCTCAAGCTGGTGGAAGCGTCACTGGCTTGGGCGATCGGCGCATTCTGACCGGCGGTCACGGTCGTTTCAATCCAGCTGCACGGTCGGCCGTGCCCTTCACGGGCCTGCAGGCCGCATCATGTCCGAATCTCCCGCCCTGCCTGAATCCAAACCTGCCTGGTCCGCGCGGCGGCGCGCCGAACGAATAACAAAGACACCCTTATTATGAAATACCTCCACTCCCTCTACGTCCAGGTGCTCATGGCCATTGTGGTCGGGGTTGTGCTCGGCGTCGTGGCCCCAGACTGGGCGGTGCCGCTCAAGCCGCTGGGCGACGGCTTCATCAAGCTCATCAAGATGCTCATCGCCCCGATCATCTTCACCACGGTCGTGGCCGGCATCGCAGGCATGGGCGACATGAAGAAGGTCGGCCGGGTGGGGGTGAAGGCGCTCATCTACTTTGAGGTCGTCACCACCCTGGCGCTCATCATAGGGCTCATCGTCGGCAATGTCTTCACACCGGGCGCGGGCGTCCACGCCAACGTGGCCACGCTCGATACCGGCGCGCTCACCGCCTACACCAAGGCGGCGGCAAATCTCAGCACCGTCGACTGGCTGCTGCACCTCATCCCCAACACCTTTGTCAGCGCTTTTGTGGACGGCGACATTTTGCAAGTGCTCGTCATCGCCCTGTTCTCCGGCTTCGCCCTGGCGCGGCTCGGCGAGCAGGCCCGGCCGATCACCAACCTGCTTCACGAGGGGGCGAAGATGTTTTTCAGCATCGTGTCGCTGGTCACGCGGCTGGCCCCCATCGCGGCCTTCGGGGCCATGGCCTTCACCGTCGGCAAATACGGCCTCGGGTCGCTCGCGGCCCTCGCGAAGCTCATGGCCTGCGTCTACCTGACCTGCGGCGTCTTCATTCTCGTCGTGCTCGGCGGCATCGCCCGCGCGGGCGGGTTCAGCCTTTGGAAAATCCTCCGCTATGTGCGCGAGGAACTGCTGATCGTCATCGGCACCTCGTCCTCCGAGGTCGCGCTGCCGGGCCTGATGGAAAAGATGGAACGGGCGGGCTGCGCCCGCTCGGTCGTGGGCCTCGTGGTGCCCACCGGCTACTCGTTCAACCTCGACGGCACCTGCATCTACCTGACGATGGCGGCGCTCTTCATCGCGCAGGCCACGGACACGGCGCTCTCGCTCGGCGGCCAGATCGGCCTGTTGGTGGTGCTGCTGATCACCTCGAAGGGCGCGGCTGGCGTCACCGGCAGCGGCTTCATCGTGCTGGCCGCCACCCTTGCGGCCACCGGCACCGTGCCGGTGGCGGGCATGGCGCTCATCCTCGGCGTGGACCGTTTCATGTCCGAGGCCCGCGCCATCACCAACTTCATCGGCAACACCTTGGCCACGCTCATCGTGGCCAAGTGGGACGGCAGCTTCGACGCCACCACGCCCGAGGCGAAAAACGTCCTGCGGGGCTGATTTCCCGTGATGCGTGTTCCGCGACAGTCCGCGCTCGGCCTGCTGTTCGCCGTCCTCTGGCTGACGGCCTCCGCCGCATTGCCGGTGCCGCCTCGCCAATCCCGATCGTTGAACAATTACACCCATTGATCCTTCAACCCATCCTCCGCATGAAAAATCATGTTCAGTCTCTTCTCACCCGGTCCGCCTGCTTGCTGGCGCTGATTCTCATCCCGGCTGAAGCGGGTGCTAAACCGTTCTACCGGCTTGAGTCGGCGCTTACGATCTCCGCCGACAGCTCGCCGGACTGGGACTATCTCACTTTCGACCAGGAGCGCTCCTGGCTTTTCGTCTCCCGCCGCCACGACGGCGTCACGGTCTATGACGCGAAGGCGGGAAAGATCCTGAAGACCTTGGAGGACACGGCCGGCGGCAACACAACCCGGCTGGTGCCGGAGTTTGACCGGGCCTATGTCGTCAACACGGACGGAACGGCCACCGTGTTTCAGCTTTCCACGCTGAAGAAGCTCGGACGCGTGAAGTTCGGCGACAACGCGGACAACTGTTTCTATGATCCGGTTTCCAAGGAACTGATGATCACGATGGGCGACAGTCAGGCCGTCGTCTTCGTCGACGCGGCCACCGCCAAAGTGACCGGCAAGCTCGCGATCGACAGTTCGAAGCTCGAGGGTGCCGCGGCGGACGGGCAGGGGAATTTCTTCCTCGCCCTGCGCGACCGCAACAAGGTCATCCGGATCAACGTGGCCGAGCGAAAAATCACGGCCGAATGGCCGACCGAGGGCTGCGAGCTGCTCAGCGGCCTTGATTACGATCCGGTCAGCAAACGCATCTTCGTGGCCGGCCGCGGTGAGAAACCGGTGCTGGCGGTGCTGGATGCCGACACGGGAAAGGTCGTGGCCCGGCCAGCCATCGGCCGCGGCAATGATGCGGTTATCTTCGATCCGGAAACCCGGCGCATCTACACTTCCAACGGCTTTGACGGGACGCTTGTCATTATCGAGCAGGTCGACGCGAACACCTACAGACTGGCGGAGGCGGCCACCACGCGTCCCTACGCGAAGACCATGGCTTTGGACCATCAGACCAAGAAGGTCTATCTGGTCACCGCGGAAGGCACAGTGGATCCCACGGAACCCTGGCGAACGAACCTGGCTCCATTTTATCCCAACAGGTTTTTCCCGGGCACATTTGTGCTCCTGACCTACTCAGCCCGCTAGGCTGGTGCTCCGTTCGCCTCATGGAATTACCGGATGCGGCTCTCTTCATTAACGGCATCATGGCAAAATCATCCTTAGTTCTGCTCCCACGCATCATAGTGCTGCTGGCATTGGCCGCTTCGATCACGCCCGTGCTGCGGTCTGAGGGCAGCCCGCCGCTCATCACAGATGATCCGGGCACACCCGGCGACGGGCATTGGGAAATCAACATTGGCGTCAGCACGGAACGGCGCGCGGGCTTGCGGCTGTCCGAAATGCCGCTGCTCGACCTCAACTACGGTATTGGTGACCGCATCCAGCTCAAGTATGAGGTGCCCTACCTGAGCGTCCACGGGGACGGCAGCCCGAGCCTGTCCGGCCTCGGCAACTCCGAGTTCGGCGTGAAGTGGCGCTTCTTCGATGCCGGCGAGAAAGGCCCGGCTGTTTCGGTTTACCCGCAATGGGAGTTCAGCAACCCCGGCTCGAACGCCGCGGATCGCGGCCTGGTCGACCACGGCTCGGCGCTCAAGCTGCCGTTCCAGTTCGAGCAGGAGATGGGGCCGGTCACCATCGTGTCGCAGGCCGGCCGGGAATTCCGGTCCAGGGGCGACACCTGGTTCTACGGTATCTCCGCCGGGCACCGCTTCACGGAGAAGGTGGAGGTGGCGGTGGAATTGGCGGGCGAGGCCAACGCCGGCCTGCATAGCTCGCTCCTCGTCACGAATCTCGGCGTCGTGATCGAACTGAGCGAGCGCACCTCCTTCATGCTCTCCGTCGGTCGCGAACTGCACAACCATGACGAACCGCGGGCGACCTTGATCGCCTACATCGGCTGGCAGTTCCGACGGTAATGCGCAGGCAAACGAGCCCGCAGCCACGTTCTCACCATAAACAATCGCTTCTATGAAAAAAATACTGCTCGGAATCGTCATTGGCGTCATCATCCCGTTGGTGGCTGGTTTTCTATTCGTGCGGCTCGGTGGCATGCCCGTCGCCACGAAGGGAGCGCCGCTGCCGTTTGAAAAGTCGCTGGCCCGGATGGCCATTCATGCGGCGATGGCCAAGGAAATCGACAAGCCGTCGCCGCTGCCGGCGGACGAGACCAACCTCATTGTGGGGGCGAAGGTGTATCAGGCCCAGTGCTCCGTCTGCCATGGGCGGCTCGGTCAGTCGCCGTCGTTCATTGCCCGGGGCATGTTTCCCTTTCCTCCGCAGCTTCTGCCCCCGAAGAAGGGCGTGACTGATGATCCGGTTGGCGAAATCTACTGGAAGGTGAAGAACGGCATCCGCCTGACCGGCATGCCGGGCTACACCGATACCCTCACCGACCAGGAAATGTGGCAGGTGAGCCTCTTCCTGCTCCATGCCGACAAGCTTCCGGCGCCAACCCAGGCAATATTGCAAGCGCCCTGAACCCTGCCTGCTGCCCTGACCGGCCCTGCATGCGTTCCTGATAGGGTCTCCCATGACTAAATCCGCCAAGCCCCTGACGAAGATCCTGCACCTGATCCGCTCGATGCCGCGCTACCAGGACCTGGAGTGGGAGGGCATGGATTTCCCGGAGGAGAAGTTCGAGGAGCTGCAGACCTTCGACCGCGCCGCGTGGCGCGCCGAGGTGCTCGGCCACGAGGAGCTCTTCCTCGACCTGCATGCCCACCTGCCCAAGGAGCTCATGTTTGAGCGCGAACTGCTCATCTGCCGGATGTAGGCGAACAACCCAATTCCATGAGACTTGAACATATTGCACTCAACGTGCCGGACATCCAGGCGCTCATCGCTTGGTATGTCGGACACCTGGGTTTCACCATCATCCGTGGCGAACAGGTTGCGCCCTTCAAGACCATCCTGGGCAAAGATGATCGAGGCGTGATGTTGGAGCTGTATTCCAATCCGGCGGCGCCCATTCCGGATTACGTTCGGCAGGACCCGACGGTCTTTCATCTGGGCTTCGTGGTTTTAGGGGCAAGGTCCGAAAAATCCCGCCTCGCGGAGGCTGGTGCCAGCTTTGTATCGGAAACAACGACGCGCGACGGGACCATCTTGCTCATGATGCGGGACCCGTGGGGTATCCCGCTGCAACTGTGCCAGCGTGGTTAATCCCCGATCTGCCCGCCTTCGCCATCTCAACCGTGACTAGTCTTCCTTAGCTTCCTCGCCCTTTTACCCCACTTAGTGTGTGAATTTTTCGCCGACAGCACCCGACCGCATGCCGCTGGTGGCCACTTCACTCAATGGCTTGGTGCCCTATGCCAACGATCGGGAGCGGATGGCCGAGCAAGCCCGCTGGTTCCGTGAACAAGTGCACCCCCATGAGGCCGACCTTCGTTCGTATTTGCATAAGAAGTTCCCCACGTTGACTGATGTCGATGATCTGGTTCAAGAGGCTTATGCGCGCATGTTTCGCTCCCGCAATTCCGGCACCGTTTTTGAGCCGCGCCCCTTTCTTTTTACCGTTGCACGTAATCTGGCCTATGATCTTTTCCGGCGTAACCGAAGTGTTTCGCTTGAGGAGCTAGAGGAACAGGCGGGCTGTCCCGTCGTAGAGGATAGAGCCGATGCCGCCGAAATCACCAGTCATGCCCAGGAAATCGATCTCCTTGCAGAGGCCATCCAGGCCCTCCCCGGGCGCTGCCGCGAGGTGATCATCATGCGCCGGCTCCATGGCCTTTCCTACCGTGAAATCGCGCAACGGATGCGGATTTCGGAGAACACCGTCAACGCCCAGCTCGCCATCGGGATAGTGCGCTGCCGGCAATATCTCGAAGCTCGCGGGGTTTTGAAAGGGGGGGCAAATGTCACCTGACCATCTTTTCAAGCATGACGACATTTCGCCCGACCCGGTGGAGCTGGCGGCGGCAGACTGGCTGGTCCGGCAGGATCGCGGTCTGACCCCGGCCCAACAGCGTGAGCTCGCGGGTTGGCTGCAAGCGGATGTGCGGCACGCCCGGATGCATGCAAAACTCCAGGAGGCCTGGGATGTGCTCGCGCAGGTGCCCGCCGCGCGGTTTCCATTGCAACGTGCGTCGAGCCCGGTCCTCCGCTGGCTGGCAGCGCCCTTGGCCGCCGCGGCGGCAATTGCCATCGGGTTTTTCGTTTTCCACCCCGCCAACAACCCGAACGCCGGATGGTCGCAGCGCAGTGAAGTCACCGAGATTGGTGGCTTCAAGACCGTGAATCTGCCCGATGGTTCGGTCGTGGCCTTAAACACGGATAGCGCGGTGGAGGTCAGCTTCACGCCATCCGAGAGGAGGATCCGTCTGGTCCGCGGCGAGGCCAACTTCGCTGTCAACAAGGATGCCGCCCGGCCATTCATCGTGCGGGCGGGAGGGGTTGATGTTCGTGCGGTCGGCACCGCCTTTAATGTGCGACTGGACCCAAAGGCTGTTGAGGTGCTCGTTACGGAGGGCAAGGTGCGCGTGGATGACTCCGCCTCCGGACAGACTTTGCTGGCGGTCGGGCGGTCGCGGCTGGATATCGGGGTGCCGGCAAGCACCATCGCGGAGGAGCTGCTGATCGCCGGGCAGCGGGTGGTCATATTGGTTTCTGACGGGACCGGGGCTTCGATCCCAGCGCCGATAGTGGCGGTCCAGCAGGCAGAGATTCAACGCCAGCTTGCGTGGCAATCTCGCATCCTTGATTTCAGTGATGAGCCGCTCGTGAACGTCATCGCCGAATTCAATCGGTATAACCGTCACAAGCTGGTCATTGCGGATGCCAGGCTGGCTGCCCGGAGATTCGGTGGCAAGTTCCCGGCGCACGACTACGAGGCGTTCGTTTCATTCCTGACCGCGGATTTCGGCGTGGCCGTTGAGCAGCGGGAGAACAAAACAATTTTGCGTCTGGCCAGGTAGCCGGCAGGTCCGGTTGAAAATACCTTTAGAGACTTTGAAGGGTGATCCCGTTGTATGAGTGTATGATTACCCCAACCCCTTGCGCCATCGTTCGGAGAGCTATGCTCTTCTTGCTCTGTCTTTCATGCTTTTCCTGGTTGAGTCTTTCCGCCACCGGTGCGGAAAACAGGAGCTTCGATATCCCGGCCGGGAAGGCTGCGGACACCCTGCGGCAATTCACGGCGCAGACCGGCGCGGATGAACGCCTGCTCTATTCAGTCGAGGCCATTGCTGGAATCAGAACCAATGCGGTGCGGGGCGAAATGACGGCGCACGAGGCCCTCGATCAAATGATCACAGGCACCGGGCTAGTCGTGTTGGCAGACAAGAAAGGAGGTGGGTTTACACTCACCCGGAATTCCGACCCAAACGCCCCAAGGCTGGCGCAGAAAAACAGCGACCAGCCGACCAGCCCAAGCAGTGAGAGCAAGGATGATGTCCTGAAGCTCACGGCCCTGATCGTAACCGGCTCGAATATTCCGACTGCGGCCGACGCGACCGACGTGCCCGTGGTCGTTCTGGGACAAAAGCAAATTGAAAACACCGGGCTGAACGCCAATCTTCTCGAAATTTTGCGCAAAAGCGTGCCCGCTTTCGCCGGGCGAAGCAATACGGGCAACAGCAACGCGACGAACACCAATCAATACACCGCCGGCGGATCCCAGATCGCACTACGGAACCTCTCGACCCTGGTGCTAGTCAATGGCCGGCGAATGGCCACCAGCAGCGTGAACGGCGTGAATGGGAAAAGCTTTGTTGATATCAATCAGATCGCGGTGGCCGCGATTGATCGGATCGAAGTTCTGACCGACGGAGCATCGGCAATCTATGGCTCCGACGCCATCGGCGGGGTGGTGAACATTATCACGAAATCGACCTACCAGGGCGCGGAAGTCGGCGGTCGCTTCGCGGTCACGGCTAACCAGGGCCACTACAGCGAGCGGTCGGGCTACGTAGTGGTCGGCGGCGCGGTAAAGGGAGTAAGTATCACCGTTTCCGGTAGCTGGTCGAAAACGGATCCGCTGCGGGAGAAAGACCGGCCATTTGTTTCGTCGGTTCTGAAAACCGGGACGAATTTCCCGGGATTTGTCGGCGGTAACTACTTAAACCCAAGCCTTGGTTCGCCGAGCCAGAGCAACTCCGTCGGGGCAAACGCGACTGCAACTAATATCGGCGCACTGGTTGCGAACGGCACTTATATGGCCCCCGGCAATCCATCGATTCCTCTATTCGACGTGGCCCCTTTTGTGTCGGTGTTGTTGCAACAAGAGCAAAAGGCCGCAGTCGCCAATTTCTCCGCCGTCCTCATTGACCGGAAGCTGACGGTATTTGGGGACTTCATGTATTCTGCCACAACGAGTTCAACTCAAACCGCAGCGGTATTCGCGAATTTCAGGGCCGTCACAGTCGCAGCGGGAGCCCCATATAATCCGCTGACCACCGACGTTTCGGGTGTTCTGGTCGGTTCGACGCAAACCCCGATGCAAACACTCAATTCAGCGAAGGGATACCGCTTCACATTGGGATTTCGCGGTGAAATCAATCCCAATTGGAATTGGGAGGTGGGCTACATGTTTAATCGCAACGCGGTGGAGCAGCAGCTTACCAACAATCTCTTTCGCCCCAATCTCAACGCCGCCATTGCCGGTGGGTTTGATGCGGCCGGCAACGCGGTCGCGAACGGCGCATTCAGCAAGGTCCTGGCTGGATTCTCCACTAGCGGGGCCTTGGTCGTGCAACCCGCGCTCAATCCGTTTGCCCGCTCCGGTATCAATCCCGCTTCGCTGGCGAATGTTTACGGCACGGAGGTGATCAATACCGCAGGCTCACTCGCCTCCCTGGATGCGAAGATCGTCGGCCTGCCATTCCGGGCTCCCGCCGGAAAGATTGGTTTTGTGGTCGGTGCGGCCACCCGGCGCGAGAAACTATCGGCGACTCCGGACGCCAATTCCTACAACGCCAGCACCGATCCCAGCCGGAACAACTGGACCACGGGACTCTTCTTCGATCCTTTCGCGAGCAGCCGGACCGTTGACGCCTTCTATGGTGAGGTGCGCGTGCCGCTAACGGGAGAAAGCTGGTCGCTGCCCGGCGTCAGGGCATTGGATCTTTCACTCGCCGGCCGCTACGAGCGCTACAGCGATTATGGCAACTCCCGGGTGCCCAAGATCGGTCTGCGGTGGCAGCCTTACGACAAGCAGCTTACGTTGCGCTTCACCTACTCGAAATCCTTCGCTGCTCCAACTTTATACGATGAATTTGGTCCCACCAGCTTCGCCCCGGGGTCCTCGTCCGCCCCCGGCGGAATCTTGGTGCCGATCGGCGTGACGAGCACGACTAGCTATTTTATTGGGACATCGGGCAATCCGAATTTGCAACCGGCTACCGCGCAGTCCCGCTCGATGGGCCTCGCACTTTCCCCGCGGGCGATAAAGGGCCTGACCATCTCCCTTGACTACATCAACGTCTTACAAAGCGGCTTTCCCGCCGGCATCGACGGCATCAACATTGTTGCCAGCGTCAATACGCTGGGCTCGGCATCGCCCTTTTTCAGCTCGGTGACCGTCAAGGGAGCCCCGGGCCAGGCCGGGACAACGCAAGCGCCGATCTCAGTCCCGGGAGGGTTGGCCGCATATTTTAACAGCCCAGGCTACGCGGGTGACGTCTACATTTTGGACCGCCGGATAAATGCGGGGGGTGTCCGTAACGAGGCCCTCGATGTCGCGGTGGCTTATGAGCGGCGGATCGAAGGGTGGGGGACGTTCACGTTCGAAACCACCGGATCCTACCTTATCTCCCGTCGTGTTTCCGCGGTGCGGGATGCGCCGTTCTACGAATTCGCCGGGTATTCCACCAACGGCTCTTTGATGGCGGGAACAGCCCCGCAGTTCTCCGCCTACACCACGGTGGAGTGGCGGAACCGTGGGAACGATATTACCCTGGGGAATTCCTACATGTCTTCCACGGTTGACATTGGCAGTGGCAGAATACCCGAAATTTACCTGAGCACCAACTCCCGCACCAAGGTTGCAGCCTACGCCAGTTGGAATCTCCAGTTTTCGCACACGGTGGCAAAGGGGGCCAGTGGCTATCTGGGCTACGCCCAAGGCATGAGATTCACGATCGGAGTGAACAACCTGGCCAACAAGATGCCGCCGCTGGCTCCGCGCTCTTATCCCGCGAGTTCCAATAATGCCAATGCGGATGTCTCGACGTATTCACCTATCGGGCGCCTCTACTTCATTTCCGCTTCCCTCAAGTATTGATAGAATCATCTCATGAAATATTTCTTACACTCGCGACTGCTCGCCTTTGCCATTCTTGTCACCTTCCTCAGCGCATCAGGTGTTGCGATGGCTGCAGATGGCAATCCCTTGTTAAAAGGAAAAAGACTCCTCTATGTCGGGGGAGCGAAGTTCAAGGAGCGCGTTATGACTGATGAAAATGCTCAAAATCACCTGAGGTCCCTGGGATTCGTCGTGACAGTCGCGAGCGAATCCGACCCCGCCGCGAAGGCCGACGGCCAAGATATCGTGGTGATCTCGGCCAGTGTTTCGGCCCGAGTGGTTGCCGCCAAATATCGCGACTGCCGTTTGCCGGTGGTGGTTTCCGAGGCGAGGATTCTGGATGACATGGGCATGTCCGGGAAATCCGAAGGCGTGGACTTTGGCGACGAGCGGCAGGATCACGCATTCTGGTTCGTCAACGCACCGCACCCGCTGCAGGGTGGGCAGCCAAACGGGCTGGCGAATGTGACCAACGAAAAACTCAAGGTTTTCACTTGGGGAAAACCCGGGTTGGGGGCCATCATTATTGCCACGATCGCAGGTGTTCCGGAAAAAGCGGTCATCTACGGCTATGAAAAGGGCGTCATCATGGATGGCGAATTTGTCGCTCCGGCGCGGCGTGTGATGTTCTTCCTGGACGGGGAGTCGTTTGACGCTCTCAACGAAACGGGATTGAAACTGTTCGATGCGGCAGTCACATGGGCGGCCGGATCTACCTGAATAAAAAGCGCGAGGTGATCGTCCCCAACTGGGTTCGAATGCCCCTACTGTTGAGACATCGATGCATTTGCACATCTCCTGTGCGAACGACTGATAGGAATCATTCGGTTACCCTGTTGGCAATCCAGTGACAATTCCAAGTCCTGTATTTGACCAATTTGGTCGTTTCCGGTCGCGAGTTTTCAGAGTGAGAAGGCGTTTTCAGAAGATATATTTCTGAATTTCAAGACCGCCGCGATAGACCACTCTGCCACCCTTCCGGAGCGCTGGCGGTTGCAGGTTTCGACTGGCAGCGTTGGCAATTTAATCGCAGTGTCGAGTCTGCAAGTTCGCCACTCCGGGCCGGACGGTGGGATTTGCCACGATGACCCTACCAAGCAACCAAGTCGCGGAGATGCAGGGCCTCTATGGGCCGTTCACCATTACTGAGCGGGTGGTGCAGAAAATCTGGTTGCGCGGGGATTTTGACCGCACCCGGCTGCGATTGACGGATGGCCGGCCATTGGAGATCCGCACCATGGGTGCCTGGAATTTGCTCGGCGGGCCGGATTTTGGCGGGGCCCAACTGGTGATTGGGGGCGTGGCGGCCACCGGGGATGTCGAGGTGCATTTCCACGCCGCGGACTGGCGCGCGCACCGGCACGAAACGGATCGCGCTTACGACAACGTCGCGCTGCATGTCGTGTTATTCCCGCCCGGAGCAGGGGAGCGGCCGGCGGTCCGGGGCGACGGGAGCGAGCTTCCGACGTTGGTGCTGTTGCCGCTGCTGCATCGCGACCTGGAGGAATACGCCTCGGATGATGCGCTGGAAGCGATCACGGCGCGGGACAAGTGGGAAATGTTCGCCGAACTGGCGGCCCAGCCGGCCCGGGAGCGGCTGCAATTAATCCGGCAAAAAGCGATTGAGCGCTGGCAGCAGAAGGTGCGTTTCGGGAAGCTGCGGATCGAGCGGGTGGGGTGGACGGCGGCGGCGCATTGCACAGCACTGGAAATCCTTGGTTACCGGCACAATCGCACGGCGATGCTGACCGTGGCGACAAAGTATCCTCTCGCGGCCTGGACCGCCGGCCTTGAGGCCGCGCAAATCTACGAGGAGAGCGGGGCGCTCTGGCAGACGCAGGGAGTGCGGCCGGCGAATCACCCGCAAACCCGGCTGCGTCAGTATCAGGCTTGGGTCGCGGCGCACCCGGATTGGCCGGAGCGGTTGCGCCAGATGGTGAAAACGCTGCCGGCTGGAGGGCAGGAGGCGACGCCGACCAATCTCACGCGACGCGCGCTGGGTTTGGGCCAGCGACGCGAAATGTTCGCGCGCGAACTCCTCGGTGGCGCCGTGGGGGGCACGCGGCTGGACAATCTGGTGTGTGACGGTTTCCTGCCGCTGCTCGCCGCGGAATCCGGCGGCGACCTCGAGGCGATTTGGTTTCACTGGTTCCTCGGCGATGGGCCGGATCAAGTGAAGAATGCCCTGCCAAGACTAGGCATCGCTGGGCGCGGCGCTGAGCCCTATTGCCACGGCTGGGCGCAGGGTTTGCTGGGGTGGCTATTGGAGCACGAGGCACGCGCAAGTCACTGACGGACAGAAATCTGGCCGGGGGCTTGACAAGCGTTCGCGGGGAGGAATATGTTCCGCCCCCTATAACTAGTTCACTTTCTAAAAGGTGGGCCCTCGGGTCCGCCTTTTTTTTCCCCATTAATCCACACACACCATGAGCAGCGAAATCCTGTCCGTCCTCGAATACATGGAAAAGGAGAAGGGCATTCCCCGTGCCGACATGATCTCCACCATCGTCAACGCGATCAAGACCGCGGCGTTGAAGGGTGTGAATTCGGGCCAGGAGCTCAAAATCGACATCAACGCGAAAAACGGCCAGATGACCGCTTGGTCGCTCCTCAAGGTGGTCGACTCCGTGTCCGACTCCAAGCTGCAGATCCACGTCGAGAAAGCCCAGGTCTTCAAGCCGGGTGCCGTCATCGGTGACACCATCGAGAAGGAGATCGATCCGTCCTATCTGGGCCGCATCGCCGCGCAAACCGCCCGCCAGGCCATCATGCAGCGCCTCCGGGCCTTCGAGAAGGAGCGCATCTACGACGACTTCAAGGATTCCGTGGGCGACATCGTCAGCGGCACCGTCCGTCGTCGCGAGCGCAACGATCTTTTCATCGACCTCGGCAAGGCCGAGGCGGTCATGCCCGGCAAGGAGCAGGTGCCCGGCGAGGAATACGCCCCCGGCGAGCGCATCCGCTGCATTCTGCTCGAGATCGAGAACAGCAGCCGCGGTCCCGAGATCATCCTCAGCCGCGCCAGTCCCAAATTTGTCCGCCGCCTCTTCGAGCTCGAAGTCACCGAGATCGCCGACGGCACCGTCAAGATCGAGGCGTTTGCCCGCGAACCGGGCTACCGCACCAAGATCGCCGTCGTCAGCACCGACCCGAAGGTTGACCCGGTCGGCGCGTGCGTCGGCGCCCGCGGCGCCCGCGTGAAGAGCATCGTCCGCGAACTCGGCGGGGAGAAGATCGACATTATTCCCTACCACGCTGACACGAAGGAAATGCTCATCGAGGCGCTCAAGCCGGCGGTGCCGCGCGAGATCATCCTCGATGAGAAGAGCAAGCGCGTCCTCGTTCGCGTGGTGAACGAGGATCTCGCCGTCGCCATCGGGCGCAAGGGCCAGAATGCCCGCCTGACCTCCCGCCTTGTCGGCTGGCGCCTCGACATCGAGGAGTTCAAGGTCGTCATCGTTGATCCGCGCGCGCAGGCCATCAGCCTTTTCGTCAACACCTACGCCTTCGACAAGGCCGTCGCCGAGCGCCTCGTGGCGAATGGCATCAACTCTCCCGCAGCCTTCGAGGGCGTCGAGGCCAACGATCTCGTCGGCTTCGGCTTCACCGAGGAAGAGGCGGCCGGCGTCATCGCCAAGGTTACCGCCTCCTGACCCACTCCTCTTTCCTGCCGCGCCCGCCCTACTGAATGAGTGCCCGTATCCACGAGATCGCCAAGCAATACAACGTTGAGCCCAAGGACATGCTGTCCTGGCTCAAGGAGCAGGGTTATGTCGCGGCGGATACGAAGTCGGTTTCGAGCACCGTCAGCAAAATCTATTACGACGAGATCGAGAAGAAATACGGCAAGCCGGCCGCCCCGGTCTTGGCACCCGCCGCCCCGGTCCCGGCCGCACCCGAGGCGCCCGCGCTCAAACTGCCCGCCGGGGTGTTTGTGAAGTCCGCCGCGGACATTGTCCGGGAGAAGGAAGAAGTGGCCAAGGCCGCCGCCGCCGCCCGCGCCGCCGCCCTGCCGCCGTCCCCACTTATCGCCCTTAAACCGCCACTGTCTCCCGTGATGAAAGCCCCGCCGCCGCCGATGGCGGTTCCGCGCGTGGCGACCAATGCGCCGGTTCCGCCCCGAATTTCCCCCGTTTACCCCACGCCCAGCGCCCGGCCGGCCCCGGTCCCTCCGGCACCACCGACCAGGGCTCCCGTCGCTCCGCCGCCGGTGGCCAAGCCCGCGCCGCTGACGCCCGCCGTGCCCACCACGACCGTGAGCACCATCTCGGTGACCGAGGAGGGTGGGGTTAAGATCATCCACCTGAAACCGCCGATCATCGTCCGCGAGTTCGCCGTCGCGCTCGGGCTGAAGCCGTTCAAGTTGATCTCCGAGCTCATGGAGATGAGCATTTTTGCGTCGATGAACCAGTCCATCGACGAGGCGGTCGCGACCAAGGTCGCCGAGAAGCACGGCTTCCTGCTCGACATCAAGCACCGCGGCGAAACCGCGGTTCCCATCGTCACACCCGAGAAGGCCAAGATCAATAAGGAGGAAAAGGCGCGGGAAGAGGATCTCAAGAATCTCGCGCCGCGGCCGCCGGTGGTCTGCATCCTCGGCCACGTCGACCACGGCAAGACCTCCCTGCTGGACGCCATCCGCAAGGCGAATGTGGCCGCCGGCGAGGCGGGCGGCATCACCCAGCACATCGGCGCCTACCAGGTCGAGCACAACACCCGCAAAATCACCTTCCTCGACACTCCCGGCCACGCCGCCTTCACCAAGATGCGCGCCCGCGGCGCCTCCGTCACCGACATTGCCGTGCTCGTGGTCGCGGCCGATGACGGCTTCATGCCGCAGACCGATGAGGCGCTGCAGCACGCCAAAGACGCCAAGGTCGCGCTCATGGTCGCCGTCAACAAGATGGACGTGAAGGGCGCTAATCTTGACCGGGTGAAGCAGCAGATGCAGGAACGCCAGATCGCGCCCGAGGATTGGGGCGGCGAGACGGTCACGGTGCCGGTCGCCGCGATCAAGGGGCAGGGCATCAGCGAGCTGCTCGACATGATTCTCCTCCAGGCCGACGTCCTGGAGCTGAAGGCCAATGCCAAGGCCGAGGCCAGCGGCGTCGTGATCGAGTCCCAGGTGGACGTGGGCCGCGGTCCGCTCGCCACCGTCATCGTGCAGCGCGGCACCCTCCGCGTCGGCGATGCCTTGGTGTGCGGTCCGCACTATGCCAAGGTCCGCGCCATGTTCGACGATCAGGGCAACAATTTGAAGGAAGCGCCCCCGGCGATGCCCGTGCGGGTCATCGGCTGGTCCGGCTCGCCCGATTCCGGCACCAGGTTTACCACCGCGAAGAATGCCCGGGAGGCCGAGCGCTTCGCCGAGGAGGCGGAAGATCTGCTCAAGAAATCCACGGTCACGGAGGATGCCGTGCCGAAGGATATCTCCCTCGACGCGCTGTTCGCCAATATCGCCGCCACCTCGGCCAAAACCCTGCGCGTGGTGCTCAAGTCCGACGTGTTCGGATCGCTCGAGGCGGTGAAGAATGTGATCGAGGGGATCAAGAGCACGAAGGTCTCGCTCGACATCGTGGCCTCGGATGTCGGCATCATCAGCAAGAATGACGTCCTCATGGCGAGCGCCTCGAAGGCCGTCATCATCGGTTTCAACACCAAGCAGGAGAACGGGGTCACGGCGCTGGCCAAGCACCACGGCGTCACCATCGAGACCTTTGAGATCATTTACGAACTGGGCGACAAGGTGAAGGAGATGATGGCCGACCTGCTCGACCCCGACCTCAAGGAAAACAAACTCGGCGGCGCCGAGGTCCGCCAGGTCTTCCCGGTGGCCAAGGGTTTTGTCGCCGGCTGCCTGGTCACCGAGGGCAAGATCAACCGCGGCATCACGGCCCGGGTCCGCCGCGGCAAGGAATCCGTTTTCGAGGGCAAGGTCGGCACCCTGCGCCGGTTCAAGGACGATGCCAATGAGGTCCGCGCCGGTCTTGAGTGCGGCATCCGGCTCGACGGCTACGACGGTTACCAGCCGGGCGATCGCATCGAGTGCTTTGAGATCCAGAAGGTCCGGGCCTCGCTCTGAGCTTGGCATCAACGCCTGGCCACGGTTCCATCCCGTTTCGCCCTCCCACGTCATGAGCAGCAACCGCCTTCTCCGCGTCAACGAACTCCTGCAGCGCGAAATCAGCGCACATCTCCGCCGCAAGCATGGCAGCGAGTCGGTCGCCATCACCATCACCGGCGTCGAGATCACCGGCGATCTGCGCGAGGCCAAGGTGTTCTATTCCGTCTTGGGCGCCGGGCCCGAGGCGGCGGCAGCCGGCAAATGGCTGATCCGCCACCGCGACGAGATCCGCGAGATGCTCGCAAAGAACGTTGTCCTCCGGCATGTGCCGTTGCTGGCATTTGTGCACGACAACCACGCTCCGCGCACCCTGCGGGTGGAGACCCTGCTGGGGGAAATCGACCGGGAGATCACGTCGCCATGAACCATTACACGAAATTTGCCGGTCGTTTTGCCGTTCTCCTGCATGAACTCGAGGGGCAGAAGGCTGTCGTGATCGGTCACCAGCGACCCGACGGGGATTGCATCGGCTCGCAGGTCGCCTTGTGCCGGGTGCTGCGGTCCCAGGGGATC
>JANNDM010000159.1:0-11316 GCA_031387725.1 Verrucomicrobiota bacterium | reverse complement strand
CCGGTTTTCGAGCGCCAACAGGCCGGGGTATGCCGCCTCGACCGACCGCTTGAACTCCGCTCCGCGCGTCTGGTCGCGCAGTTTGAGGGCCACGATCGAGGCCACGCCTTCGCGGCGGAAAAAGGCCTGGGCCACGGGCAGCGGTAAAAAGACCCCGCCGTCCTCGAAGCCGTTCTCGGTCGCGAAGATCCCGGCCACGACGAACTCCCCCTTGCCGATGGCAATTTTCTGCCCCGCCTTCGCGCTCAGAAATTCTGCCGCGCGCGCGCCGAGCCAGATGCCGCCCGAGATCCGGCCGAATTCCTCGCGCCGGCCCGCGAGCCACTGGGCCCGGTCGAGGCGCGGGTTGGTCGCCTCGAGGCCGAAGCAGGTGATGATCGGCCGGTCGCCGGAGGTCACGAGGCCAAACAGCAGCGGTTCGGCCGCCGCCACGTTTTTCATCGCGCGCAGGGCGGCGGTCTGCTCATCCGGCACGCTGCTAAAAAACAGATCCGAGACGTTTTTCTCGAACACCAGATAGTGCGAATCCACCGCCAGGATCCGCTCGAACATCCCGATGGCGCCGTTGACGATGGCCAGGATCGTGAGCATCGCCGCCACCCCGAAGCCAATGCCGGCCACGCCGATGAGGGCGCGCAGTTTGTGCCGGCGCAGATTGACGAAGACGAGCGCGAGGAAGCGCATGAGGAGAGAGGGTTGGCGTCCGGCTCCGCTAGCGCGGGGGAGGCGCGGCGAGGGCTTGGGGAAATTCCGCCGCCTGCAGGCGCAGCTGGTGCATCTCGCCGGTGTGGTAATTGTGGCAGGTCTGGCAGCTCTCGCCCGCCTGGGCCGGCTGATGACAGGTCGCACAGATGCTTTTCGCGAGCGGCGCAAAGTTGCTGCGAAACACCGCCGGATCGCGGTTGCTCCCGAAGGAACCGACATAATCCGCGCCGACCGCGATGGTGTGGCAGGTGGCGCAGCCTTGATCACCCATCAGACTGAAATGCGCGGTGTGCTTGAACGTGGTAAACGGGCGCACGTCCGGCGCCGGCCGGGCGGCGCGCCAGTTGACCGTGGTGGCGGTGGCGGTCCGGTCGACGGAGTGGCACTTCATGCAGGCCCCCGGCGCATTGTCCGCGGAAAGCTGTTGGAATATTTTCTGGGCCGTGGGCGCGGGATTGTTTGCCGTGCCCTCCAGCCACGCGGGCAGGAACGAATCGTCGTGGTCGCCGGGTCGGTAATGAAGGGTGTAAGATTCATCCAGCCGATACCAGCCGCCGGCGGCGACACGGTCCTCGGCGGGATAAAAATCCACGGGGCTGGGAAGAGTGACAACCGGGAGGGCGAGGGCGCCGCCGGTCGGAGCCGGGGTGTTGTTTGCCGGCGGGAAATCAGACAGCAAATCGTCGGGGTCCGAGGCGGGGGTGCCGGTAACCACCGGCCCCGGTCCGGCGCCGTCCCCGCGAACGGCCGCCGCCGGGGCTGGGGGAATCTTTTGCCCGCGGCGATGGGCCGCCACTTCCGTCAACAAGTTGGGCAGCCAGGCCTGCTGCGCGGCGAGCGCGACATCGGCGGAGAACTGACCGGTGCGGTGCGCCTGGGAGGGTTGAACTGCCGCCGCTGGACCGAGACGGCGCCTGATGACCGGCTGGCCCTGCGTGACCAAGTCGGCGAACAGCTCCTTGATGCTCCAGAATAATTGGGTGGCGGCGGCTTTTTGCACCGGCGGGGCGGACTTCAGATCGGCGAGATTCTGGTTGCCCAACACGTCGAGTGCGGCGCGGGCTTTGTCGTCGCCCTCGAGCAACCAGCGCATGAACGGGGTCAGGCCGCCGTCACAGAAGGCCGGCCATTCGCCGAGGTCGGCCCCGGTGGCTTGCATCGCCGCAAGGTCGAACGCGGGTAGGCGGAAGAACACCAGGCCCTTGGCGCCGGCGCGGCCCGTGCCCTCGATCTGACTGGCGTGGCATGAGGCGCAGGTTTGCGTGAAATTCCGGACGAGCATCTGCCGTCCATCCGCCCCCGGTTCATGGCATTGGGCGCAGGAGGTGGGGCCCGGAGCCGGGGCGCGCACATCGGAAAAATGCTTTTGCAGGTGCGTCACGTGATCGAACTGCAAGCGGGTGCGGCGCTCATAGGGATAGCCGGCGAATTCCGGGTGGCCGGCGGCGAAACCGCTGAAGGGTGCCTGATGGCAGACCTGACACTGTTGGTCACTCAGGTGTTTGAAGTTGATATCCTGACCCCGGTGCTCGCGATGACAGGTGGCGCAAGCCAGCTCTTCGGACGGGCCCATGGTCTGCACGACCCCCAACAGCAGCGGACGCCGCCCCGCCGCCTTCTGCTGGGTGCGGGCGAGCTCCAGGAGTTCGGCGGCGGACACGCCATGGGGTGAATCACGGTGCGGCCCGAGATCATGACAGTTGCTGCAAAGCTGATTGTGTTGCTGGACCCGGAGCGAACGGGCCCCGGCGGAAAGGGTAAAACCCAAGGATTCGACATGGCAGTCGCTGCAGCGATGCGCCGATATGGCGTGCTGGGCGGTCAAGGGTCCAGGGTTGGACCAATCGGCTCTCGTCTGTCCCCACAGCGCCAGCACGACCAACCCCAGCGCCAGGCAGATGATCAACCAGACCAGCCGCCCGCGCTCGGCGCGCAGGCTGCGTTGCGGCTGGCACGGCGGCACCGGGCAGCCACAGGTGCCGTCCGGCCGTGGACCGGGCTCGCATTCGGCGCCCAGCGAGATGGCCCGCGTGCAGACCCAGCGATTGCCTTTTTTTGCCGGCAGGCACTGGCCGGTGGCGCGGCATTCCCCTTTCGGGCCGGGCCCATAAATACACGGGCACCCCTCGGCCGCGCGCCCACAGGTCCATTCATCCTGCGGTCGATCGTAGAGTTTGCGGTTGTAGATGATGCTTTGCAGTAGGCGGCGCATGGCGGGGGGAATCAGAGCCGGTGGGAATACTGCAGGACCAGCCACACATGGGCGCCCGCCAGAACGAGCAATCCGTAGGTCAGCGGGATGTGGACCAACAGCCAGAGCTTGAGCAGGCGCTGGCCGGCCAGCTGGCAATCGAGGTTGCGTTTCGCTTCCAGCAAGACTTCGAGCTGGTCGGCCAGGACTATTTCGCGCTCGTTAAGGAAGCGGCGCAACGCCGCGAGTTCGCGCTTTACGTCGTGATGCTCGGCCTCGTCGCCCGCCAGCGAAGCCAGCAACGCCGGGTGGCGCACGAAATAGCCCCCCATCACCCGCACATAAAAATCAGCCAGCGTGGTGGACTTGGTCTCGGTCTCCGCCTGGTGCACCAGCGCCTTGGCCTCGGTTTCCAGGCGGTGGCGCAGCAGGGGAATCCGTTCGTAGATCAGGCTCTCCCCCGAGCGGGCCAGTCGCGGCGGCAGCCAGCGGCTGAGCCAGAGACCGAACACGCCGCTCGCCGCCACAAAGATGAAACAAACCCAGAGCAAGGTTTCGAGCCGGCCCCCGGGCAGGCGCGCGCCGGTGTGCAAAAGAAAAACAAAACACGTGATCCAGCCGGCATAGACATGAATCTGCAGCCACGTGCTGGCGTTCAGGATCGGAAGAAAGGGCAGCTTCTTGCGGGCGTTGAAAAAGGTCAGGAGCAACACCAAGCCCAGCAGCAGCCAGCCGGTATAAAGCCCCACCGGGCGCAGGGCGTTGGCGCCCAGCCACGCGACCAGCGCCAAAGCCAGGCCGAGCGCGAGGGTCGCCAAGGACAGCAGCCAGCGGCGGGCGCGGAATGATTTTATCGGTGCAGCCATCGGTTTAAATCGTCGAAAGACCGCAGGTCAGCGCGGATCAGGGCGTCGTGGGGGCAGGCGTTGACGCAGGCCGGGCCGGCCGGTTGATCGATGCACAGGTCGCACTTGGTGGCACGGCGGATGGGCGCGCCGGTTTCCTCGGTGACGACCGGCAGGCCCGCTTCATCGTGCAGTGCGACCATCTGGATCGTGCCGTAGGGGCAGCTTTGCGCGCAGACGCTGCAGCCAATGCAGGTGTCGGGATTGATCTCCACCTGACCGTTGATACTTTCCCGGTGGATGGCCCCGGTCGGGCAGCCGATCATGCAGACGGGGTCCACACAATGCATGCAGGCACTGGCCACCATCACGCCGCCCGACTCGGGGCCGTGGCGGATGAAGCGCGGGTTGTTGTCGTGCGTCGCGGCGCAGGCGCGCACGCAATCGTCGCACCGGGTGCAGCGGTCCAGGTCGATCAGCATGGCGGCGCGCCCGTTGATGAAGCGCCCGGCGACGATGAATTCCAGGAAGCTGTTGCCTGAATGGTCGGGTTGGGGCGAACCCGCCGGCTCGGGCGCGAGATCCTTGGTCAGATTGGTCAGTTGCTCCGGCGTGAGCCGCGGAAAGACGTGCTGCTCCAGCACGGCGGTGGGGATAAACAGGACGTCCACGTAACCGAGGGCGCGCAGACTGTGGCGCAGCGGCCGGAATTTTCCCTGCCAGCCGGCGATGAGCTCGCCCAGGCCGAAGGCCTCGCCCTTGCCGAGATAGCTTTCGGTGCGTTCACCGTGGTTGTAACGGCAGCTCACCCGGGCAAACCCGCTGCGCACCAGCAGCAATCCGTTGGGGTAATCCCCTTCCCGCGCGATCAGTGGCTCCTGTTCCAACCGCTCGCGTTCGCCGACCTCGCGCTCCCGATGATAGGTGCGGTGCCAGTCAAACTCCCCAAACGTCTCGAACCGCGTGGCGTCGGCGATCAAGCCCAGGGTCTCTTCGGACAAGTTCCAAAACAGCGAAGTTTCCGCCAGGTGCCGCCGCAGGCTGCGCTCGCGGTAGCGCTGGTCGATCTGCTGCTTCCATTCGGGAGAGTATTTGCGGATCTCCCGCAAGCCCTGCCAGCGGATCTCGAGCATCTGGGTGTCCCCATCCGCCACGATGGTCGCGGTGCGGGGCGTGCGGCCCAACGCCGCGATCTCGCCAAACATTTCACCGGCGCCCAGCAGCGCTGTGCGGTCGGGCTCCAGCACCCCCGGCACGTCCTGCAGAAAAATCCTCGCCTCGCCGTCGCGCGTCAGTGCCAGCGTCGTGGCCGAATCCCGGGCGGTCGTCTGCTCGGCATAACGGGGCCGCCGCAGCCAGCGCTTGAAGCTTCCCCAGACGGTCGGCCGGACCTGCTTGCGATGTCCGAGTTGTTCCGCCGTCGGCTCCTTGAGGAACACCCGCGCCGCGCCATCGAGGATCACAAAGGCCGAGTGGCCGTAGTCGCCCTGCCGCACGATGATCTCGCCCTTCTGAAACCGGCGGAGCCGGGCGTCGTTTTTCAAGATGCCCCGGAGCGGAATCGAGGCCGGGAAGCGGCCCGGTTGCGTTGAGATGAAGAGCGGATGCGCGAGCAGCAGATCCACGTCGACTTCCCCCATGTCGGCGCTGAAGGGTTTGTCCCAGCGCTCCGGGGCGGCGGCGCGTTTGGCGGCGGCCTGGGGCGGGACGGAGCCCGGATAGATCGGGGCGCTGCTGGTGGATCGGGCCATGGTGCCTCGTGGGTGCGGCCAGCTACGGTGCGCCCCCCACTTGGTAGGGTTTACCCTTGGAGAGTTCCGGCCCCGGCAGCAAGGCGTCGATGCCGGCCAGTTGGGCCCCGGTCACCCGCGCCGCGAAGGAGCGTCCCAGCCCGCTGATCTTTTCCGCCGCGGCCATAAGCGCCGCCGCGTTGTTCAGCCGTAGGCCGGTCGCGCGGGCGACCGCGACGATCTCCGCGAGTTCGGGCGTGGGGGCCAGGTTTTGGATTTTTTCGAGCAGTTGACGGGCGGCGTCGGCGCGACGGGCCTGGGTGACGCCAAAGCCGGCCCGCTCGGTGGCGCGGGCCACAGCGCGAAAACAAAACTCCACCTCGAGGATACAACCGATCACAAAAAGTTCGCGGCGGCGTTCGGGCGTCGCCGCGGGATTGGCCTTGTTGTCCGTGTGCAGAATCGTGTGCCGGACTTCGCCTTGGGACCAGGTAAGCAGATTAAATTCCACGCTACCCGGGATATGACCACCGGTGTTTGTGATTTTTTCGTCGGCCAAGAGATGGCAGGCGTAACAGGTCGCCCCGAGGGCATAGAGGTTGCCGGGGGTAAGCAGGCCGCTGGCGACCGCCTGGGCCCGGCGGGCTTCGCGGTGTTCCGCGGACTCGGTCGCTTTGGTTATTCCCTTTCCGTAATCGCCGTGGGTCTTGACCCAGTCCGCGGCCGCGCCGTGACAGGATTCGCAGGCGATGCCGGCCACGATCTGGTATTCCTCGTCGATGATCTTGCCCAGAAAATGGCAATCCGCGCACTGCCGCTCCGTTTTAATATTGGCCAGACCCAGGCGGAGGAGCATGGCCGCCGTTTCCGGCCGGCGGGGCAGGTCATGGAGCGTCTTCCGGTGCTTTGTGCGCTTCCAGGCCTCGATTTCCTCGACATGGCATTCCGCGCATGCTTCCGGGCCGGTCACCTTGAGGGCCTGCGGCACCGCGTTGGTCCGGCCCGGCAGGACCAGCGACAGCAGCAGTCCGGCCATCATCCGGCGGGGAGAGCCCGTCAGCAAATCCCTCAGGCGCATGGGGGGCGGTGGTCGGGGCAGCCCGGACAAGACGGCATAGGCATAAAAGCGGTGCGAAGAGGAGACGTAACCTCGTTGCCAAGATTAAGCTGTGAATTTCCTGCGCAAGCCGATTCTCCACGATATTCGGTTTGTCTGTGGCGCGGGTATCACCAATAACGTCACCCGCCGCCGGTCGCGCCGGAGCCGGCCTTCAACCACCCCACCCCAGAATCTCCCCCATGCTCTGGACCTATCTTGGCCTAACACTCATCGGGCTGGTGGCGGTCCAGCTGGGCCTGAATGTGATCTCCGCCTTGCAGCGGGTCCGTGCCGAGACCGCCCGCCGCGCGCTGGAAATGGCACAGCTGCAGGAAGAGCTGGCCGCCGCGCGCGCCCGGCACCGCCGTCTCGCGGAGGAGCCGCTGCCGTGGAATGGTTTTCGCAAATTTGTCGTCAGCCGCAAGATTACGGAGAACGCCTCGGTTTGCTCCTTTCACCTGAAGCCTCATGACGCCAGGCCCCTGCCCGCTTTCAAACCCGGCCAGTATCTGACTTTTCGCCTGCCCAGCACGCACGGGAAAAGCCAGTTGATCCGCTGCTACAGCCTGAGCGACCGGGCGCACCAGGGATACTATCGCGTCAGCGTCAAGCGGGTGCCGGCGGCCGGCCCCGGCGCGGCGACGGTCGGCCTCAGTTCCGGCATGTTTCACGACGTGATCCAGGAAGGCGACCTGCTGGATCTGCGCGCTCCCTTGGGTAATTTCTGCCTCGAGCCCAGCGAGGCCGACCCGGTGGTGCTGATTGGCGCCGGCATCGGCGTCACCCCGGTTTACTGCATGCTGGCCGCCCTGGCCCACCAGAAGAGCCGCCGCCCGATCTGGTTTTTCTACGGCGTGCGCAATGGCCGCGAGCGGCTGTTCGCCACCGAGCTCGAGACCCTGGTCCGCGACATTCCGAATATTAACCTGCGCCTTTGTTACTCCCAGCCGGAGGCGGGCGCCCGGCTCGGTGAGGATTATCACATCCACGGCCGGATTTCTCCGGAGCTGCTGCAACGCGAACTGCCCTCCAGTAATTTCCGTTTCTACTATTGTGGCCCCGGGCCGATGATGGAGGCGCTGACCAGTGGCCTGAAGACCTGGGGCGTGCCCGAATCACACCTGCACTTCGAGGCCTTCGGCCCGATGAGTCTCAAGCGGGCCGGCCTCGTCCCGCCGGCCGCGGCTTCAACCCCAACCATGCCGCCACTGGTTACTTTCCGCAAGAGCGCCTGTTCCCTGCCGTGGGACGGGACCCACGCCACGTTGCTCGATCTCGCCGAGCATGCCGGCATCGTGATCGCTTCCGGTTGCCGCGCCGGCAATTGCGGGACCTGTGTCGTGGCGATGCAATGGGGTGAGGTTGCCTATATCCAGCCCCCGGGCAGTCCACCGGAAGCGCGCACCTGCCTGACTTGTATCGCCCAGCCCAAGGGCGATGTTGTGCTGGAGGCGTGAAGACTTCGCGGCCTTACTTCGCCGCCGCCGGGGCCGTCAGCGACACCCGGATGATGCCACGCCATTCCTTCGCGCCGTATTCCACGGCTTTGTCCTCGGGGAAAAGCAGGTCGAGCGCAGCTTTCACGCCGGGTCGGAAGGTCTTCGGGTCGCCGTGGCAGGCCAGGCAGGACTGGGAGGCGGCGATCGGGCGGTAGACGCGCCACTCGACCGGCTGGCCGGCGCGCTCGATCTTTTGCACGAGCATCTTGTCCGGGGTCTCGTCGGCCATCAGTTGCCCATGAATCTTGTTTAACGCCTCGGTGTCGGCTGCGTCCGGCGCATTACGCGGATCACGGATGAGCAGGCTGGTCCGCTTGATGGCGGTGATCGCGGGCCGGCCGGCGACCGGCTTGGGCAGCTCCATACTCTTGAGATGCATGATGCTGACGGCCTCGCTGATTTCGCGGTTGGCCAGCTCGCGGTTGACCTCGTCGATCATCTTGCCGCCGATCTGCTCAATCATCTTGAACCCGTATTGGGCGATCTGGGTGGCGTCGCTGCCGGTGACAAAAGTGGCCGTGCTGCCGTCCGATTTGGCCGGCGCCGCTGCCGGGATGTCGAGATAAGTGATGGTCGGCTCAGTCGTGGTCTTTGCTGTGTCGGCCGCCGGGGCCTGTGCCGCCAGCACCATGCAACCCGCCAGACTGAGCACCGTGAGGAGTTTTGTCGCTTTCATTGGGAAAACTCCAACCTGCGGAGCGAAGAAGGCAAGCCTGCTTTGCCACCGCCCGTGCCGCCGATCACGGGCGGGTTACTTGGCGGGTTCTTCGACCGGGATCCCGGTCAGTTTGAAGCGCACCTTCACCTCGGGTGCCACCGTGAAAAGAAAGGCCTTGCGAATCACCTTCAGCTTCCAGTTGCGGTAATCGATGGTCGTCTCGCCGGTGATGGCGTAGGCCCCGTCGACGCGGGTGACATTGATGGGAAACTCAATTCGCTCGGTGACGCCGTGGAAAATCAACCGCCCCGAGGCCTGACCCTGGCCGTCGGGCGTCAGGGCGAGGTTGCCCAGCTCAAAGCGCCCCTCAGGTGCGCCGCCGCCGAGCCACTTGATCATGTCGGCGTCGCGCGAATCGTTGCCGGACTTGAGGTCGGCGAACCGGAAGGTGAACACCGCGCCCTTGATCTTGCCGGCATCGTCCACGCCTACCTTGGCGTCGTAGGCGTCGAGGTGCGCGGTGAAATTCTTCGTCGCGTCCACATCCACGTCCACGAAGGAGCGGCTGCGGTCGATCTTGAGCGAACGCTCGGCGGCGAGCAGGGCGCCGGGCAACAGGAGAAGGGCGAACAACCGGCGGTAGAGTTTCATGGCGGGTCGAGTGTGGGGGTGAAAAGTCAGACCGCAAACCTCCGTTTCGGTGCCATCGCCGGGCTTGCGCCCTAGCCGGGGAGCGGGCAATTTCCTGTCAGCATCACATGGCCACCCCGCGAAAATCAGCCGACCAGTGGTTCGCCGAGTATGGTGAGAGTCACCAGGACGGAACCAACGAGACCATCCATTGGATCTGTGTGCCGATCATCTTTTTCAGCGTGATGGGCCTGCTGTGGTCTATCCCGGTGCCGGCGATCATGGCCGGCCCGCTACCGTGGTTCAACTGGCTGCAGCCGCTGCTGCTCGCGGCGTTGATGTTTTACTTCCGCCTGTCGACCCCGCTGGCGTTCGGACTGCTGGCGTTTATGTCCGCCTGCTACCTGCTGATCGAGGCCTTGGCCCTGTTCCACTGGCGGCCGGTGTGGCAGGTTTGCCTCGGGCTTTTCGTGCTGGCGTGGATCGGCCAGTTCATCGGCCACAAGATCGAAGGCGAGAAACCGTCGTTCTTCAAGGATGTGGTCTTCCTGCTCATCGGCCCGGCGTGGCTGATGCACTTCATCTATAAGAAGCTGAAGATCGCTTACTGATTTGCCTTCGCTCCGCCACGCGGAGTCGGTCCCTGCTGTCCTCTGTCATCTGTCCTCAGTATCACCCCCGCCCGCCGCGGAGGAGCACGATGTTTGCGAGGTCGTGCTTCTCGAACTCGGCCCAGTAGCGGTCCTCGATCTTTTTGAGGTGGTCGTCGCGTGACGGCGGCGGCTCGACGCCGGGCGTGTCCATGGCGCGTTTTACCTGGTCGCCCGCTTGGTCGCGGTCGGCCAGCCGGGTGACCAGCTCGTGCCAGAAGACATCGTTCTGGAATTCGCTCTGCATCTCGCGCACCCGCTCATCCTCCGACAGCTTCGGCGCCGGCTGCAGGGAGCCGTCGGTGTGTTTTTCCACAAAATCTGCGCAGCCCGCCTCGGTCGCCAGCTCCAGCAGCTTCTGGTCGAGTGCGTAGTAACGCTTGGCGGCCGCCGTGTCCTCGCCCTGATAGCTGGTGACGGTCCACATGCCGAGATGCACGAGTTCGAGAAGCTGGCGGTATTCCTTGGCGGTGAAGGCGGCTTTCATAACCGCCCACCCTTGCCCGCCCGCCCCGCCCCGCAAGCGCGAAGTGGATGCTGCGACGCGGCCTTGACCACTCCCGGGTGGCCGCCTTCACTTGCCCGCTGCTCCCCACATCCAGTTGGGGGCGATCCTTCCCGCCATGTCCAACGCCGCCGAACCCGCCAACCTCATGGAAGCCATCGTGTCGCTCGCCAAGCGCCGGGGCTTCATCTACCCGTCCTCCGAGATCTACGGCGGGCTCAACGGCTTTTTCGACTACGGCCCGCTCGGCTCCGAGCTGAAGAAGAACATCCGCGATTGCTGGTGGAACGACATGGTGCGCCGCCGCGACGACATTGTCGGCCTCGAGTCCTCCATCATCATGCACCCGAAGGTCTGGGAGGCTTCCGGCCACGTCGCCGGCTTCAGTGACCCGCTGGTGGACTGCAAGGCGAGCAAGCAGCGCTATCGCGCCGACCAGCTCTTCTGGTCGCCGGTCGTGGTTGACGGCAAGATCGTCGGCTACGTCTCCGCCCTTGAAAGCGAGAAGACCGTCGGGGACCTTCAGGCCGCCGCCGAAACGTTCAAGCGCAAGAAGGCCATTGTCGGCGCGCTCGCGCCGGTCGTAGCGAAAGATTTCACCGAAGCCGCCGAGGCCGAGATCCCGCTCATCCCCTCCCCCGCCACCGGCGAGCCCGGCAGCCTGACCGCCCCGCGCGCCTTCAACATGATGTTCCAGACGAACGTCGGCGCCATGACCGACGCCTCGTCCGTCGCCTACCTGCGGCCCGAGACGGCGCAGGGCATGTTCGTGGACTTCAAGAACGTCACCGACACCACGCGCGT
>JANNDM010000145.1:0-34099 GCA_031387725.1 Verrucomicrobiota bacterium | reverse complement strand
GGAGGGCGGTGCAGAGCGCGATTTGCGCGGCCACGAGCAGGCTGCGCCCCCGCGATCGCACGGTGGCCGCGGTGGAACTGGATTTCAAAACATCCTGCGGCGCGACGCGCGCGAGCCGCAGCGCGGGCGCGAGGCCGACGCCGAGCCCGGTCAGCAGCGTGCAACCCAACGCGACCGCCAGCACGCCGAGATCGACCGACACTTCGCTCACGCGCGGCAAATCCGCGGGGGCGAGCGCGAGCAAGGCGTCGAGACCCCACGCGCAGGCGAGCACGCCGGCCATGCCGCCGGCGGCCGCGATCACGAAACCCTCCGCAAGATGCGTGCGCAACAGCCGCGCGGGGCTGGCGCCGAGTGCGGCGCAGAGGGCGGCGTCGCGCTGGCGCGCGAGCGCGCGGGCCGCGAGCAGGCCGGCGAGATTGGCGCACATGATGAGGAGCAACGCGCCCGCCGCGCCGAGGAGGAGGAGGAGCGACCCGCGATAGTTGCCGATGGCCTCCTCGCGCAACGGCACGAAGCGCGGCGCGGTGATGGTGGCATTGGTGTCCGGATATTGCTGCACGAGCCGGGCGTTGAGCGCCGTAAACTCCGCCTGGGCCTGCGCCATCGTCACGCCGGGTTTCAATCGCGCGATGGCGCGGAGAAACTGGAGGCTGCGGTCGGTGCGGCGTGGGTCGGTGGCAAACGGCTGGACCATGACGATGTCGGTGTCCCAGTTCGGAATCGCAAACGCCGGCGGCAAGATCCCGACGATGGTGTGCTCGATGCCGTTGAGTGTGACGACACGACCGACGACGCTGATGTCGCCACCGAAGCGTCGCTGCCAGTAGCCGTAGCCGAAGACGGCCACCGGTGCGGCGCCGGGGGTGTCGTCCACCGCTTGCGGCAGGCGCCCGAGGTGGGGTGTCGCCCCGAGCAGAGAGAACAAATTCGCGCTCACCCCCCAGCCGGGCACGCGTTCGGGTTCACCGAGGCCGGTAAGAGTGACGCCGAGCGGCGTGAGGGCGGCGAGATCGGTGACGGTTTTGTTGTCCCGCTTCAGGTCGAAGAAATCGGGGATGGAGAAGAAAGCGCGGTTGCGGTCGGGCCGCGTAGACCAGATCCAGGCAAGCGAGGCGTCGTCCTTGAACGGCAGCGGGCGGAAGATGACTGCGTTGGCCACCGAATAAATCGCCGTCGTCGACGCGAGCCCGAGCGCGACGGTGAGAATCGCGACGCACGCGAAGCCCGGCGACTTGGCGAGGGAGCGGAAAGCGTAGCGAAGGTCGGAAAGCATGGGGGAGTAAAAGGCTGAAGAACTGTAAGGCTGAAGGGCTGAAATCGCTCTCGTTCTCTTAATCTTTCTCGTAATCGAGGTTGGTGGGGAGATGCTGCGACACAGGAGAACGAGAAAGATTAGGAGAAAGAGGAAAGATTTAGTCACTCCGAGCGGAGGGCATCGATGGGATTCACCCGAGTGGCCCGCTGCGCCGGGATCAAAATGGCGATGAAGGCGACGCCTCCGAGGAGCAGGGCGACGGCGGTGTAGGTCAGCGGGTCGGAGGGGCTGATCTGGATCAGGAACAGCGCCTGGGCGACCGCTTGGTTGGCGGCGGTGGCGATGCCAAAAAGCAAACCGAGCCCGAGGATCAGCCCCGTGCCCAGCTGCCAGGCACCTTGCCGGAGCACCATGCCGAGGATGACGCGACTGTCCGCGCCGAGCGCCATGCGGATGCCGAATTCCTGCGTGCGCTGGTTGACGGAGAAACTCTGCACGCCGTAGAGACCGACCGCCGACATCACGGTGGCGACCACGCCAAAGATGGTAAACATCGTGGCGATGATGCGGTTTTGCCCGAGGAAGCCATCGAACGAGGTCTTGGGCGTCTCGATAAAATAAGGCGGCAGGTTGGGGTCGATGCGCTGCACGACGGCGGCAATCGCCTTGGCGAGCGATTCGCCCCGCTGGCCGCCCTTCGGTTTGGCGACGATGGTGGCGAACTGCGGGGCAATCGGGGCCGGCGCGGCCGGGCCGAAAGCGGCGGCGAACAATGGCACGTAGAAACCCGAGTTGTCGTTCTGATTGTTGAACGGCCCGAGCATCCGCACGTCGGTGACGACACCGACAATTTTGCGCCACGGCCCGGGTTGGGTGCCGTTTTGATTTACGTTGCGGAAGCGGCGGCCGAGGGCGGACTCATTGCCAAAGTGCTTTTTGGCAAAGGTGGCGTTGACGACGGCGACGGGTTCCTTCTGGTCGGAATCCTCGTCAGTGAGGTAGCGGCCTTCGATGACTTTCTGGCCAAGCACGGTGGCGTAATCCGAGCTGACATTTTCCAAGTTAGCCTGGGTGCGGTCAGTGTCCTTGGCGTATTGTTTGCCCTCAATCTCCATCGGGCCGTTGCCGGAAAAGACCATGCGGAAGCGGTTGGTGAGAGCGGCGGATGCAAATTCGGGAGCGGTCCGGAGTTCCCGGACGAGTTTCTCGTAGAAAAGCTGGCGTTTCTCGGAGTTGGGGTAGTCGCCCTCCATCAGGCCGACCCGGGCGCCGAGCACTCCGCCGGTGTCGTAGCCGTAGTCAAGGGTCTGAGCGCGGATGATGGACTGCACCTGCAGCAGGCCGACGACGAGCAGGATGCTCGACAGGAAGATCTGAAACATGACAAGGCCCTTGGTAATGATGCCGATGGCGCGGCCGGTGTTGCCGCGGCCGGATTCCTTGAGGACATCGACGGCGTTGGCGCGCGAGGACATCCAGGCGGGCACCAAACCTGAGACGACGGCGGAGAGCAGGGTGGCGCCGACGGCCACGACCAGCACCTTGGGCTCGATGTCGAAGCTCATCCACGAGGGAATCGGGTTGGTGAGATTGCGCGCGGCGGCGTTGAGCAGGTCCGTGGCCCAGAAGGCGAGGGCGATGCCGATGAACGCGCCGAGGCCGGCGAGGAGCAGACTCTCGGTGAGCATCTGCCGGATAAGCCGGATGCGGGTGGCCCCGAGGGAGGAGCGGACGGCCAGTTCCTTGCTGCGCAGTGTCGCGCGGGCAAACTGCATGTTCATCACGTTGACGCAGGCGATGAGCAGCACACCAACGCAGAAGGCCAGCATGATGTAGAGCATCTGCTTCAATTGCTGCCCGGTGTATTGCTCGATGAGGGGTCGCACGTAACCCTTCGAGAACTGCTTGTTGGTGTCGGGGTAGGTCTGGGCGAATTGCTTGGCGACGGTATCCATCTCGTTTTGCGCCTGCTCGATGGTGACCCCGGGCTTCAGCTTGCCGATGACGGAGACGAAGTTGATGCCGCGATCATTGCGTGGCTTGGGCGGGAAGGAGGAATTGACCGGCAGCCAAAGCTGCTCGTTGTTCGGAAAGGTGAATTTCGGCGGCATGATGCCGACGATGGTGGCGGACGTTCCGTTGACGCGGATGGCGCGGCCGATGATGCTTGGATCGCCGCCGAAGTCGGCCTTCCACAGCGCGTCGCTCAGGAGCACGGCTTTGTCCACGCCCGGCCGGTCGTCCTCGGGGAGGAAGTCGCGGCCCATGACCGGCGCGACCCCGAGCGTGCGAAAGAAATCGTGCGAGACATAGCCGCCGGTATAACGCTTAGGCTGGCCCTGATAGGTGACGTTGACCGTGGAGCCGTTGAGATTGGCGGTGATGGCCACGAAGGATTTGAGCGGGATCTCGTCGATCTCCTTGTAGTCCATCGTGGTCATGCGGGAGTTGAAATTGCCGGGCTGGAAGTTGGCGGGGTCCACCAACTGCACATCCACGAGGCGGTCGGCTTCGGGGAAATTAAAGCCGCGCAGCAACACGCCGTTGACGACGGCGAACATCGTGGCGACACCACAGATACCGAGGGCCAGCACGGAGACGGCCATGGCGCAAAAGCCCTTTTCTTTGAGCAGCACGCGAAAGCCGATGCGGAGGTCTTGGAGGAAGGTTTCGAGGAACATAAGAAAAGAAGTAGCGAGCAGTGAGTAGCGGGTAGTGAGTAGAAAGGAAGTGGCAGGCGGAGCTAAAGCCGGGTGGAGAGGATGAGGACATCGCGCGGGGCGGGGGTTGCCTTCGGGTCATCGTAGAGGGCCCAGCCGGAATTGCCGACGAAGTCGAAATGCCCGTTGAAGACCTGGCCGAGGGCAACGTCGCTCATGGCCGGGTGACCGGAGCGGAGGATCCGAACCTCGGTGGGTTGGCCATCGGCCCCGAGGGCAAGGCGGAGGATGCGGGTCGGATTGACGCCGTTCTGCACCGCGATAAGCCCGCCCGGCGCGGCATAAAGGCCGTCGATGCCGAACAAGGTGGCATGCGGCGGGGGCGGCAGCAGTCGCACGGCGTGGGAACTGGTGTCGATGGACCAGAGACCGTTGGCGTAGTCGGCGACGATGAGGCGGCGTCCGTCGGGGCTGAACGTCAGGCCCTGCAGCGAAAGAAAGTCGCCGTGTTCCAGCCATTTTTGCAGGTGATCGCCCCCGGGTGAGAGCCGCCAGATGACCGGGGCGGTGGAGTCGCTCACAAAAACCGAGCCGTCAGCGGAGAGAACGAAATCGCCGAGCACGTGCTCGCGGCCGTCGGCGGGCAGCGGATAGGTGCGGCGAAGTTTGCGGGTCTCCAGATCATAGGCGGCGAGAAAGGCCCGGCCTTTGTCGGTTTCGGAATAGCCCTTCATTTCCGGCAACGCCGAGGAAGAAGCCCACAGGGTCTGGCCGTCGGCGGAAAACTTCAGCGCGAACACCCCGAGCAAGCCGTCGGTCTCGGCGGAAAATATTTTCATCACGGCGCTGGGCCCGCTCGTATCGCGATACCAGATGCAGCGGTTGCGCACATCGCCGAAGAAATTCTCCAGCGTGACCGGGTGCGTGGCGACCGACTCGATGATGCCGTCCATGCCGGTGATGGCCCAGGCCATCTCGTCCGCACCGGTAGAGGCGCGAGCGGCGGCGAAGGCCATGGTGAGCGCGGCGTAATCGGCGCGACCGCGCAGCGCCGCCAGCGCGTCGTCTTGGGCAATGTCGAAATCCAGGCCCATCGCCGCGAGCTCCTGCAGTTGCACCATGGCATCATCCCGCCGCCCGGCGGCGGTGTAGGCGCGGGCGAGATTGTAGATGACCCGTGGATAGTCGGGCCGCAGAGCCCGCGCCGCCTCAAATTTGGCGATCACCATTGCGGTGTCTCCGGCCTTGGCTGCTGCGGCCGCCTCGCGCATCAACACCCGGTGCGGCGGTTCGGCGCGAAGTGTGACGGAGAGAAAACAAAAGATGGCGATCGCCAAGGTAAGCATCCCGCCCCCGGCGAGCCTGGTTTGGGGCATGCCATCAGGCAGTTGCTTGGACGAAATCAGCCAGTTGTATTCGGTGCCGAGCATCGTGGGGTGTCGCTTTATTGCAGGCCTGATGCCAAGGTGAATGACTGTTGTTAATCGTTGAGCTCAAGAACTAAGCCAACTTCTGCGCCGAGACGCAGCGACGAAATCTTCTGAAAATGAAATTCCGCCGTCCCGATTGTGGGATGGCTCGGGTCAGCGCTCGCTGACGGCGATACTGCCGTTGACGGTCTCGATCGAGATGGCGGGGCCGCCGGTGCCGATTTCGCCGGTGATTGAGTGGCGGTGGATTTTTCCGAGCTTCACCGGTTGGTCGATGCTGACGCGGCCATTCACCGAGTCCGCGTCGATCCGGGCGCCCGCGCCCTTGGGCAACGTGACGCTGGCGCGGCCGTTGACGGTATCGAGTTTCACCTCGGAGACACCGGCAAGCGAAGCGAACTCGGCACTGAGGTTGCCGTTGACCGAGTCGAGTCGGGCATCGGCCGCGAGGCCCGTGGCCGTGATCGAGCCGTTGACGGTGTCGAGGTCCACCGCGCCGCGAACGCCGGTGACGGTGATGTCGGAATTGACCGTATCGATTTTCTGCAGCCGCGCGCCGGCCGGGACCATGAGCTTGTAACGCACGGAGGCGTTCACGCCGCCCCAGAACCAGCCGCTTTTCTTGACATACTTCGTCTTGATGCTGAGTTTGGCGGGGGAAGAATCGATCTCGAGAGTGACCCGCTTGAGATCCTCGTCGGTCCGGCCTTTCTTTTCGGCTTCGACAGAGACCTCAGCCCTGTCCCAGGCGACGATGTCGATGTCACCGTTGACGTTGTCGAGGTGGATGCTGCCGTCGGCGGCGAGCGGATAGGATTGCCTGAAGGTCTCGGTGACGGTGGCCTGAGCGGCGACGACCAGGGTGAGGATAATCGAAGCAACGGAGACAATACGATGTGCAATATTCATTGGGGAGGAGGTTGAAGGGAGAGCGAGGCGGGCCCGCCTACGTCCCGCTGGGGCGGGACTACGGCGAGGGTTGTCCAGCGGTGGTGCCTTCGGCGAGGAGGGCGCGGGATTTCATGGGTGATTGGTTTAAAACCGGGCAGAGACGGAATGGTTACACCAAGAACGCAAAGATCGCAGAGTGCACGGGGTCGCAGGGCTTTGCTGTCTTTGCGGTCTTGGTGTGAAACCAGGGATCATTCAGATCTCAGCGCCGAAAGCGGATTGACGCGGGTGGCGCGGCGGGCCGGGAGCCACGAGGCGAGCGCCGCCGAGAGAAAAAACGCGCTCGCCGCGACCAGCAGCACCAGCGGGTCGAAGGGTTTCACGCCGTGCAGAACGGAGCCAAGGAAACGATTGATGCCCAGGCCGAGCAGCAGACCCGTGGCGATGCCCAACGAGGCGGTGGCGAGACCCTCGCGGAGGATCATGGCCTGGATGGCATCGGGCATGGCGCCCAGCGCCAGGCGGATGCCGATCTCGCGCGTGCGACGGGAAACCTGATAGGCCTTCACGGAGTAGATGCCGACGACGGCCACGAACATGGCGAAGCCGGAGAACACGGTGAGCAGCACGGAGCCGAGACCGGCGGCCCAGATCTCCATCGAGGTTTCCGCGTGCTGTTTGAAAGTGCTGACCTTGAAGACGGGCACGCCTACGGCGGTCTGCTGTAGCAGGGCGCGCACTTGAGGCACGAGGGCGAGGGCGGCGGCGTGGGTGTCGCTCACCGGACGGATGTGGAAGTGGGCGTTGCCACTGTAGCCTTGGGCGAAGGGCACATAGACTGCACCGCCGGGGGACTCCTCAAAGAAATCCACCGAGGACGAAGCGACGACACCGACCACCTGCATGGCTCCGACTCGGGCGTCTTCGCGACCGGTGAAACGGATGAACTGGCCGACAGCGCCACCTTCGGGCCAGAGTTGCTTGGCCAAAACCTCGTCGATGATGGCCACGCGCGGACCGCCCGAGGCGGTGGCTTCAGCGGGGGCAAAGGCGCGGCCTTGCCGCAGGCGCAGTCCCATGACGGTGAAGTAATCCGCGCCGACGGAATTCCACCGCCCATCGTAGGCGCGGCCTTCTGCGGCGGTGGCCGGCTTGGCGTCAGCGGCAGGTGCCGGTCCGTCGCGCCGGACGTCGCGGGAGGTGCTGATAAACCCGTAGGGCACGATAGCGCCGATGGCGGCGGCCTGCACCCCCGGCAGGGCGGCGAGTCGTTCCTGGGCGGCCCGGAAAAGATCGAGGCTGCGGGCCTCCCCGAGGCCGCCGAGGGTGGCGTCGACTTCGGCCACCACGGTGTTGTCGGCGCGGAAACCATGGTCGAACGCCAAGGCCCCCGTGGTCATCCGGAGGAAGAGTCCGGCGACAATCAACAGGGCGAGGGAGAGGGCGATCTGGGTGACCACGAGCGGGTGGCTCGGCCGCCACCAGGCGCGGCGCGGGCCGGCGACATCCTCTCCCGGCTGCGATTTCAGGTCTGTGAGCACATCGGTGCGCGAGAGTTTCAGGGCCGGTCCGAGGGAGAAGGCCAGGGTGGCCCCGACGCAAATGGCGACCGTGGCGCCGAGCACCAGGGTGGAGCCGGTGGCGGCGGAAAAAATCGTGACGGGCAGCCGGGCCTCGAGGGAGGCGATGATCACATCCAGCGTGGCCTGCGCCGCCAGCAGGCCCAGGCCGCCGCCGCCGAGGGCGAGCAGAAAGCCTTCGAGGCAGAGCTGGCGGATGAGCTGCCCCCGGCTGCCGCCGAGCGCGAGACGGATGGCAAACTCCTTGCGCCGGGCCTGCCCGCGGGCGAGGAGCAGGCTGGCGAGGTTGAGGCAGACGATGAGGAGCACGGAGCCGGCCAGGGCCATGAGCACGGCGCAGAACGCGGTGACCGCGCCCTCGGAGCGCGGCGCGGAGCTGGTGCCAAGACGCGGCAAGGGGCCGACGATGATGGTCTGTTCCTTGAAACCGACCGGGTAGGCGCGCTCGAGGCTGGCGCCCAAGGTGTCGAGCGCGGCGCGGGCGCCGCCCGGCTCGATGCCCGGGGCGAGGCGCGCGACCACGTAGAGCTGGTAGGCATCGGGCCGGTCCAGACTGCGGCGCTCTTCCCCGAGCTGGAAATTCTCGAGCAGCTCGAAGGTGCCGAGGGGAAAATAAAATTCCGGGCCGACGAACGCGGTGGTGCCGCTGAAACCCTCGGGCGCGATGCCGACCACGGTGTAGGGGCGCTCGTTGATCCGCAGCGAGCGGCCGAGGAGTCCGGGATCGAAGCCGGTCTTGCGCCAGTGGGCGTGGCTCACGATGACCACCGGCAAGGCGGCCCCGGGACGTTCCTCCGCGGCGGTGAAGAGACGACCGCGGGCCAGGTGGATGCCGAGGGTCTCGAAATAATTCGAGGTGATGATCGAGGCGAAGGCCCGGCGCGTATCCGTCCCCTCCTGATGGCCGACGATGGTGTGGTTGAAGGCCATGACCCCGGCAAAGAGATCCCGGCGGGCATTGAGCTCCTGCCAGAGCGGATAGGAAAAGAGCCGGTAGTTGTCCGGCTGCCTGCGCTCCTGGGTGTAAACCTGGACGATGCGCTCCGGCTCGGCGAAAGGGCGGGGGCTGAAGGCGAGGCCGTAGATGATGGTGAACATCCCGGTGTTGAGCCCGATGCCGAGGGCGAGCACCAGGACCGCAGCGGCAGTGAAGCCGGGAGACTTGGCCAGGAGGCGGAGCGAGAAGCGGAGGTCGGAGAACATGGGGGCGAGGAAAGTAGTGAGGAGCGAGTAGCGGGTAGTGAGTAGGTGGCTGGTTTGATCTACTCGCTACTCAATGCTCGCTCCTGGACCTCACTCCGAGCGCAGCGCGGTCATTGGACTAACTTTGGTGGCGCGCTTGGCGGGAAGAAAACAGGCGAGAAGCGTGGCCAGGCCCAGCACAGCGACGGCGAGGCCGAGGGCGAGGGGATCGGTCGGACTCACGCCGACCAGCATGCTGGCGAGGGCCTGGCCGGCGAGCAGGGCCAGCACGATGCCGGCGGCCACGGCGGCCGCGATTTGCAGCGCACCCTGTTTCATGATCAAGGAGAAAACATCCTTGCGATCGGCGCCGAGCGCCATGCGGATGCCGATTTCCCGGGTGCGGCGCTCGACGGCGTAGGACTTGACGCCGTAGACGCCGACGACCGCGAGCAACAGCGCGATCGTGCCAAAGATGCCGAAGAGAATGGCTCCGAGTTTCACCAGCCAGACGCTGAAGCTCTTTTCGGCCAGCGACTGGTAGGGCAGCATCTGGAGCACGGGCAGGTCGCGATCGAGCTGGCGCAATTCCTTGCGCAGAGTGCCAATCGTGGAGAGCAGCGCCGCTTGGCTTTGATTCGCATAACGGGCGCTGAGGAAAATCTGCGCGCTGTAGTTTTGCCCGAGCGGCACGTAGACATGAGGGCGTGGTCCACCTTCGTCATCCAGGTCCTGGCGATGCCGGCTGACGATGCCGACGATTTCCATTTCGTTGGGCAAGCCGTCGGTCGGCGGCTGCGTGTAGCGGACGCGCTGGCCGAGAGCGTCCTGTTTCGGGAAGAGTTTTTCGGCCATGCCTTCGTCGATGATGCAGACTCGGGTGGTGCCTTTTTCGCGGGCTTCACTTGGAGAGAAATCGCGGCCGCGGAGGAGGCGCACGCCGATGCTGTCGAAGAAGCCGGGGGTGGACGAAGCATAGATGCCGTTTACACCGGGCTTGGGGGCCTTCGGGTCGGTGGTGTCGACCGGCGCGGCGTTGGCCGGCATGATCCGGGTGGTGTTCGTGATGTTGCCGTAGGGCATGAGCGTGACAAAGCCCGCGGATTGGACTCCCGGCTGGCTGCGGAGGCGGTCGAGCGCGGCAAACATCCGGCGCTGGGCCTCGGGCTGCTTGGTGCTGGCCAGGGAGAAATCCATCTCGGTCACGATGACTCCGTCGGTCTTGAAGCCGGTGTCGATGCCGCTGGCGGCGAACGCGCCCCGCAGGAAAAGGCCGGCGGCGAAGATGAGCACGAGGGAAAGCGTCATTTGCGCCATCACCAGCAGGTGCCGGCCGGCGAAGAAGCGGTTCCAGCGACCGGTGACGGCGGCGTCGCCGGCCTGCGCCTTTAGGTCGTGAACGAGGTCAGCCTTGGCCGAACGAAGGGCGGGCCCGAGGCTGAACAGCAAAGTGGAGAACAGGCAGAACAGGAAGGTGACGCCGATGACCTTGAGGTCGGGTTGCAGGTGGGCGTTGAGGGAGAAATTCATCGAACTCAGCAGGGTCGTGAATGAATTCTGCATGACCGTGTTGCCCCAATAACTAAGCAGGATCCCGAGGGCGCCGCCGGCGACGGCGAGCACGAGGCCTTCAGTGAGCAACTGGCGGACGATCTGGCCACGGGTCGCGCCGATGGCGAGGCGGACGGCCATTTCCCGGGCGCGGGCGGTGCCGCGAGCGAGCAACATATTGGCGAGGTTCAGGCAGGCGATGAGCAACACAATGCCGGCCATGCTGAGCATGAGCACGCTGATGAGGCCGAGCGGTCCGTCTTTCTCGGGGGAGGTGCTGATGCTAAAACGGGACGGCTTGTGAACCAGCAGCTCGCGGGCGCCCGCCGCGTCAGGCGGCTGGATGGCGGTGAGTCGCTCGGCGAGCACGGGCATGCGGGCCTGAGCGGCCGCAATCGTCATGCCGGGCTGGAGTCGACCCATGATGTTTAGCGCGTAATTTTTCGGACTGGCGAGATCCGTGATTTCACGGGTTTCGCCAAACGAGGCAGCGAGGTCGGAGAACAGCCCCAGGGGCAGCCAGATTTCGGGGGCGAGCAGCGCACTGATGCCGCTGAATCCCTCGGGGGAGACACCGATGACCGTGTGTGGGAGGTTGTTGACGAAGAGTGTGCTGCCGACGAAATCGGCGCGGCCTCCCTGGCGCTGCCAGAGAGGGTAGCTGGCGACGATGACGCGCTGGTTGGCGTTGGGGCGGGCCTCCTCGGGGATGAAGAACCGACCGGCGGCGGGCTTGGCGCCCATCAGCGAAAAAAAGTTGTCCGAAACCATGAAGATAAAGCAGCGGCGCATGGCCTCGTCGCGGCCGACGCCGGCGAGGGCGAAGTTCAACGCGGCGACGTCCTTGAAAACCTCATTGGTCTCTTTAAGGGTCGCGTATTCCGCATACGAAAACTGGCGGTAGTCGCGCCCAGCGTCCTTCTTGGCGGTGAAGACACCGACGACCTCCTCGGCCTTCTGCGGGACGACGGGCCGCAGGAGCAGGCCGTTGACCATCGAAAAAATGGCCGAGTTGGCGCCAATGGCTACGGCCAGTGTCAGGACTGCGACCGCGGTGAAGCCGGGGGATTTGGCGAGCAAGCGGAGCGAGAATTTCAGGTCCTGCAGGAGGGTGGTCATAGTGTTGTTGGTTGGGTGCAATCGACAGGATGCACCCCGCCGTGCTCCCAAAACACGCCACCTGCCGCGAAGTCGCAGTTTTATAGCTAAAACTGGGTTAGCCGCTATTCCGCGCGGAGTGCTTCCAGCGGGTTGACGCGGACGGCCCGGCGCACGGGAACGAGGCAGGCGGCAGTAGCGGCAAGAGTGAGAAGCACGGGGGCAACGGCGAGGGTTGCCGGGTCGGTGGCGGCGATGCCGTAGAGCAGCTTGCCCACGATCGTGCTGAGGGCGAGGTAGCCGGCCAGGCCGGTCACGATGCCAATGGTCACAAGTCGCGCGCCTTGGCGAAGCACGAGAGCGGCAATGTCTCCGGAGGTGGCGCCGAGGGCGATGCGGACACCAAACTCCGAGGTGCGCTGCGCGACGGAGAAAGCGAGCACGCCATAGACACCGAGCACGGCAAGGAGCAGCGCCACACCGCTGAACAGACCGAGCAGTATCATCGGCGCGCGGCGGGTTTGCGCGACATCATCCATGCGCTGCTGCATGGTCTTGATGTCGAAGACCGGTTGCTCCGGGTCGACGGAGCGCACGGCTTCGCGCACGGCCGAAGTCAGCAACGTCGGATCCCCGGCAGTCTTGAGCACCAGGGAAAAATTGGTGACAGACTGCTGGGCAAAGGGGAAATAGAGCGTCTCTTTCTGCAAATTCTCCTCGAGGCTTTGGAACTTGATGGGAGCAACCACCCCTACGATGACCCACAGAGTTGGGTTGGCATCGTCGCCACCCCGATTGATGCGTTTGCCGAGCGGATCCTGCCCCGGCCAATATTTGTCGGCGAGCAACTTGTCCACGATCACGACCTTCTGCGCGGAGCCGGCATCGGCGTCGGTGAACATGCGGCCGCGGAGCAGGGTCAGCCCCATCGTCTTGAAATAGCCCGGATCGACCTGGCGCTGCTGGCCGTGGGGCGAGGGGGCCCCGGCGGGCACGACGATATCGGGGCTTTTGTAGGAGCCCTGGCTGTTGCTGCCGGTGAAGGGCAGCACATTGGTCAGACCGGCGGCCGTCACGCCGGGCAGGGCGCGCAGCCGGGCGAGGGTGGCGTCGGCAAAGGCGGTGCGTTTTTCCGGTCGGTCGTATCTGGCGTCGGGCAGGGAGAGCCGCGCAGTGATGACGCCGCCGGGAGTGAAACCCGGGTTCTGCTGCTGGAGTTTCTCGAAGCTGCGGACGAGCAGGCCGGCGGTGGAGAGGAGCATGACCGCGAGGGCGATCTCGCCGCCGACGAGGGCAGCCCGGAGGAAAGTCGTGCGCCGGCCGGCCGAGCCGCGGGAACCGGCTTCCTTGAGTGCAGCACCTGCGTCACCGCGCGAAGCGGACCAGGCGGGCAGCGCGCCGAAACCGAGGCCGGTCAGCAAGGCACACAGCAAGGTGAACGCGAAGACATTGAAATCCAGCTGCACGCCAAAGGCGCGCGGCAAGGTCGACAGGCCGAGCGAGCCGAGGGCGTCAACGCCCCATTGCGCGACCAACAGGCCTAAGCTGCCACCGACAAGGAAGAGCAACAGACTCTCGGTCAGCAGCAGCCGCATGAGCCGGGCGCGGCCGGCGCCGAGAGCGGCGCGGATGGCCAGTTCGCGCTCCCGCGCCACGGCCCGAGCAAGCAGCAGGCTGGCGACGTTGGCGCAGCCGATGAGCAGCGCGGCGGCCACACCGGCCTGCACCAACCAGAGCATGCCGCGCACATCACCGACATTTTGCTCAAGAAACCCCTTGGTGCGGCCACCGAAGCCGCTGGTCTTGTAGAATTCACGGGAATCAGTCAGGCGCTCGGCGTTGCGGGCTTGGATGACATCAAGGTCGCGCTGAACCGACTCGAGGGTGGCGCCGGTCTTGAGGCGGGCAATGGAGGAGGAATATTCGTTGCCCCGTTCGTCGTCGGTTTTTTCCGCCGGCAGGAAAGTGAACGGCACCCAGGCTTGGCTGCGCGGACTGGGAAAATAGAATCCTTCAGGCATGACCCCGATCACGGTGTAGCTTTCGGTGTTCAGGCGGATGGAGGTGCCGAGGATGTCGGGATTGGCGCCGAACCGGTTTTTCCATAGAGTGTGACTGAGCACGATGACGTGATCCGCGCCCGGCTGGGCGTCAGCGTCGGTGAAGACACGGCCGCGCGCCGCCGTGGACTGGAGAGTGGTGAAGAGCGAGGGCGTGGTGCGCAGGCCGATGATGCGCTCGGGTTCGCCGTCGGCGGCGAGGTTATAGCTCATGTTATTGAACATGGCCGAGTCGGCAAACCCGCTGACTCCGGCGCGGCGGTCGAGGTAGTCGGGGATGGAAACACCCGCATTGGACAGGCCCATCAGCGGGTAGGTGTTGTAGACGTAGGCCAGTCGCTCCGATTCCGGCCACGGGTAGGGCTTGAGCAGGATGGCGTGGACGACGGAGAAGATGGCGCTGTTGGCACCGATGCAGAGCGCCAGTGTGGCGACCGCAATGAGCGTGAAGCCGGGGGTCTTGCGCAGGGAGCGCAGGGCGTATTTGAAATCGGAGAACATGAGGTTGGGGAAGTAGCGAGTAGCGGGTGGTCGGAATAATTTAAGCGGAGGTTTGGTTTGTATTCCTATGCTCGCTCCTCGCTACTCGATGCTCAAATCTGGGTTTATTCCGAGCGCAACGCGACCATCAGCCGTCGCTCCGCAGGAGCTGAGCTATGGCCGACGAGAGATGACGTTCGGCGGTAGAGTGACATGGAGTGGATGAGCAACAGTTCGGTTATTCAGCGCGCAGCGCGACCATGGGATCAACCTTGGCGGCGCGGCGGGCGGGGAGCCAGCAGGCCAGCAAGGCGGCCAACAGCAGCCCGGCCGGCACAAGCGCGAACGTTAGCGGGTCGGTCGCGGTAACGCCGTAGAGGAGGCTGGATACTAGTCGGCTCAGGGCCAGCGAGGCCAACACGCCGAGGATGCAGCCGGTGAGCGCGAGCCCGAGGCCGTTGCGCAGAATTTCCCGGATGACCTGAGAGCCGGTCGCCCCGATAGCGATGCGGATGCCGATGTCGTGGGTCTGCCTTGCGATCGTGTAGGAAACGACGCCGTAGATGCCGATCGTCGCGAGTATGAGGGCGAGCACAGCGAATAGTCCGAAGAGCAGTGCGGCGAAACGGGCGCGGGCCACTGTCCCGGCAATGAGTTGCTCCATCGTCATGACATTGGCCAACGGGATGTTCGCGTCGAGGGTGCGCAGCTCGCGGCGGATCTGATCGACGATGAGCATGGGATCCTGCGTCGTGCGCACCAGCAGCGTGGCGAATCCGAGTGGCAGTTCCGGGTGCGGCCAGAAAATCATTTCGCGTGCCTCGACGTTCAAACCTGAGTGCTTGATATCCCCGACAACCCCGATGATTTCACACGGCACGGGGGTTTCACTCATTTTAACGACGAGCCGCTCGCCCAGCGCGCTGCGGCCGGAAAAATGTTTCCGAGCAAATGTCTCGTTTACGATGATGACGTGCCGGGCGGATTCCTGCTCAGCCGGGGAGAAATCGCGACCGACCTTGAACGGAATACACATCGTCTCGAAGAAACGGGGCATCACAATGCGGACGTCGGTCACGGAATCCTGGCCCTCGGCTACTGCGGGGCGACCGCTGATTTTGAAGCTTGTCGCAGCGCCGGCCCCGGTGAACGGAGCGAAGACGTTTGCGCTTGCGGCGCTGACTCCGGGCAAGGTCGAGACGCGGTCGCCGAGATTCCGGTAGAATGCAGCGATCTTCTCGGGGGTGTCATAGCGGCCTCCCGGGAGGTTGACCTGCACGGTGAGAAGATTGTGGGGGTCAAAGCCGGTGTCGGTTGACACAAGCCGATTGAAGCTGCGCACAAGAAGTCCGGCGCCGATGAGCACAACGAGCGCGAGGGCGATCTGGCCGACAATGAAGGCGTGACGGAGCTTCGAGCCGGCGGTGGCGCCGCGTTGCGCGCCGGATTTCAGGGCGAGCAGAAGCTGGGGCCGTGAGGCGATCCACGCCGGCGCAAGACCGAAGGCCAGTCCCGTCAGCAGGGTCGCACCAGCGGTGACACCGAGGACCGACAGGTTAAGCCCGATGGGGCCGAGCGCGACGAGGTCCGCCGGCAACAAGCGCAGCAGTGCCTCCAGTCCCCAGACGGCAAGCAGCGCGCCGGCGATGCCTCCGCATGCGGCCAGAAGCAGGCTCTCGGTGAGCAACTGTCGAATTAACTGCCCGCGCCTCGCGCCGAGTGCGCCACGCAGCGCAAACTCGGCACTCCGCGCGGTGGCCCGTGCGAGCAACAGATTGGCGACGTTGGCGCAGGCGATGAGCAACACAAGGGCGACGGCACCGAGCAGAACGAGGAGCGCCGGGCGGATTTCTCCGGTGAGCTGCTGTTTAAGTGTAACGAGGTTCACCGTCCACCCGGTGTTGAATCCCGGATAATCTTTCGCCAGACGCGCGGCGACGGCATCCATCTCGGCTTGAGCCTGGGCCAGCGACACTCCGGGTTTGAGCTGGCCGAGAGCGCCCATGAAGCGACCGCCCCGCTGCCGCGAGGCGGCGCTGAAACGCACCTGCACCCAGATGTCGGGCGGGCGGCCGTTGAACGACGCCTCCTTCACATAGAAGCCGAATCCCGGTGGCAACACGCCGATGACGGTGCTGACGCTGTCGTTGAGGTTGAGTTTTTGCCCGATGACGCCCGGGACCCCGCCGAAGCGGCGCTGCCAGTATTCGTAGCTGAGGACGACAAGCAGGGGATGGTCGGGATTCTCGTCGGCCGGAGTGAAGAGCCGGCCGTGCAACGGCGTCGCGCCGAGGATTGTGAAGAGATTGGCGGTCACACCGGTGGCCATGAGTTGTTCCGCTTCACCGAATCCGGTCAGCGTGTAGGTGCGGTCGTTGTAGGCGGCGAGTGCGCTGAAGCTCGTGCTTTGCTCACGCCAGTCGATGAAGTTGGCCGGCGAGATGACATTCGTGCGGGTGCCGAGTGCGAGCTTCTGCTCCCAGAGGGAGACAAGGCGCTGTGGTTCGCGGTAAGGTAGATCATGGAGAAGAACCTCGTTGACCACGGAGAAAATGGCTGTGTTGGCCCCGATCCCGAGCGCAAGCGTAAGCACGGCCACGGCAGTAAAGCCGGGGGTCTTGAGCAACGAACGGAGGGCGTATTTCAGGTCGGTGAGCATGAGATTGGGGAAGTAGCGAGTAGTGAGTAGCAGGTAGCGGGTAGCCGGAAAAATTAAACGGAGGTTTGGTTTGTGGCCATATGCTCGCTACTTGGTTCATTCACTCCGCAACGCGACGAGCGGATCGACGAGCGTGGCGCGGCGGGCCGGCAGCCAGCAGGCAAGAAGAGCAACGATGGCGAGCAGCAGAGGGACGAGGGCGAAGGTCGGCGGATCGTGCGGGTGGACCCCGTAGAGGAGACTGGTGAGCAAGGTAGCGGCAAACCAGGCACCAACAAAACCGAGGCCGAGCCCGCAAACCACGAGACGCAGCCCTTGGTGAAGCATCATCGCCACCACGGTGCGCGCATCGGCCCCGAGGGCCATGCGCACGCCGATTTCCTGGGTGCGTTGCGATACCGAATAGGCCATGACGCCGTAAATACCGAGGGCGGCGAGGAAGAGTGCGAGCGCGCCGAAGCTGACAAAGAGACCGCCGAAGAAACGCTGGGCCCACAGGGCATCACTCGCGACCTTGGTCATCGGCATCGGCTGATAAAGGGGAATGTCAGAGCGGGCGGCGATGATGGCGTCCTGGGCGGCCCGCTGGTAGGTGGCAGGGTCGCCTTGCACGCGCATGACAGCGGTCAGAAAATTGGCTTCGTCCTGCGCAACAGGACTCCAGAGCGCGGGCACCGGGACGCGGGCACCGGGGCGCTGCAGGACATCGCCGACGACACCGACGATGGTCAGCCAGGTGCGTTTATCGCCATCCTCGGGGCCGCCGAAGGAAACGCGGCGACCGATCGGGTCCTCGTTGGGGAAGAACTTCTTCGCGAACGTCTCGCTCACGACGGCGACAAGAGGGGTGCCTTCGCGGTCGCGCTCATCGAACAGCCGTCCGCGGCGAAGCGGGATGCGAAAGACGGAGAAGACCCCGGGACTGGCCCCGCGGGTGAGGGTGAACGGGCGCTCACCGGGCTTGGGTTCCGGGCGGCCCTCAACGGCGAAACCGGAATTATTGGAGCTGTTGCTCAGCGGCAAGTAACTGACCCAGCCGACAGACTCGACGCCTGGAATCTCCCGGAGGTGCTGCGTGGCGTTCTCGAAGAATTTCATCGCCACTTTTGGATCTTTCTCAATGACGGGCGGGATGCCGGTGCGGAAAGTGAAGACCCCGCGGGCGTCGATGCCGGTGTCGGCGTTCTGCAGATGCAGGAAGCTGCGGGTCATCAGCCCGGCGACGACGAGGAGAATGAGGGCGAGGGCGAGCTGGGCGACCACCAGCGCGGAGCGGAAGTGTTTGGCGCGACCGGAGCCCGTGCCGCCGCGAGCGCCGTCCTTGAGTTCATGGGTGAGGTCGGGGCGGGAGACCTGCAGGGCGGGAACCAGCCCGAAGATCAGGCTGGAGCCGATGGTGGCCGCGAAGGCGTAGGCCATGACGCGCCAATCCACGTCGAAGCGGATCCAGAACGGAATTTCGACCGGCACGAAACTCAGGGTGAAATCGATTTCCCAAAAAGTGATCAGCAGACCGGCGATACCGCCGAGCGAACCGAGCAGGAGGCTCTCAGTGAGAACCTGGCGGATGATGCGCCCGCGGCTGGCTCCGAGGGCGGCGCGGACGGCAATCTCGCGCGAGCGGGAGGCGGAGCGGGCGAGGAGAAGGTTGGCGACGTTGCCGCAGGCGATGAGCAGGACCGCAAGCGTCGCACCGAACATGAGCTGCACAGGCAGACGTTCACCGCTGGTCTCAGCCTCGCGGAAGGGCAGGGCGCGGAAGCGCAGCCCGGTATTGGAGAGAGGGTGGTCGCGGTCGAGCCGGGCGCCGAGGGCGTCGAGCTCGGTCTGGACTTGTTCGAGGGTCACGCCCGGGGCCATGCGGGCGGTCATGTCCCAGCCATGCGAGCTGCGGTGCTTCTCCTCGGACATCTGATCGTCGGAGAAAGGTTGCCAGAGCTGGGTGGTCTCGGGAAAGGCGAAGCCCTCGGGCATGACTCCGACCACGGTGGTGGCGATATTGTTCAACATGATGGTCTGCCCGATGATATCGGATTTGCCACCGTAGCTGCGCTGCCAGAGGGAATGGCCGAGGATGACAACGGGCGCCGCGCCGGGTTTGGACTCGTCAGGGTGAAACAGCCGGCCCAGCGCCGGTCGGGAGCCGAGGGTTTGAAACGCGTCGACCGTGATCCAGTTGCCGAGCGCGCGCTCGGGGCGTTCGTTGCCCGCCAGGAGGTAGGTGCGATTCCAGGCGGTCAGCGCGCCGGAGAGGGTGCGGGCCTCGCGTCGGAGGTCGAGGAAGTCGGGGATGGACAACTCGTAGAGGTTGCCCGGCTCCTTGAGCGAATAGGTCTGGATGCGGAGGAGTGTGGCTTCGTCGGCGATGAACGGAAGCGGTCGGACCAGGAGCCCGTTGTAGAAGGTGAACATCGTCGTCGAGGTGGCAACGCCCAGCGCGAGGGCGAGGACGGCGATGAAGGTAAAGCCGGGGTGCTGAAGCAACTGGCGGCAGGCGTAGCGGAGATCCTGGAGCATGGAGAGCGGGATTATTCGCTGCGCAGCGCGATCGCCGGGTCCACGCGGGTGGCGCGGCGGGCGGGGAGCAGGCAGGCGAGGGCGGCAACGGCGGCGAGGACGAGCGGCACCACCGCAAACACGGCGGGGTCGCGCACGGAGCCGGCGACGATCATCGAGCGGAGCAGGCCGGCGGCGGCGAAAGCGCCGACGAGTCCGAGGGCGAGGCCGAGCGCGATGAGGCGCGCACCTTCGCCGAGCACGAGCCGCAGCACATCCTGCGAGCTGGCGCCGAGCGCGGTGCGGATGCCGAATTCACGGGTGCGTTGCGCGACGCCATAGGCGATGAGCCCGTAGAGACCGATGCCGGCGAGCAGGAGCGCCAAGGTGGCGAAGAGGCTGAACAGCGTGAGGTAGAGCCGCGGCTGCGTGACCGAGGCCGAGACGAGCAGCGAGACGGGTCTGACCCTTTCGACGGCCTGGTCGGGGTCCACGCTCCAAACGGCGCGCTGGGCGGATTTGGCGAGAGTGTCTTCACGGACGTTGGTCTGGATTATCAGGGTGGCGAAGGCGGGCGGGCGCTGGAGGACGGGGCGGTAGATCTGGAGCGGTTGCTCGGTCGCCCCGAGGCCGGTGCGAAGCACGTCACCAACGACGCCGATGATCTCGAATTGGGTGGTCTGCGCCGGATCGGTGGTGCGCAGGCGGCGGCCGACGGGATTTTCGGCGGCGAAGAGCCGGCGGGCGGTCGCGGCGCTGATGACGACGACGGGCGGGGCTTTCGGGTCATCGGCGGGACTGAACGCGCGGCCGGCGATGAGCGGGATGGCGCCGGCCTTGAAAAAATCGATGCTTACCGAGTCGTAGTAGGCGGGCGGCGCAGTTTGCTCAGTGACGTTGCTCGCGCCGACGGGCACGAGCGTGATGGGGATGCCCCAGGTGAACGGCATCGTCTGCGTGAAGCCGGCGGCGGCGACGCCAGGCACGGCGGCGACGGCCTGCTCGACGCGGGTGTAGAAATCGCGGCGCTTTTCGGGCGTGTCGTAGCGCTTGTTGGAAAGGGAGACGCCGAGGCTGAGCACCTGCTCGGTGCGGAAGCCGGGCTGGCGCTGCATGATCGAGGTGAAGCTGCGGCCCAGGAGCCCGGCAGCGACCAGGAGCATGAGGGCCAGCGCGATCTCGGCCACGACGAGGCCGGAGCGGAGGCGGTGGGCCGCGGGGCCGGAGGAGCTGCGGCCGGTGTTTTCCTTGAGGGCGTCGTTCGCGTCGGTGCGCGATGCGCCCCACGCCGGCGCGAGGCCGAAGGCGATTCCGGTGACCAAGGTTAGCGCGAGGGCGGCGAAGAGGACGGGGGTGTTGATGGCGATCTCGCCCAGGCGCGGCAGCCAGCCGTCGCCGACGAGCGCGAGGATGGCGCTGACGCCCCAGTGCGCGAGGAGCACGCCGAGCCCGCCGCCGATGACGGCGAGCACGAGGCTCTCGGTGAGCAGCTGGCGCAGAAGCTGGCCGCCAGTGGCCCCGAGGGCGGCGCGGACGGCGAGTTCCTTGCGCCGGCCGAGGGCCCGCACGACGGAGAGCCCGGCGACATTGGCGCAGGTGATGAGCAGCACGCAGCCGACGGCGCCGAGCACAACGAAGAGGCCGGAGCGGTAGTCGCCGACGACCTGGGACTGCAGGTCGTAGACGCCGAGGGACCAGGCGCGATGACTGTCGGGAAAGGCGAGGGCAAACCGCTGGGCGAACGACTGCATCTCGGACTCAGCCTGGGGGAGAGTCACGCCGCCCTTGAGGCGGGCAAAGGTGCTCCAGTAGCGGTTGGCGCGGTTCTGCACCTCGGGGCCGTTCATCGCGATGGGGCGGAAAAGAGTCCCGTTGCCCCACGGATCGTTGAAGCTCGACGGCATGATGCCGATGACGGTGTGCGCCACGTCGTCGAGCATGATTTGGTCGCCAATGAGGGAGTCGCGGGCGTTGAACTGGGAGCGCCAAATTTGTTCGCTGATGACGACGACGTTGGTGCCGCCCGCGACGGTTTCGCTTTCGTTCCAAGTCCGGCCGCGGATCGGGGCGACGCCGAAGAGCCGGAAGTAGTCGGCGGTGCATTGCAAGCCAGTGAGGCGGGCGGGCGACTCGGTCTTGGTGAGATTGACGTAGTCGTAGACCTGCGCGGCGAGCGCGGTGAAAGAGCGGTTGTCGCGCGCGAGGTCCATGAACGAGGCCGGGGCGATGCCCCTGGTGCCCTGCTCCGGGTGGACCGACTGCACCTGGATGAGGCGGCGCGAGTCGTGGTAGGGGAGCGGCGAGAGCAGCAGCGCGTTGACGACGGAGAAGATGGCTGTGGAGGCCCCGATCCCGAGCGCCAGCGTGACAACCGCGACGAGGGCAAAGGCGGGCGACTTGGCCAGCGAGCGGGCGGCAGAGCGGATTTCGTGCAGCATGGTGATGTGCGATTAGGTGGGGAACACTGTCTCCGGACCTGCGGGCGGCAACCCAAGTGGAGAAAACGCGTCCGGAAGCCGCGTTCCACATTCTGTCAGCTTGAACGGTAGGTGTTGTAACAAAAACGGCGCGCCGGGTGGCGCGCCGTGGAGTAAGGCTCAGTGGGCGGCGCCGGCGCCGACCTGTTCCTCGATGACCCGACCGTCGAACACGTGGATGGTGCGCTCGGCGTGGCGCGCGAAGCGCGTGTCGTGCGTGACCATGACGATGGTCGAACCGGCGCGGTGCAGCGAGTGGAGCAGTTCCATCACGGCGTCGCCATTCTTCGAGTCGAGGTTGCCGGTGGGCTCGTCGGCGAGGAGCACGGCCGGGGAACCGGCGAGGGCGCGGGCGACGGCCACGCGCTGCTGCTGACCGCCGGAGAGCTGGGACGGAAGATGCTTGGCGCGGTGGCCCATGCCGACCTTCTCGAGGGCCTCGGTCACGCGGGTCTTGCGCTCCGCAGCGGGCATGCCGCGGTAGGTGAGGGGCAGCTCGACATTCTCATAGACCGTGAGGTCACCGATGAGATTGAAGGACTGGAAAATGAAACCGATCTCTCGGTTGCGGATGCGGGCGCGCTCGGGGAGCGTCAGGCCCTGGACGGGGCGGCCGTTGAGGACGTAGGTGCCGTCCGTCGGCGTGTCGAGCAGGCCGAGGATGGAAAGCAGGGTGGACTTGCCGCAGCCGGAGGGGCCGGCGATGGACACATATTCGCCCTTGCGGATGTCCATGTGGATGCCGGAGAGGGCGTGGGTTTCGACTTCGTCGGTCAGGAAGACCTTGGTCACGCCGTCGAGCTTGATGAGGGACGTTTTTTCGGTGGTCATGTGGGTGGGGAGGACAGGGTTGATGGTTAGTAACACGCGGCGAGGCGTGGTGGTTACAGAAAATTATTCCTGTCCGCTCTGGTCGGTGGCGACGAGGGCGGTCAGGAGGGCGAGGATGAGGACGGGGAAGATCATGGTGGGTGTCGCGTAGTTGAGCGTCGCGGGGCGGGCGGATTAGTTCAGGCGGATGCGATCGTTGGAGTCCCACTGCGACATGTCGGAGAGGATGACTTTGTCGCCCGGCTGGAGGCCGCTGAGGATTTCGATGGTGTTGACGGAGCTGCGGCCGAGCTGAACCTGGGTGCGGACGGCCTCATTGTTGCCCTCGGCCAGTTTGAAAATGCCAACCGTGCTTTTTTCCTGCCCGAAGGCCGGACGGCCGACGAAGATGACCTCATTGAGGCGCTCGAGCTCGATGGTGCCATCAACCGAGAGGTCGGGGCGGGCGCCGCGGGGGAGTTCGTTGACGATGGTGACGTCGACGAGGACGGTGCCGTTCTGCACGGCGGGGTCGATGCGGGCCACGCGGCCTTCGACGATGCCATTGCGGGTATCGATCTGGGCGATCTGTCCAAACGCAATGTCGCGGGCCTGCGTTTCCGCGATGCGGATTTCAGCCTTGAGTTTGGACGGGTCGGCCACACGGGCGATATTGGTGCCCGGCTGAACCTGAGCGCCGACTTCAACCGGGAGGGCCGAGAGGACGCCGGCCATCGAGGCGCGAACCTTCAGGGCATCGAGTTCTTCGAGCCGAAGCTTGGCCCCGGAGCGGAGGCGCTCGACCTCGGCTTCCTGCACGGCGAGCTGGGGTTTGATGGATTCCTGGGCGAAGGCGTAACGCTTCTGCTCGATGGTGTTGCTCGTGGCGCCGTCGGCGGCGGTGGCCTGGGCGAGCTTGAGGTCGAGTTCAGAAACGAGGCCGTCGCGGAAAAGTTCCTGCTGCACGTCGGCGCGGAGCTTGGTGGTCTCGAAATTGGATTTGGCGCGGGCGGCGGTGGCCTCGGCGGCCAACAGCTGGCTTTCCAGTTGCACCCGGAGATTGGCCAGCTGCGCCTCGGCGGCGCGGAGTTGGGATTCGGCGTTGGCGGCGTTGGAGACGACGTCGGGGTTGCTGAGTTCGAGGATCAGGCTGCCGGGCTCCACGACCGCGCCGGGGCGGAGAATGATCTTGTCCACGCGACCCTGGGTGCGGGCGGCGATCCAGCGGATTTCCTCGGGCACCAGCGTGCCGAGGCCGCGGACCTGACGAACCATCGGACCGCGCTTCACCGTGTCGATCCACACGAGATTGCGTTCGACGGTGGGGGCGGCGGGTTTGAGGCGGGAGAGGGCGACGGTGATGCCAATGAGAACAACGACGGTGACAGTGGCGTAGATGATGCGCTTGCGGCGTTTTTCCTTGGCGGCGTTGGGGCGGGCAATATCCATGCGGTGATAAGTTGACGGTCCCATTTGCAACCCTCATGCCAAGCGAGTTGATAGCTGTAAGCTGTTATTCGTAAGCCAGAAGCAAAGTCTCCCCCTTCGTCCCGAAATTCCATTCAGAGCGAAGCCGGGATATGCCTGTCCCGATATTGGGATGTCGCTAGGTGAAGGGGTGACTGGATTTTCTATGCGGGCAAACGCAGCTGGGCGATGCATCAGCCTTCGCCAAGGCTACGGCTGACAGGCCGGTGGCTTCTACAGCGGAAGTCTCAAACGCGCGACACATCCTGAGTGATCGGTTCTGTTCCCCAACGTCAGGGAGCCGCCGTGATTTTCCGCAATCTGGCGGCAGAGCACGAGGCCGATGCCGGAGCCCGAGGGTTTCGTGGTGAAGAAGGGCACGAATAGATTCTGGAGATTGGCAATGCCGGGGCCGTCATCCTCGACAAAGATTTCGATATGGCCGGGCGACTTGCGCCAACCGACCCGCACACAGCAGGTCGGCCCGCCGGACTGTCCGGTCTCGGGTGCGGCTTCGCTGGCGTTTTTAATGAGATTGATGAGCACCTGCTCAATCTGCGCGGCGTCCAGCGAGACCGAGAGCTCGGGTCCTTCGAGCAGCTGCACGGAGGCACTGCGCTCCAGCGTGACGATGCGCCGCAGCAGCGGGGCAAGGTCGCAGGGCTGTTTGTGCGGGGCGGGTAATTTCGCCAGCCGGGCGTAGGACTGCATGAATTTGTTCAGGCCCTCGGCGCGGGACTCGATGATCTCGAGGCCGCCGAGCATATCCGTCTCCCAGTCCGCCGCGCGCGCCGGTCGCTTGAACATGGTGGTGAGCGAGCCGGCGATGGATTTGATCGGAGCGAGGGAGTTGTTCAATTCGTGGCCGATGACCCGCACAAGGCGTTGCCAGGCCTTCAGCTCCTCCTCGCGCAGCGGCTGGCTGAGGTCGGCGATCACGACCAGCTGATGCGGCAGGCCCCCTTCGCGAAATTTCGTGCGGCGCATGCCCCAGCGGCCGGCGCCACCGGCGAAGTTGCGGCTCAGCACGCGCGTATCATCCCCCGCGAGGCAGTCGCCCAGGTCCAGGTCGGCGGCTTGGCGGCCCAGGATGCGCTCGGCGGGCTGGGCGATGAGTTCCTGCCCCGCGCGATTGACGAGGCGGAGAGTCTCATCGCCGTCGAAGGCAAAAATGGCGACGTCGATTTCTTCCATGACGGTGCGCAGGAGGGCGGTGGCCTCGAGGGCGCCGATGCGCTGTTCCTGCAGGACACTGCCGAGCATGTTGATTTCGGCGAGCACATCGCCCAGCGGCTCGTCGCGGTTGGCCCCGCGGGCCCGGGTGGAGAAGTCGCCTTCGCGCAGCGCCGTGAGCAGATTGGCCATGGTTTGCAGCGGCCGGACCACCTGCTCGCGCAGGGCGAGAGCAAAGCCGAGCCAGCACAGAACAATGAAGAGCAGGAGCGTCCATTGCTCCTTGGGTTGGTAGTCGTTTGACCAGAGCATCCAGATGGAGCTCGCCACCGCCGGCAGGCCGCTCAGCAGGGCGTAGTAGAATACGCGCTGCTCGTGGGGGATGCGGCTACGTCGGGGAGGTGGCATGGGGGCTGGGAAATGGACGCACAAAGGCGCAGAAGGCGCAAAAAATCAGAGTTCGGACAGCGCGTATTTACGGATTTCAAGCCGTGGTGCCCCGAAATTAATCAGGACGCCGTGTTCATTGCGGGAAGCGCGCAGATACCCGAGCAACTGGGCGGTAAGCTCATCGGCCAAGGCGCGGCAGGCTTTCAGCTCTATGACCAGACGGCCATCGACAAAAAGATCGGCGAAGAAATCCCCCAGGACTGTTCCATCCTCGTCAAATACCTGCAACGGGTGTTGCTGGGTAAAGGCCAGATTCAATTTGCGGAGGCGGTTGGCCAGACCGTTCTCGTAGACTTTTTCAAGATGGCCATGGCGCAAGTGGCGGTGCAGAGCGAAGCTGGCTTTGCGAATATGATCACAAAGAAGGAAGATGTCGTCTTTCATGCATCCCACTTTTGCGTCTTTGCGCCTTTTTGCGGCAAAATAATCAGAGCTTGTAGCGCTCGAGGCGCCGGTAGAACGCACTGCGGCTGAGGCCGAGTTCCTCGGCGGCTTTGCGGGCGTTGCCGTCGCAGCGGGCGAGAGTCTTCTTGATCAAGAAGGCTTCGACTTCCTCGAGGCTCATGTCGTCGAGACGCGGGGCGGATTGGCCGGCGTTGAGCCCGAGGTCGGGCGCGCGGACGACCTTGCCCTGGGCCATGAGCACACCGCGCTCCACGGAGTGGTCGAGCTCGCGGACATTGCCGGGCCAGGAATAGTTTTTCATCGCCTCCACGGCAGCCTCGTCGAAGCCGGTGATCTGCTTGTTGTAACGGGTGACGTGGGCCTTCAGGAAATGTTGGGCGAGCAGGGGGATGTCTTCGCGGCGCTCACGCAGCGGGGGCAGGTGAAGGTGGATGGTGTTGAGACGGAAGAGGAGATCCTGCCGGAACTTGCCGGCCGCGACCTCGACGTTGAGGTCGGAATTGGTGGCGGAGATGAGGCGGACATTGGTGCGGCTGGTGCGGGAGGAACCCACGCGCTCGAACTCGCCCGTCTCAAGCGTGCGCAGGATTTTGGCCTGCTGGCTCATCGGGATGTTGCCGATCTCGTCCATGAACAAGGTGCCACCGTCGGCCAGCTCGAAGCGGCCGGCGCGATCAACCTTGGCATCGGTGAAGGCGCCGCGAACGTGGCCGAAGAGTTCACTCTCAAACACCCCTTCGGGCAAACCGCCCATATTGACGGCGATGAAGCCCTTGCCGGCCCGCACCGACACCGCGTGCAGCGCCTGGGCGACCACGCCTTTGCCGGTGCCGTTTTCGCCGGTGATGAGGACATTCGCGTCCGACGGGCCGACGCGGGAGATGATTTCCAGCACCGGCCGCATGGCGGCGGACTGGGCGATGAGGTTGGGGCCGTCCTTGCCCCGCAGGATCTGGTTTTCCTGCTCGAGCCGGCGGTAGGCTCGCACCGCGCCGGCCAGTTCGATCTGGTTGCGGACAATGGCAAGCAGCCGGGGATTTTCCCAGGGCTTGGTGAGAAAATCCTTGGCGCCGCGGCGCATGGCCTCGACCGCGATCTCCACGCTGGCCCAGGCGGTCATGACGACGACGGGCAGGGTGGGGTCGGCGGCCTGTAGTTTGGCGAGAAGGTCGAGGCCTTCCTGGCCGGAGGTGGTGTCCCGCGTGTAATTGAGGTCGATGAGGGCGAGAGAAAAATCGCGGGCCTCGATGGCCTTGAGGACAGCGGCCGGTGACTTGACCGTTTCAATCTGGTAACCCTCGGCCTTCAAGAGAAGGCGCAGGGCTTCCAGCACATCGGGCTGATCGTCCGCCACTAAAATGCGGTGGGGCGCGGGGTCGTTGGCTGCCATTGGGACAAGTGACAATTGGCCGGTGCCAGGTGTCAAGAGTGCCTCCGGGGAGGAGGCACTCAGGCGGCGATGCGCTCCACGTTGGCGGACACGCGCACGATGCGACGCGGGGCCGGATGCAAGATGACGGCCGGCAGGGGCAGGGGCTGCACGCGGTGCGAATAATCCGTGAACGCGAAGCGGATGAGGCCGAGCGCGGCCAGAGCCGCGAGGATGGTGTCGAGCGGGAGGCGGGCGGCAAACTCGGTGTTAATGAGGCTGAAAGCGACGAGGCCGGAAGTGCCGGTTGCGAGCGCGAGGGTGAGAAACTTGAATTTGTGGTTCATGAGTAAAGCTGAGTTGATGTCCGGATCTTTGCTGGCGCCGTGCCAACTTTCGCTTGGGGCAGCTAACTAAAAGCGGTGCAGGCAGATAAAAATTCCAGGGGCAACCCGCGGCGGGTTGCGGTCAAAGCCGATCCAGCCAATTGCGGGAGCTGTGATTCCCACGAGTGGGACGTCTGGGCCGAAATCACTCGTATCGGAGTGCCTCAATCGGATCGAGCTGGGCCGCCTTGCGGGCGGGATAAAATCCGAAGAAAACGCCGATGGCCGCGCTGAAGGCCACGGCACCGAAGATCGCGGTAGGCGAGACCAGCACGGGCCAGTTGTTGAGTGAGGATACCAATTGGGATACGCCAACGCCGAGCGCCACGCCGAGCGTGCCGCCCATGACACTGAGAATGATGGCCTCGATCAGAAATTGCGTGAGCACGTCGCGCCCGTGGGCCCCGACGGCAAGCCGGATGCCAATCTCCCGGGTGCGCTCGGTGACGGAGACGAGCATGATGTTCATGATGCCGATGCCGCCCACGATGAGCGACACGCCGGCGATGGCGCCGAGCAGCACGGTCATGGTTTTGGTGGTGGCGGTGGCTGCCTCGGCGAGTTCCTGCTGGTTGCGGACCGTGAAATCGGGTTCGCGGCCACTGCGGCGCTGCTGGAGCAGGTCGGTCACATCCTGCTGAATACGGGCCATCTGCTCGGGGGACTGGGCTTGGATGAGAATGGAATTGAGATTCGGGCGCCGGGCGATGCGCTTGATGTGGCTGGTATAGGGAATAACGACGGTGTCATCTTGGTCTTGGCCGAAAAAGTTGAACCCCTTGCTGGTGAGCACACCCACGATCTTGAAGGGAATGTTCCTGATCCGGAGACTTTGTCCGATGGAATCCACATCGGGAAACAGCTGCGTCGCGACGGTTTTGCCGATGACGCAAACTTTTGCGGCGCTGCGCACATCAAGCTCGGTGAACATGTCGCCCTCGCTGATGCCCCAGAGACGGATGTCGAGGTAGCTCACATCTTCCCCGCGGATGGAGGTGTTCCAGTTAAGCCCGTTGGCGAGCACTTGGGCCCGGTCGTTCATCTCGGGGCTGAGGGCCGAGATCCCGGCGACCTCGCGCTGGATGGCCTGGACATCCTCGACCGTGAGCGAGCTGGCGGTGCCGCCGCCGCCGCGCGCGCCTCCGGTCGTGAAGCTGCCCGGGAAGACCGTGATGATGTTCTGGCCAAGGTTGGCGATGGAAGCCTCGACCTGCCTCCTGGCACCGTTGCCGATGCTGACCATGGCGATGACCGCAGCCACGCCGATGATAATGCCGAGCGCGGTGAGCACGGAGCGCAGGGTGTTGCGGCGCAGCGCGCGCAGGGCGACCTTGATGACATTGAGGAAGCGCATGGTCGCGGGGTCAGGCGGTAAGCTTGGCCTCGGCTTCGGCGGCGAGGATCCGCTGCAACTCCCCGGTGGCGTTCAGGCGCTCGTCGACCGGGACGTCGCTGACGAGGCGGCCGTCGCGCATGACGAGGTTGCGCTGGCAGTAACGGGCGATGTCGAGCTCGTGCGTGATCATGACGATGGTGATGCCGGCGTCGTTAAGCTTCTGGAACACCCCCATGATCTCGACGGCGGTCTTGGAATCGAGGTTGCCTGTCGGCTCGTCGGCGAGGAGGATATGCGGCTCGTTAATGAGCGCGCGAGCAATCGCCACGCGCTGCTGCTGTCCGCCGGAAAGCTGGCTGGGAAAGTGGTCTGCGCGGTTGCTCAGACCCACGACGTCGAGGCTGCGCAGCGCCCGCTCGCGGATTTCGCGCGAGGAAAAACGCCGGCGGCCGTAAAGCATGGGCAGTTCGACGTTTTCCCGGGCGGTGGTGCGGCTAAGGAGGTTAAAACCTTGGAAAACAAAGCCGAGCTGCTGATTCCTAAGATCGGCCAGCTGGTTGCGGTCGAGGCCGGAAACATCGGTGCCGCTCAGGAGGTAGCGGCCCGTGGTGGGGCGGTCCAGGCAGCCGAGCAGATTCATCAACGTGGATTTACCTGAGCCACTGGCCCCCATGACTGCGACGAATTCACCGGCGCCAATTTCCAACGAAACCCCGCGCACGGCATGAACGGGGATCTCGCCGGAATCGTAGACCTTATGGATATCCTCCAGTTGGACGATGGCGGGCATGTCCGGACTAGAAGCGGCGGCCGCCACCGAAAGGATTGTTGGCCGGCCGGCCGGCTTGAGTTGAATCCGCCCCGGGCGACAAGACGCCGGTGATGATGACATCGCCTTCGGCCAGACCCTCGACCATCTCTGAGTTGATGCCGTCGGTAATGCCGATCTTGGCCGTCACGGCTTCGGGTGTGGCATCCTTGTTGCCGCCCGGCAGTCGATATACGGTGCGCGAGGTCACCACCGCTTCGCCCGGAGCCGGCGTGGCGGGAACCAGACCGCGCGCGACGAGGAGTTTGCGGAACTGCTCGCGCTGCTCGGGCGTGGCATCGCGCATACTCGTGATTCCTACTTCGGCCATCACGGCGCGCATTTTCTCGCGCTGCTCGGGTGTGGCGTCGCCGCCGAACATGCTGCCGCCGCGGCCACCGCCTTCGCCCGATCCACTGCCTGCCCGTGGACGGCGCTCGGTCCGGGCTTCGGGGCTGGTGGCGGATGGCGTCGGGGTCGAAGTGGCGGTGGGTGCAGGAAACTTCACCCCGGATAGTTCTGGCATTCGGACGCGCAAGGCGGAATTGGGAATGCGCAAGGATTCCTCGCGGCTGGCGACGACAATGGATACGTTGGCCGTCATGCCGGGACGCAACTTCAGGTCCTGGTTGTCCACGCTGATGATGGTCTCATAGGTGACGACGTTCTGCGAGGTCTTGGGGGCATTCCGGACCTGGGTGACCTGTCCGACAAAGGAGCGGTTGGGGAACGCGTCCACGGTAAAGGTGACGCGTTGGGCGGACTCGACCGCGCCGATGTCGGCCTCCGCGACGGCGGCCGTGATGCGCATGTTGGCAAGGTCGTTGGCGATGGTGAACAGTGTCGGGGAGTTGAGGCTGGCGGCGACGGTCTTGCCCTCCTCGGTCTGCTTTGAGATCACCATGCCATCGATGGGTGAACGAATGGTGCAACGGGCGAGATCGACGCGGGCGTTCTCGACGGCGGCTTCCCGGGTGAGCAACGCGGCGTTGGACTGGGCGAGGAGAGCCTCGGCTTGATCGAGGTCCTGCTGGGTAACGAGGGTCTTGGCCGACAGTTCCCGGGTGCGATCGGTGTTGAGTTGTTGGAGGCGATTGCTGGCTTTGGCTGAGGCGAAATCCGCCTCAGTCTGCCGGAGTTTTTGGTTGTAGGTGGCCGGGTCGATCTCGGCGATGATCTGGTCCTTTTTCACCCGGGTATTGAAATCGGCATGCAGCTTGACGATGAGGCCCGATATCTGGCTGCCGACATCCACCGAGAGCACCGCGTCGAGCTGCCCGGTGGCGGTGACCACTTGGCGGATACTCCCCCGGGAAAGGGTGGCGGTGGTGTAGGTGGGTTGCTGCTCGGCGGGGCGAGCATGCCGGTAGTAATAGTAAGCGGCACCAGCCAGGAGGACCAATGCGGTGGCGGAAATCTGTAGCAGGCGGGATTTGGCCATGGAGAAGTGCAGGTAAGCGATAAAGCGGGGCGGGATGCAAGCCAGCAGACAAAAACCGGTTGGATGAAGCCAGCGCTGCTGAGACGCCGTCGCGCCGGGCGGGTTACGTCAATTGGGAATCGGGTTGCGTGCCGGCGCGCGGGCCGATTCGCTGCACCAAACCTCAACACCTACACCCCGTCTCCATGATGAAATCGCTCCTTCTGCTGTTTCTACTTCTCTGCGCCAGTCCGGCCTTGTTTCCCCAGGACGAGCCCAAGGACAAGGGCAGCGACAAGAAATCACCGCCCGTATCCGCCGACAAAGAGAAGGAGAAGGAGAAAGATCCGGTTCTCTCCGTCACCGAGCATGAAATTACAGTTGGGGGCAAACTCATCAAGTATCAGGCCACGACCGGCTACCTCGTCCTCAAATCCGAGAAAGGCGAACCGCGGGCCAACATTTTTTTCGTCGCCTACACCAAGCTCGGCGAATCCGATCCCGCGCAGCGCCCGCTGACGTTTTCCTTCAACGGCGGGCCCGGTTCCTCCTCGGTCTGGCTGCATCTCGGCGCCCTCGGCCCGAAACGCGTGGTCATGACCGACAAGGGCGAGTCCCTGCCGCCGCCCTACAAGTGGGTCGACAACGAATACTCCTGGCTCGACCAGACCGACCTCGTGTTCATCGACCCCGTGTCGACCGGCTACAGCCGCGCCGCCAAGGATGTCGAAGCGAAGCAATTCCACGGCTTCACCGGTGACATCGAGTCGGTCGGCGAATTCATCCGTCTCTGGACGACGCGCAGCCAGCGCTGGGCTTCGCCGAAATTCCTCGTCGGCGAAAGCTACGGCACGACGCGCGCGGCCGGCCTTTCCGACTACCTGCAGCAGAAATACGACTTTTATCTCAACGGCATCCTGCTCGTCTCCTCGATCATGAACTTCCAGACGGCCCGCTTCGCCCCGGGCAATGACCTGCCCTACCAGCTGTTCCTGCCAACCTACACCGCCTCGGCCTGGTATCACGGCAAGCTCAAGGGCGAGCTCGCCAAGGATCTGCCCAAGACCCTGGCGCGCGCCGAGCAATTCGTGCTGAAGGATTATTCGCTCGCCCTGATGCAGGGCGACGCCCTGTCCGCTTCCGAGCGCAGCCGCATCGCCAAGGAACTGGTGGCGCTCACCGGCCTGACCGAGGAATACGTGCTCAAGCAAAACCTGCGGATCAACATTTTCGGCTTCGTCACCGAATTGAAGAAAGACGAGAACCGTAATATCGGCCGGCTCGACAGCCGCATCGTCGGCATTGCCGACAACGGCGGGGGCGGGGGCCGGGGTGACGGCGGCTTCTTCGATCCGAGCATGGAAGCCATTCTTGGCGGCTACACGGCGGCGATGAACGATTACGCCCGACGCGAGTTAAAATACGAGAATGACCTGGCCTACGAGATCCTCACCGGGCGGGTGCAGCCGTGGAGCTATGCCAATGTTGAAAATGAATACCTGAATGTCGCCGAGACCCTGAAGCGGGCCATGACCAAGAACCCTTTCCTCAAGGTCTGGGTGGCGAACGGCTACTACGATCTGGCCACGCCGTATTTCGCGACCGACTACACCGTCAAGCACATGGGACTTGATCCCGCCGTGCGCGGCAACCTCACGATGAGCTACTATGAGGCCGGGCACATGATGTATATCCACCTGGACTCGCTGAAGAAATTCAAAGCCGACTTCGCCGCCTACATGAACGCCACGCTGAAAAGTGCCGGCGTGAAGTAGAAATGTGTGTGGCGGTCAATGGAGGCTGATTGGTGTAGGTTGCGCGCTTGCGCGCAACTTGTGTGCCAGCACGTCGCTACTGCAGCCATTCGGGGAATGGACGGCCTATATCCGTAAGCTGCCTGAACCAGGTCCAGTCATCTGGATCACAATAGAACCAAGGCCAGATGCTGCCCGGTTCGATCAGACCTGCCTGATAGGGGTTCAGGTGCATATAGCGAAAAACTGCTTCGATCGAATCATCCGGTCTGAGCCGGTGATCGTAATAATTGACCTGCCAGCTTGCAGTTGCTGCGACCAATTCGCCTTTGGTGGCGACTTTGAACCGGGCGACAGCTTGAGACAGGGTGAGTTTGCCACCCAAGCCGATCAGCAGATGAATATGGTCAGGCATTACAGTCGCACAGCGCAACACCCAGATGCCACGAGACTGGGAAGTGCGGAGGGACTGAAATACGCGCTTTGCGCATGCTCCGGTTAAGACTGGCTTCCGATCATCAACGCAGATGGTCAAGAAATATTCGGTGCCAGGCTGACTGGCCCGACCACGCCGCAACGCATTCGGGCCGGTATCGCGTTTCAAGATTCAAACAGTTGCGCGCGAGTGCGCAACCTACACGACGACCTGCATCATTTGCCGGCGTGGGCCCGTTTGAGGGCCTGCGCCACGTTTTTCGGCACAAACTTCGAGACGTCGCCGCCAAGCTTGGCGATCTGCTTGACCAGCGACGAGCTGGTGTAGCTGTAGGACTCGTTCGGCATGACGAAGATGGTCTCCACCTGCGGCTCGAGGTGGCGGTTCATCAGGGCCATGTTGAACTCGAACTCGAAGTCGGAGAGGGCGCGCAGGCCGCGGATGATGGCGGCGGCCTTCTGCT
>JANNDM010000071.1:0-2578 GCA_031387725.1 Verrucomicrobiota bacterium | reverse complement strand
GTGTGGGTGGGTTTGTGTCTTTTCCTTTAGGTGGGGCTTTACGCCGCTATCTGGTCTCGTAAGCGCGGCTTAACGCCGCTCCTACAGTTGGGCCGCTCGGCCCAGCACCGTCATCTGCCTTTTTTCGTGTCTTTCGTGTTTTTCGTGGTTTCCTTCTCCGCATGGTCAAAAGCACCGGCATCTATCAAGGCGAACTCAATTGTCAGCTCACGCACGGCCCGTCCGGCCAGCAATTCGACACCGATGCGCCGAAGGACAACCACGGCCGCGGCCTCGCCTTCTCACCCACCGACCTGACGACCGCTTCCTTTGCGGCCTGCATGGTCACGACCATGGCGATCGCCGCCCGCACCAAACTTGGTTTCGACCTCCCCGGCATGAAGTGGGAAGTGTCCAAGGAAATGTCCGCTGACACCCCGCGCCGCATCGTGCGGATGGCCGCGACCATCTGGCTGCCGGTCCCGAAAACCAAGGATCCGGCCGGAGTCCTGGAGCAGGCCGCGCTGAACTGCCCGGTGCACCACAGCCTGCACCCGGCGATCGCGCGGCCGGTCACATTCCACTGGGCGGAGTAGGAGCCGGGGCAGCGATCAGCTGATAGGCGCCGTTGAAGATCAGCTCGATGCCGTCGGCCATGATGCGCACCTTGATCTTGCCGCCGTTGCCGGTGCTGGGCTGGGCGCGGCCGGTGACGGTGCGCGGTTTGTTTTTATGATTTGCGGCCTCGCCGCTGAATTCGATGGTCTGACCCAGCGCCAGTCGGGTCAGGTCGGCGACCGGCAGCTTGATGGTGATCCTGCCCGTCTCGCCCCAGAAGAACCACGGCCAGACCTTGGCCTCGTAGGTGGCCTTGAAGCTCTCGTCCGACTGCAGGAAGTCCGAGGTCGTGAGGGTTATGCTGCCGACGTAGATAGAGGACTTCATCGGTGAGACCGTGACCCGCGGCGAGGTGAGGAGGGGAAGATCCGCACGCAATGACACCACAGCACCTAGCAGGAGCAGCAAATACTGTCTCAGTCGCATCATTAATACTTCACCATGAGCGGGCGAAGGTTGCAGGCAAACCCGATTTGCCGGGAAGAATTTACGCGTTGCCAAGGCTGGCGGCGGGCCGTTGCTTGACCGCCTATGGCAAAGCAGGCGCAAGCGACCTGGGGTGGGCGTTTCTCGGCGGGTCCCGCCGAGCGGATGCTGCGTTTCAGCGAATCGGTATCGTTTGACCACCGCCTCGCACCGTTCGACATCCAGGGCAGCAAGGCCCACGTAGCCATGCTCGCCAAGGTCGGGCTGATCACGCGCCAAGAGCGCGACAGCATCCACCGCGGACTCGACGGCATCGGCCGCGAAATCGCCGCCGGCAAATTCAAGTGGCAAACGCAGCTCGAGGACGTGCACATGAACATCGAGCAGGCGTTGACCAAACGCGTGCCCGCCGCCGCCAAACTGCACACCGCCCGCAGCCGCAACGACCAGGTCGCGACCGACATGCGGCTCTATTGCAAGGCCGCCTGCGCGGACATCATCGGCCAAATCGCCGCCGCGCAACGCACGATCCTCAGGGTGGCGGTGAAAAACCGCGACGTGCTGATCCCCGGCTACACCCACCTCCAACGGGCGCAGCCGGTGTTTTTTGCCCACCATCTTTTGGTCTACCTCGAGATGTTGCAGCGCGATGCCCAGCGCTTCGCCACCGTCGCGGATCACGCCAACTGGTGTCCCCTCGGCTCCGGGGCCCTCGCCGGCACGACGCTGCCCATCGACCGCGAGTATGCCGCCGAGATGCTCGGCTTTGTCGATGCCGCCGGCCGGCCGCGCGTGACCCAGAACAGCATGGACGCGGTCAGTGACCGCGATGTCTTCATCGAGTTTGCCGCCGCCTGCGCGCTGACGGGCGTTCATTTCTCCCGGATGGCGGAAGACCTGATTCTCTGGGCCACGCAGGAGTTCAAGTTGGTGGAGCTGCCCGATGCCTTTTGCACCGGGTCCAGCCTCATGCCGCAGAAGAAAAATCCCGATTCGGCGGAACTGCTGCGGGGCAAAGCGGCGCGGCTGCAGGGCAACCTCCATACCCTCCTCGTGCTCGTGAAAGGCTTGCCGCTGACCTATAATCGCGACCTGCAGGAGGACAAACCGCCGGTGTTCGACAGCCACGACCAGACGGCCTTGTGCCTGGAGGTGCTGGCGGGCACTTTTGCCGGCCTGAAAGTCAACCGGGCCCGGTGTGCCGCCGCCGTGGCTGATCCCCTGTTGCTCGCGACGGATCTGGCGGACTATCTCGTGCGCAAGGGCGTCGCGTTCCGCGCCGCGCATCATGCCGTCGGCGCGGTCGTGAAGCGGGCCGAGCAGAAGGGAGTGGCCCTCAATCATCTGACCTACCCGGAAGTGAAGTCGGTCCACGCTGCATTTGGCCGGGACTGGGCGGCGACGTTTGATTTGACCAAGGCCATGGCCCGTCGCACCGGCACCGGCATGCCGGGCCCGATGCAGCTGGCGCGGCAGTTCCAGCGCTGGCAGAAGTTGCTCGGGTAGAGGAGAAATCACGGAAACCAGCGCGCATGCCGACCATCCGCATCCTTTC
>JANNDM010000143.1:0-3482 GCA_031387725.1 Verrucomicrobiota bacterium | reverse complement strand
GGCACAAGCGGTTGGTGCTTTCGACGGAAAATTATTTTGGCCGATCGCCGGCGGCGCTCGGTGTGGCTGCACATGAGTGCGGTCACGCTTTGCAACACGCTAAGGCTTACCAGCCCTTGCGCTGGCGTATGGCGGCGGTCGGCCTCACTACTTACGCGAATTACGTAGTCATGTTCCTGCCCCTACTCGGCATGGTGACCGGCCTTATTGCCCCCCTGACGGGGGCACTGGTCATGGCCAGTGCCTGGGGCATCATCATGTTGTTCAACCTCGTGACGCTTCACGTCGAGTTGGACGCTTCACGTCGCGCCAGACTGGTGCTGGCGGACTTTGGGTTTATTGCGCCAGGTGCAGAATCCTTGGCGGTGGGTAAAGTGCTCAATGCGGCCGCCTGGACATACGTTGCCGCCTTTATCACTTCCCTGGCGTATTTTCTCTGGCATTTGTTGCCGCTTTTGACGGGCGGCAATCGTTCTCGCGACTGAATTTCAGCAAACCATCAACAAATGAAAACTATGGAAACAAGCATGAGATTACATGTGCTGCACATGAATATGCCTTCGCTGGCCGCTCTGGACTCCTGGGTTGATAAACAAAGCTTGGCCTTGGGCCGCGCCCGGCAGATTGACGAAGCAAATGTTCTCCCGGTGCGTTTGCAGAACGCTAGCCCGGCCTTCCAAGTTCATGTTCATCTTGTCACTCTTAGCTCGGATGTGTTCGCGGAAAGTCGTGACCACACGCTCCGAGCCGCCTTCGCTAAAGTCATGGCGCAATTGACGGATACAATCACCAGTCGTGCGACAAACCGGCAGCAAAGGAGCAAGAGCAACCGCAGTGCCCGGCGTCATGGCTAGGTGCCAAATGTGAAGATGAATCGGGTTCACAGCCAGATAGTATGAAAACTAAAGTGGTTCTCAAATCACTCTCGGATTTGTCGGCCAATACTCTCGCGTTCGCAGCGTCTGTTCCAGTCCGTGGTGCGGGTTTGGCGAAGCAGGTGTTGGCTCCACCCATCCGGGCGACGCGTCGGGAAATTCGCGCCGCGCGGCGGAATTCGTTGGCGCTCATGCAGGCGCTGGTAGCCAAGGCTCAGAATCGCTGGCACAAAATTCGGCCCTGGTCTCGTGGCGGTTTGAATGAGTGAAGGGCGAGCATTGATAACTCACTGGAAATACCGAACTCACTTATTGCCCAAGTCGGCAGTGAATACACGTCGAAGAAATTAACCTTAACTTAACAGCCTATGCCCAACGACCGCATGCAGCGTCAGCGTTTCGAGCACAAATACATGCTGGATGAACAACAGGCTGTTGCCATCCGCAAGTTCCTCCTCGCCCATCTGGAGCTTGATGAGAACGGTGTCGGTAAGCCGAACTTTAGTTACCCGGTCCACAGTTTATATCTCGACTCAGACGGGCTTGAAACTTTTTGGTCCACCATCAACGGCGACAAGAACCGCTACAAATTGCGTCTGCGCTTCTACAATGACCACCCCGACTCGCCGGTCTTTTTCGAGACTAAACGACGCGTTGATAACTGCATCCTCAAGCAACGTGGTGGTGTTCGAAAAGCTGCAGTGCCTTGGTTGCTCGCGGGCCATCTCCCTGCCCCGGAGCATCTGCTGCGGAATGATCCCAAGGCACTGACGGCCATTCACAGCTTTGTAAAATTGGCCGACCGGCTTGGGGCCCGCCCTCTCGCGCATGTGGCCTATCTGCGCGAGGCCTATGTGGACCCGCGGAGCGACAACGTCCGGGTAACCCTCGATCGCGCCGTACGCATCGAATCTCGCCCTAAGCCAGTTTTCACCACCACGATGCACAACCCTGCGCTACCCTTTGGCGAACGAGTCATTCTGGAGCTTAAGTTCACAGACCGATTTCCTGATTGGTGCCGCCAATTGGTCGAATCCTTCGGGTTAATGCAATGCGGTGCGGCCAAATACTGCGAAGGGCTAGCAGGGTTACCTGAGTTCGGTGTCAGTCATGCAGGCGATTTTCGCGAACGACCCGGCCAGGGTCGCACTCCGACCATGTCGGCTGCCGCTGGGAGCTCCCACGGAGCAAGACTTCATTCGCTGGGCTTTTAACAGTGTTCGGCCGCGCCATTTCTTTTCTGAAAATTTGTTGAGCATCAAACTGAGTGTGGGGGCTGGTTTTCCATGTTGAGGTAGATTTTCCCAGTTTCCCATTGGTCGCTGGTCTCGGCCAGGAGGGCGGAGATCAGGCGCAGGAGGGAGCGTTCGTTGGGGAAGACGCGGGCCACCCGCGTGCGGCGTTTGAGTTCCTGGTTGACGCGTTCCAGCGCGTTGGAGGTGCGCATCCGCTGCTGGTGGGCGGCCGGCAGCGTGAACACGGTGAACCCCTGCGGCAGATTTTCCTCCAGCCAGGCCGCGAGCTTGGGCGCGCTCTGGAGGTAGTGGGCCACGATTTCCTTGAGCCGCTGTTCGGCGGCCGAGCGGCTGAGGCACTCGAAGACGCTGCGGATGGCGCGGGCGACGTCGGCGCGTTGCTCCAGGCGTGGGACGCAGGCTTGGGCGTTTTGCTGGAGGTGGAACTGGCAGCGCTGCCAGGGCACGGCGCCAAAGACGGCCTGGCGCGCGGCCGCCAGTCCGGAGTGATCGTCGCTGACAATGTATTGGACCCCGCACAGGCCGCGCTGGACGAGGCTGTGGAAGAAGGCCCGCCAATGCACTTCGGCTTCACTGAGGGCGACGCTGACGCCGAGGATGACGCGTTGACCTTCGGGCGTGATGCCCAGGGCGATGAGGACGGCACAGTCGCGCAGCTGGCCGTCGTGGCGGACTTTTTCGTAGCGGGCGTCGAAGACCAGATAGGGACAGGCGGCCAAGGGGCGGTCGCGCCACTTTTGCAGTTCGGTGTCCAGGAGTTTGGCGCAGGCGCTGACCTGGGTGGAACTGACGGCGCTGCCGCAGAGTTCCTCGACGATGGCGGAGACTTTGCGGGTGGAGACGCCTTGGACATACATTTCGGCCATGGCGAGTTTGAGCGCTTGCTCCGAGCGGAGGCCTTTTTCCAGGGCGCTGGGAAAGAAGGCGGTCTCGCCCCGGACTTGCGGCACGCTGAAGGTGATGGGGCCGACGCGGCTGGCGAGGGTCTTGGGTTTGTAGCCGTTGGCGTAGCCCTGGCGGGTGGCGGTGCGCTCGTAGGGCTGGGCCTGGAGGACTTCATGGCGTTCGACGCGCATGGCTTCGTTGACGAGGAGGCGGAGGCCTTCGGCGAAGCCGTCGTGGCCTTGCTCGGTGAGGAGTTGCAGGACGTTGTTCAAGAGTTCAGGATCGGTGTGGTGGGCCATTTGGTTTTTGTTTGGTTGGATGTGTTTGTCGACACCCCAACAGGAAACCCGCGTGACCCGCCCTCGACCAGTTTTTCGCGCGCCGAGCAGCTTCACCCCTCCGGGGTTCGGCTGCGCTCGGCTCGCTCCGCTCGCCTTCGCTCCGCCTCACCCCGAAGGGGTGATGA
>JANNDM010000047.1:0-15962 GCA_031387725.1 Verrucomicrobiota bacterium | reverse complement strand
GGTCTGGAGGTCGAAAAGTGTCCGGCCGCAACTGGGGCAGGCGACGAATTCGGTCTTGGAGATGCGGGCCCCGGCGCCTTGGAGGACATTGTAGGCGAGTTGGGCCGCCCGGGCCGGGTCGGATTCGGTTTCGATGCTCACGAGGTCGCCCACGCCGTCGCACAGGAGGCTGCCGGTGAGGAAACTGGCCTCCAGGAGCTTGGACAGGAAACTGCTTTCACCCTGGACTGCCGTGTCGGTCGTGTTGCGAATCCAAACCGGGGCCTTGGAGCCGGCTGACTTTAGATGTTCCAGCAGGCGTCGGTAGGCACCGATGCTATGGCCGGCCGTTATGGTCGGGCCCGAGAGCGTAAAGAGCAGGTTGGCATCGCCCAGCTGGCGCACCACGGCCTCGTAGGGCCCGAAGCTCTCGGGCCTGATCTCCACGGCGAGGAAATGGCCGTGCCGGCGGACGAGTTCAGCAAAAGCGGCCAATGGGGCGCTTTCGTCGGCTCCGAAGCGGCGGACCAGCAACAGTCGGCCCTTGCTCATGGCGAGCAGCGGCTGGAGCACATCGGGAGACAGGGTCGCGTGCAGTTCCAGAGCGAGAAAATCGACTGGCAGCGGGGTTCGGGCCACGGTCGCGCACAGATCCGCGAGGTCGCCCGCGCCGTTGATCGGAACCAGCAGACCCTCGGCGGGCGTGTCCTTGAGCTTGGGGGTGGCCAGAGCCCGGGCGGCGTCGGCCAGGCCGGCCAGCGTCGAGCGAACGATTACCCGGGGTGGTTGTTCGGGGCCCACGGTGCATTTGTCCGAGAATTTAAGCACTGCGGTCTCGCGCCGGTTGAAGTGATAGGGATCCACCGAGTCGCTTAGCAGCAACTCGGAACGCTCAACGTTTAACGCCGAACTTTTAACTTCCAAAGTTGCAGAACTTGAGCGTTCAGCGTTGGGCGTTAAATGTTGAACGTTATAGCCTCCCCAGAGGCTCATGGCCTTGTCCGCGATGGCCCGGGCGACGGGTATCTCATAGACGGAATCCTCGGTCAGCGACACCCGGATGGTGTCACCCAGGCCGTCCAGCAGCAGGCTGCCGATGCCGATCGCACTCTTGATGCGGCCGTCCTCGCCGTCGCCCGCCTCGGTGACGCCGAGATGAAGGGGGTAATGCATGTCCTCGCGAACCATCCGCTCGACCAGCAGCCGGTAGGCCTGGATCATGACCTTCGGGTTGCTGGACTTCATCGACAGCATGATGGCGTGGTAGTCGTGACTCCGGGCGATGCGGAGAAACTCGAGTGCGCTTTCGACCATGCCGAGCGGCGTGTCGCCGTAGCGGTTCATGATCCGGTCGGAAAGGGAACCGTGGTTGGTGCCGATGCGCAGGGCCCGGCCGAGCTCCTTGCTGCGCTTCACCAGCGGGGAGAACGACTCATGCAGCCGCTGCAGTTCCCGGTCGTAGTCGGCGTCAGTGTATTCCTTGACGGCAAATTTCTTCTTGTCGGCGTAGTTGCCGGGATTGATGCGGACCTTTTCCACATGCTCGACCGCCTCCATCGCGGCGGAGGGCAGGAAGTGGATATCGGCCACCAACGGGATGTGGCTGAAGCCCGCGGCGGAGAACTGCGCGCGGATGTCCTGCAGGCAGCGCGCCGCCGCCACGTTGGGCGCCGTGATGCGGACGATCTCGCAACCGACCTCGGCCAGGGCGATGGACTGCCTGACCGTGGCGGCGATGTCCTGCGTGTCGCTCGTGGTCATCGACTGGATGCGCACGGGGTGACTGCCGCCGACGCCGACGCCCCCGACCATCACGGCGACGGTGCGGCGCCGGATGGTGTGGTAGCGGGACGCGCAATAGGACATGGGTGGAAAGGAAGTAACAAGTAACAAGGGGCAAGTGGCAAGAACCGGACGGCACCGGCCTGACACTTGTTACTTAATCCTTGTCACTTGCCGGCTTCAGCCGGCTTGGCGGCTTCCTTGGCTTGCGCATCGGCGCGCACATCCCGGGCGATCCGGCGCACGTCGAAAACGCTCACGTAAATGATCATGGAGAACAACAGCACGATGAACACACTCTGGGCCGCGGCGATGAAGTTCATGGGAAGGGCCTTGCCGCGGAGTCGGCCAATGGTGGCGAACAGCATATGGCCACCGTCAAGCACGGGGATGGGCAGCAGGTTAAAGATGGCCAGGTTCACGTTCACGAGGATGGCGATCCAAAGCACATACCGGATGCCGGCCTCGGATGCGTCCCAATAGATTTTGCCGATGCCGATCGGGCCGCTGAGTTTGGAGATGCCGATGTCGGATTGAGGTTGGATCAGACTCCAGAGCGTTCGCACGGTCATTACCACCTGGCTATAAATTTGCGTGAAAGGATCCGTGTGCTTGAGGCCAAAGCTGGTGCGGTAGGTCGCGCCGAGCCACGCCGGAGTATCCCGGGGGCGAGTGGCGGGCACTTTCAGTTCGACGAGTTCAGTGCCGCGCTCGACCACGAGCGTGAAGGCCCGGGCGGGCTGCTCCTGCAGCGCGTCGAACAGGGTGGCCATGTTCAGCAGGCGCTGGCGGTCGAGCTCGGCCAGCCGGTCGCCCACCTGCAAACCGATGGTGTGGGCGAAGGATTTTTCCGGGACGCTGGCTACGATCGGAGTGTAGGCGTAAATGATGCCGACCCGGCGGTTGTTGTCCTCGCCCGAAAGAAGAGGGTAGACCGGCAGCTCGAACACCTTGCCGCCGCGTTCGACGGTGAATACGGCCCGCCGCTGCCCGTCGCTGGCCACCCCGGCACTCATGACGAGCGTCTGCAGGAGTTCAGGCCAGTCGGCGACTTTCGTGCCATCAATGGCCCGAATGATGTCGCCCACCACCAGGCCCGCTTGCCGCGCGGGGCTGGGCACGACGTTGCCATCGGACAAAGTGATCGTCTTGGCGACGTAGCCGATGCGGGTGGTGGACAGTTCCTCGCTGGTCGGCTGGCCCACGACCCAGACGACGGTGGCGAGCACGAAGGCGAAGAGAACATTGAAGAAAGCGCCGGCCGCAAAAACGATCATGCGGGTGCGGTAGCTGATAGGCGGCAGCGGCTCGGACGGTTCCGGCTCGCCCTCGATCGCCGCCATGTCGGCCAGCTGGGGCAGGGCGACGTAGCCGCCGAGCGGAATCCAGGAGAGACGGTATTCGACGCCGTCCTTCCCCGTCCATTTCCAGATGGCCGGGCCGAAACCGATGGAGAATCGGGTGACCTTTACGCCGCGGCGCCGGGCCGCGAGGAAATGGCCCAGCTCATGGACGAAGATTGAGCCGCCAAAAAAGACCACGATCAGGAAAATCGACCAGAGGCTGCTGAACAGTGAAGTGAAGAAATCGGTGGACATCAGAGAGAAGTGGATTGGGCAATACGCCGGGCTTCGGCGTCAACGGCTAGGACCTGATCGAGGGTGTGGGGTTCAATCAATTTCACCGTGGCCAGAGTGTGCTCAATAATCCGGGAAATCGCAAGGAAGGGGACCCGGTTTTGCAGGAAAGCGGCGACCGCCACCTCGTTGGCGGCGTTAAACACCGCCGGGGCGGTGCCACCGGCCGCCATGGCCTCGCGGGCCAGCCGCAGGCAGGGGTAACGGGTTTCGTCCGCCGGTCTGAAATCGAGCGAGAAGGCCTTGTCCAGCGGCAACGCGGAGTCGGTGCCGTTGGCCGGTCGCTCAGGGTAAAGCAGGGCGTGCTGGATGGGGAAGGTCATCGAGGGCGGGCAAAGTTGCGCGAGCATCGAGCCATCGTTGAACTCGACCAGGCAGTGCAGGATGCTTTGCGCGTGCAGCACCGCCTGGCATTGGTCGGCCCGCAGGCCGAACAACCACTGCGCCTCGATCAACTCGAGGCCTTTGTTGGCCAGGGTGGCCGAATCCACGGTGATCTTCGGTCCCATCGTCCAATTCGGGTGCTGGAGGGCGTCGGCGGGCGTGACCTGCGCGAGCTTCTCCAGCGGCCAGTCGCGAAACGCCCCGCCCGAAGCCGTGAGCACGAGGCGACGCACGTCGGCGGTGCGGTGCCCTTCGAGGCACTGGAAGACCGCGTTGTGTTCGCTGTCCACCGGCAGCAACCGGCTGCCGCTGGCCCGGGCCGCCGCCATCACCAATTTGCCGGCGAGCACCAGGATTTCCTTCGAGGCGAGGGCGATGGTCTTTTTCGCCGCGATGGCGGCGAGGGTGGGCTCCAGCGCCGTGGTGCCGACGATGGCCACGAGCACGATGTCGGCCTCGGGCAGGGCGGCAAGTTCGCACAGGCCGTTCCCGCCACCATAGAACCGGGTGCCGGCCGGGAAAGCGCCGTTGCGCTGTGCGACCGTCAAAACGGCGGTATCATAGAGGGCCACATGCCTCACCCCGAACTGTCGGGCAATTTCGGCCAGCCGCTCATGTCTACCATGGGCGGCGATGCCCACGAGCTCCAGCCGGTCCCGTTGGGCGGCGAGGACCCGCAGGGTGCTCTCCCCGATCGAGCCAGTGGCCCCGAGGAGAACGACGCGTTTTCTGGGAGATTTGCTCACCATGGTGGGAGAGGCTTTATGCCCCGACAAAGTGACCCGGGCCAGCCATAAGTCGGGGCCTGAAGCCCCTCCCACATGTTCGGACCGAGCGCATCACTCCAGGAACAGAAAGATGAAGTAGGCGACGGGCGCGGTCAGCAGCAGGCTGTCGGTCAGGTCGAAGGCCCCGCCGATGCCGGGGATGAGCTGGCCCGTATCCTTGGTATCAGCGCGCCGCTTGAGGACCGATTCCAGCAAGTCGGAAATGATGGCGATGATGGCCAAGGGCACGGCGATGAGTGCGGCGACCAGGGGCGTCAGGCTGACGGGCAACCGGTCGGAGAAGAAAAATGTGATAGTCGCTCCGAGGCCAGCGGAGGTCAGCACGCCACCAACGGCACCTTCCCAAGTCTTCTTCGGGCTGATCTGCGGGGCCATCTTGTGGCGGCCGATCGCCAGACCCGTGAGCAGGGCCCCCACATCACAGAACTTGGCGACGGCTACGACCCAGAGGCACAGCGCGAGGTTTTCACCGCTATCCGCCTCCCGCATGAGGATGCGCACCAGGAAGTGCAAGAGGAAGGGAATGAAAAGGAGACCGCCAATCGTAGCGGCAATGGTCTCGACGCGGCTGGTATGGTCGCGCTCCCGCAACACGCGGATGCAGGAAATCAGCAGGGCAACCACCAACAGGCCGGAAGTGACACTGCCGAGCACATCAATTTCCTCCGTGAAATAGGCCAGATAATAGGGTCCGGCCATCATCACGACCGAGAAGAACAGGCCCATCCCATGGAACGGCCGGGCCCCCATCTTCCGGGTCAAGCCGTAGAATTCGTGCAAGGTCAGGGTGGCGAGAAGCGTGGCGAGGACCACGGCGGCATGCGCCCCGAAGAAATACAGGCTGCTGAGGACGACGACCCACAAGACGATGGTGCTGATGATGCGGGAGAACACGGGATGAGTAGGCGTGGCGGGATTAGCTGGGGCCAGACTTAATTTGCTCGGTGGTCAACCCGTAGCGGCGCTCGCGGCGGCCGTATTCATCCACCGCCGCCTGGAGGTCGGCCCGGCCGAAGTCCGGCCAGAGCACGGGGGTGAAGACCATCTCGGCATAGGCACATTGGAGCAGCAAAAAATTACTCACCCGCTGTTCGCCCGAGGTGCGGATGAGCAGGTCGGGCTCGGGAATCTGCGCCGTGTAGAGGTAGCGGTTGAAGTTCTCCCACGAGGCCTCCGCCAGTTTTTCCGTGCCGGCCTGCACGGCGGCGGCGTAGGCGCGGGCGGCATCGGCCACCTCGGTGCGCGAACCGTAGTTGAGGGCGAGCACAAGCGTCCACTGCGTGAAGTCCTTCGTGGCCTCGATCACGCGGCTGAGTTCGCGCTGCACGTTGACCGGGAGGGCTTCGATGCGGCCGATGGTGAGCAGGCGGACGCGGTTTTTGATGAGGTTGTCCAGTTCGCGTTTCAGGAAGTAGTCGAGCAGGCCCATCAGGCCGGAGATCTCGTCGGCGGGGCGCTTCCAGTTCTCGGCCGAGAAGGCGTAGAGGGTGAGATAGCGAATGCCGATCTCGCGGGCGGCGTCCACCACGGTGCGGACGGTCTCGACGCCCCGGCGGTGGCCCTCGAGGCGGGGCAGGCCGCGCGCTTTCGCCCAGCGGCCGTTGCCGTCCATGATGATGGCGACGTGCTGCGGAATCTTCGCGGGACCGGGGGGCGACATACGGGAAAACGATTTAGGTCGCCGGCGGCGGGTTTGACAAGCCGCCTTCACAGTTTTCGCCAGAACCCCACACATCCCGCCCTGCCGGGCACCCCTCTTCATAGAGGGGATTTAAGGCAACAGGAATTGGGTCCCTTCTATCAAGAGGGGTGGTCCCGCGTTTGCGGGACCGGGGTGTGTTGGTGAACTTGCATTGATCGGACCAAGTTATATGGTTCCCCCATGGCGAGCCAACCCCTGACCCCGGCGGAGATCAACGCGGCGCTGCCCGCTCTGCCCGGCTGGGCTTCCGACCGGGACGCGCTGGCGAAGGAATTCAAATTCGGCAGCTTCAAGGAGGCGCTCTCGTTCATGGTGCGCGTGGGCTTCGAAGCGGAAGCGATGGACCATCATCCTGACTGGACAAACGTTTACAACCGCGTCGCGATCCGGTTGAATACGCACGATGCCGGCGGCAAGGTGACCGCGAAGGACGTGGCGCTGGCGAAAAAAATCCAAGCGCTGTCCTGGGTCGGCTGAAGCCGGCCGCTATTTCAGCGGCTTCGTCTCGGTCGGCTGGCCGTCCATGGCGTTGCCATCGATGCGGTTGTTGCCGAAGGAAATGATGCGGCCGCGGCCCACGGCGCTGACGCCAATGGCATTGCCCGTCACCGTGACGTTGTTGAGGCGGATGACACTAACGCGGTCTTCCACCATCAGGCCGGAAAAATTATCCTCCAGTCGCACATTATCCAGGAAGGCCTCCACCCGGAAGGTCTCGTTCGGCGCGATGCGGATGCCGCAACCTTCCTTTTCCTTCATATTTCCCCGGATGATTGTGTCCTTGATAAAGACGAGCGCATTCGAGCCCGGCACAATCTCGATGCCACTGCCGGTTTGGTTGGCGATCACGCAATGCTCCACGTTCAGGACGGCGCCTTTCACCAACTTGATTCCGGTGACACCATTCCCGGCCCCTTGGATCGACAGGTTGCGGATCGTGACGACAATGTCCGGCCCGTTGACGATGATGCCGGTGGTCAGGGCATTCAGGATCGAGGCATGGGTGCCGGCGCCATCAATGGTGATCGACTTGGTGATGGTGAGTGCGCCGAACCCACCGGCATCGAGGCAGTTGATCTCGCCGCCCGCCGCGGTCTTGGAGATGGCCCCGGCGAAAGTCTTGACGGGGGCCGTGCGGCTGCCCGGGTTCACATCATCGCCGACGCCCGACACCCAGGTTCGGGTCGCCTGCGCGGCCAATGGCGACACTGCGAGAAGGAAAAGGCAGAGGGCCGCGCCGGCCCGGAGTTCAAAGCGAAGCGGGTTCATGGGGGCAGACTGAATTATATTTGCCGAGTAGCCACAGGAAAAGCCAGTGGCTCGCATGTCCCGAACAAGGGAACGTGGGCCGGCGTCGAGCGTCGTGATGAGTCTGGGCGGGCTCAGAGCCCACGCATGAAGTTGAAGGTGCGGTCGCTTTCGCCGGGCAGGTAGGCCTCGTGGGCGAAATCCGGGTAGACCACCATCTGCTTCGGCGCGGTGATCTTGTTGTAGGCGGCGAATTGCGTGGAGGGCGGGCAGATCGGATCCATGAGGCCGGTGAACATCAGCACCTCGGCCTTGATCCGCGGAGCGAGGTGCTGGCAGTCGATATAGCCGAGCTTGGTGAAGACTTCCTGCTCCCGCCGGTGCAGCGGATCAAAGTTGCGGAACCAGAGGCGCAGTTCCTCGTAGGCCTCCTTCGCCAGATCCATCTCCCACACCCGCTGGTAATCGCAGAGGAACGGGAAGACCGGGGCGGCGCGCTTGATCCGCGGCTCGAGCGCCGCGCAGGCGAGGGTGAGAGCACCGCCTTGGGACAGGCCCATGGCTCCAACCCGGGCGGCATCGACCTCGGGGAAACCCATCACGACCCGCGCGAGCTGGGCGGTGTCCAGGAAGATCTGTCGGAAAAGCAGTTTGCGGGGGTCGGGGTCATCGAGCCCGCGGATGATATGGCCGCGATTGGTCGTCCCCTGCACGCTGCCGCAGTCCTCGGAGCGACCGCCTTGGCCGCGACAGTCAAGGGCCGCCACGCAAAACCCCTCCCCCGACCACGCCAGCCGGGAGGAGAAATCTCCGCTATGCCCGGTGTAGCCGTGGAATTGCAAAACGGCGGGACTCCGGCCGGCGGATTGGCGCGGGCGGACGTATTTCGCATACACTCGCGCGCCGCCCACCCCGGTGAACCACAGATCGAACGCCTCGCTGTGCTGCGGGGTGATTTCCTTGGTCGGCACCAATTCGGGTTTCGGGTCGATGCCATCAAGTTCGCGCAAGGCGGCATCCCAATAGGTGTCGAAATCCGCCGGGCGGGGATTCAGCCCCTGGTAGGTTTTGAGCTCAGCGAGGGGTTTGTCGATCAGTGGCATGGTGGCGAGCCAGTCAGGTTTTCAAAAGACGCGCAAGAACGAGCGCGGCCCGGCGTCGAGGGCGGTGATGGCGCCGACGTCGTCCGTCTTGTGAGTGAACAACAGGTTTCCGGTGGCATCAAATTCGCCTAGACCCACCCCGTCGCTCAGGGGCACGAAAAAATGCCCGGCGGCAGAGTCGTAGCCGAGTGAAACAGGGCGGACGGACCCGGCGAGTGTAACGCAATGCGTTACACTTCCGTCGGGCATGACATGATCGATCCGGGCCGGGGAGGAGGTGGTGAGCGCCAGGAGCCGGTCGTTCTTCTGGTCATAGGCGAGACCGCCGACCGGCCCGGCCGCACCGCGCAGCTCGATCCGGCGCACGACTTGGCCGAACAGCGTCAGTTCGACGACGGAGCGGCCATCAGGATGCGCAGCAAACAGGTGTCGGTCGCCGGAGCGGATGGCGAGGTCGGCGGACACCGGCGTGCGGAGGTCTTCCGGCAGCGGCATCTCGCGGAGGACTTGGCCCGAAGGCCGCTCGATAACGCGGATGACCTGGGCCGGGGTGACGCGGACGAAGAGATGGTCGGTGTTGAAATCATAGGCGAGACCGAGCGCCCGCTCGCCGGGTTTGAGCCCGCCGGAGATCTCCGCGCGCGGCGGCCCCAGATCATGCACGGCCGAAGCGCCGACGGTCGTGAGATAAACATGATTTGGACCAGACGATGCGCAGCCCGAGACGAGGGCGAGTCCCAGCAGAAAGGTGGTCAGACGAAGGCATGTCATGCCACAGCATCCTTCGCCGGGTTTGGCGCGTAAACTCCAATCTGGCCGTCAGGCCCAACAGCCCGTTAATAGTATCTTCGGGCTGGGAATCCGTTTGCGCAGGGCGGGGAGATTCATAGCCTGTCGCCATGAGTGATCACGCCCCCGCCGCCGAAATCGCCGCCACCCGCGAGGCCATCAACCGCCTCAAGGCCAACATGCGCCTTACGATCAAGGGCAAGGATGATGTCATCGAGCAAGCGCTCGTCTGCCTGATGGCAGCCGGGCATCTGTTGATTGAGGATCTGCCGGGCGTCGGCAAGACCACGCTGGCCTACTCACTGGCCCGTTCGATGGATTGCGCGTTTTCCCGCATCCAGTTCACGAGCGATTTGCTCCCGACCGACGTCACCGGGGTCTCAATCTACGACGAGAATGTGAAGGAGTTCATCTTCAAGTCTGGTCCGGTGTTTGCCAATGTCGTGCTGGCCGACGAAATCAACCGCGCCACGCCGAAGACGCAATCGGCCCTGCTGGAGGTCATGGACCGCAGCAAGGTCACGGTGGATGGCGAGGCGCACGCCGTGGGCTCGCCCTTCATGGTCGTGGCCACGCAAAACCCGGTGGACTACGAGGGCACGTTTCCGCTGCCGGAGAGCCAGATGGATCGCTTCCTCATGCGGCTGCAGATGGGCTACCCGCAGCCCGGCGATGAGCTGGAGATTTTGCGCGCGCCGCGGCTGGGCTATGATGCCATCGCGCTCAACCCGGTCGTCACGCGCTCGGATGTGCTCAAGATGCAGGCGCTGGCCGGCAAGGTATTCGTGGAGGACAGCGTGCTCGACTATGTGCTGAAGATCATCACGGCCACGCGCACCGAGGTGGAGTTCAAGGCCGGCGTCAGCGTGCGGGGGGGGCTCTCGCTGCGGCTCGCCGCCCAAGCACGCGCGCTGGTGCAGGGCCGGGACTTTGTCATCCCCGAGGATGTGCAGGCGATGGCCGGCCCGGTGCTGGCCCACCGCCTCTCGCTGGCCCGCCAGACCTCCGATGCGCTGGAGGAACGTCGCACCGTGCTCGCAGCCTTGAAACGGATCATCGGCACGATCGCGGTCCCGGAGTGACTTCGGTTGGAACGCGCAACGTTTAACGCCCAACATTGAACATTCAACTCACGGCTCCGGCTTCGACGTTAAACGTTCAGCGTTCAATGTTGAACGTTTCGGCCGCCGCGGCCGCCGACTGGCAGGGCCCCGGTGCCCGGGGCCGCCGCCGCGTCTTCCGCTGGCCCACGTTGTTATGGGCGCTGGTGTTTCCGCCGAAGCGGCACCGGATTTCCCTGACGGTGCCCGGTCTGTTCCTGATGGGGCTGGCCGTGGGCATTGGCACGGCCGCCTACAACACGGCGAGCAACATCCTCTTCATCACCCTCTCCCTGCTCCTCGCGTGCCTCCTGCTCAGCGGCCTGCTGTCGTGGTTCAACTTCATGGGCATCTGCTGGCGGGTGCGGCCGCAGGGCGCCTGGCGCGCCGGGCACGAAACGCTGGTGACGGTCGAGGTGGAGAACCGGAAAAACTGGCTGCCCACCTACAGCCTGTGGTTTGAACTGGCCACCCAACCCCGTCATCCGCCGGCGCCGGAAAAACCGGAGAAGGAAATGCGGATGCGCGAAATCCTCGCCGCGGCGGAAAAATACATCACCCGCGGCCGGATTTATCTACGGGAGCGTCTCGAACCCGGCGGCGCCACCAGCCTCGACTGGGGCGTAAAGCCCAGCCAGCGCGGGGAGGCGGTCGTGGAATTGGGCGCGGTGGGCTCGCTGTTTCCCTTCGGCTTTTTGCGGAAAAACATCGGCACGGCGCTGAAACACACCGTGCTCGTCTGGCCGGCCCAGGTGGAATACCAGTGGAAGGGCGCCATGGCGGCGCATGCCGGCGCCTCGGGCCGGCGGACGGCGCGGGCCGGCGTGGGCGACGACTTGCTCGCACTGCGCAAATACGAGCAGGGTGACTCGCACCGTTTGATTCACTGGAAGGCGAGCGCCCGGCTGGGCCAGCTGATGATCCGGCAATTCGCCGCCGAGAGCCACGATGGCTTTCTGCTGCGGCTCGACACCCCGGCGACGGTCTGGACGCGCTCCGCGCAGTTTGAACTCATGTGCAGCTTTGTAGGCACGCTGGCCGAGGATCTTTATGCTTCCGGGCGATTGCGCGGCGTGGCCGTGAACGGCGGACCGATGCTTGAAACCCGGCGCATCCGCGACCTCGAGGCCTTGCTCGACGAGCTGGCCCGACTGCAGCCGGTTGACCAGCCAGCAGCCGGAGGTGCGGGGTCCCACGCCACGCAAAACATCATCACCTTCGCGCCCGAAGGAGCGCGGGGAGTTGCTGCCTATGTCGACGGCCATCAAACCGCGTCAGCTTAGTCTCGACGAACTGCGGCGGCTGAGCTGGCTGCTGGGTGGAGCCATGGCCATGGTGTCGCTCTGGACGGTGTTCTTTCTCGACGTCGAGGCCATCGGTCTGGTCGGCGTGGCGGGCGCCGCCATGCTCGCCGTCTTGATCTGGCCCTCGATCCCGGGCCGGGTGCCGCCGCTCATCTGGAAACTGGCGGTGCCGGCCATCATTCTGGCCATGGCGGCTGATTTTTATACCAGCCCCGACACCCTGCCGGTGTTCATCCGTCTGGCCATCCTGCTCGTGCTCTATCGCACCATGGCCTACCGGCGAAAGCGCGAGGATCTGCAATTGATTGTGCTGAGTTTGTTCCTGGTGGTGGTGGCCGGCGTGCTCACGGTCTCGCTCGGCTTCGCCTTCCTGCTCCTTCTGTTCACGGCGTGCGCGCTGGGGTTTCTCTTTGTCATCAACCTGATTGCCGCGGCGGAAACGGCCGCGGCGCGCACCCCGGAGGCGGAGACCGCGTGGACCCGCCTGGGCTCGGGGAGTTTTTTCGCCCGGTTGCGCGCGGTGGCGGACTGGCGGCTGCTGACCTTTGCCGCGGCGCTCTTCCTGGCGGTGGTGGCGATGTCCGGCCTGCTCTTCCTCATCATCCCGCGCTTCGAGTTGGCGAGCGGCTTCTTCCTCGACCGCTATATCACGCGCAAGAGCCGCACCGGCTTCACCGAGACGGTCCGTTTTGGCTCGGTGAGCGAACTTATCCGCGACGAAAGCGTGGCGATGCGGGTGGATCTCACGGATGCCGCGGGGTTGCCCGAATCACCCTACTGGCGGCTGGTGGTGCTCGATGAATACACCCCGGAGGGCTTCCGGGTCTCGGCCGGACTCAAGGGCGAGTTGTTGCGCGGGCAGCGCATGACGCAACAGATCCGGGGCCGGCCGTTGGGCCGGGAGGCCAATGTGGTCGGGGGAATCTGGACGTTCTATATCGAACCCGGCGTCAGCCGCTTCCTGCCGTTGCCCGGCAGCTTCGGTCAGCTGCGCATGCGCGACGTCTCGCCGTTGCAGACCACCATGCTCCAGAGCAGAAATCTGGCATCGATCATGGCCCCGATCGAGGGAGTCCGGATCGTGGCGTTGCGGACCGAGGCGATGATGATGACCGCGTATCAACTGGACGGCGTGGAACTGGATCGGACCATCAGCGATCCCGGCTTCGCCTTGGTGCTGCGCCACGGCCGACCGCCCGCGCCACGGCCGGAGACCGAGGCGGTGCGTTATGACCCGCGGCTGACCCTCGCCGGGCCCGAGGGCACGGCAAACCGGGACGCACTCAAGCGGGTGGTGGGCGAGATCACCGGTGGCGCCGAGTTGCCGGCCGATGAGTTCACGCGCCGCGCCATCGCCTGGCTGCAGGGCCGGCACGCCTATACCTTGTCGGCCAAACTGCCGGCGGGGGCGGGGAAGGATGATATTGTGCGCTGGCTGGATTCGAACGAGCCCGGCTTCTGCGAATACTTTGCCGCGAGTCTCACGGTGCTGGCGCGGGCGGCGGGTCATCCGGCGCGGGTGGTGGCGGGATTCCACGGCGGGGTGCTGAATGGTTTTGAGAACTACTACATGGTGCGAAACTCCGATGCGCATGCCTGGGCGGAAATTTATGACGGGAAGGCCCTCTGGGTGCGGGCCGATCCGACCCCGGGCGCAGTGACCACGGCGGCGGAGGCGGCGGCGCAGGCCGCCCGACAGGGACAGGACAGCAGCTGGTCGGCGCGCGTGGACAGCCTGCGCGTGCTCTGGTATCGGCGCATCGTCAATTTCGACTCGCGCGCCCAGGTGCAGATGCTTGATCAGGTGAAAACATTCACGACGGACTCAGGCGCTGCGCTGCGGACGCGCTTCGAGGAATTCACCAAACGGCTCAAGGCCTGGCTGCTTCAGCCATGGGACGCGGCCCGCACGGGGCGAACAGCCGGGCTTGTGATTGGCGTGCTCGCGCTGGGCTGGTTGCTGGTGCGGCTGGGGCAGTGGGCCTGGGTGCGCTGGCAGATGTGGCGCCAGCCTCAGACCTTTGACCCGGTGCGCCGGACAGCTGGGAAGTGGTTGGTGCGATTGCGGCCGCAAGCCCGGGACCCTGAGGTCATCGCCGACCTGCGGCGGCTGCGCTATGGCCGGCGGGAAAGCTGGCCGGAGCCACGGGGAGTTTTCCGGCGGGCGCAAGCGGCGCGGCGCCGGGCGCGGCGGTGAAAAATCCTCTCCCCAAAGGTGGAGCGCGTTGACCCCAACGCGGTTGAGGTAGGGCATGGAAACACACTCCGTCCCTGCGGGGCAGCAGCCACGCCAAGGCTACGGCTCCCAGGCCCCTCTTGATCCGGAACTAGGCAGTAGTTTTGGGTGGAACGTGGCCTCCGGACGCGTTTTCTCCTGCGGGGCCCGGGCAAACCCGTCCGGAGGCCGGGTTCCACCTTTCCGGGCCTTGACTGGGGACAGCGAGTTTACTCGCGATTCGTTCGACAAACCTCGCGAGCAAACTCGCTCCCACAGCTCCCACTGCATCGATCCGGCTTGATAGTGGGGATTTTCAAAGCCTTTCACCGGTCGTCTACTCGACCTTGAAGTTCACCGGCGCGACCGGCGGGCGTTCGCTTTTGTTTTTCCACGCCTCCAGAATGCTGTGGACAACGGGCGCGGCAAAGGTGCCGCCGCCGAAATTATTGTCATCTTCCGCCCCTTCGAGCACGACGGCGACCGCAATCCGGGGGTTTTCCAGCGGCGCGAAGGAAACCAACCACGCGAGGTCGATGCGGCCTTTCTGCGCCGTGCCCGATTTGGCCGCGCCCGTCAGGCCGTCCACGCGGGCGAGCCGGCCGGTGCCAACTTGGTAGCTGGCGGCCATGCCCTTGAGGATGACGTTGTAGTCGGAGGGCGAGAGACCGAGCGGAGCGGTGTGCTGGGTGGGGCGGTTGGGATCGTGCAGGAGCGTGGGCTTCGTTTCGGTTTCACCGCGGGCGAAGGAAGCGACCATGCAGGCGGCCTGCAACGGTGAGATTAGGGTATCGCCCTGGCCGATGGAAATATTGGCGGTGTCGCCGGGGAACCAGCGTTCGTGCATGTTGGCTTCCTTCCACGCCGGGTCGGCCACGCGCGGGTGTTTGAATTCGGCGGGAAGCTCGATGCCGGTGGGATGGCCGTAGCCAAAGCGCCGGGCCTCGGTCGCGATGAAATCAGGCGTCGTCGCGAGGCCGTATTTGTAGAAAAACACGTTGCAGGAGACCTGGATCGCCTTGACGAGGTCGATGTTGGGGCCGTGGCCGTTCTTCGCGTTGCAGGGGAAGCGCCGGTTGCCGACCATATAATAGCCCGGGCAGTCGACGGTGGAAACACCCGGCTCGATCGTGCCCGCGCGCAGTCCGGCGATGGCGGTGATGATCTTGAACGTCGAGCCCGGCGGATACTGGCCCTGGATGGCGCGATTGAGCCAGCCGCCGGATTCCTCGATGGCCTTCGCCCCGTCGTGCGAAAGCCGGGGGACGAAATTGTTGAGGTCGTAGTCGGGCTTGGAGACGAGGGCCAGCACCTCGCCGGTCCGGATGTCGAGCGCGACGGCGGCACCGATGCGGCCTTCCATGGCTTGCTCGGCCGCCTGCTGCAGCTCGATGTCGAGGCTGGTGGTGAGGTTTTTGCCCTGCACGGGCAGGCGCTTTTCGATCGGCAGGTCCACCTTGTAGCCGGCGGGATCGACGAGGTAGATGGCACCGCCGGTCTCGCCCTGGAGTTGCGCGTCGAACACCTGCTCGAGCCCGGTGCGGCCGGTCGCGCCCTTCATCTTGAAGGTCAGCAGATCTTCGCCGGGGAAATCCTCGACCTCGGGATCACTGTCGATGCTGGTGTAACCCAGGGTGTGGGCGGCGGCACTGGCATAGGGATAATGGCGCGAACTGGTCGCGTAGACTTGCAGCGGCGAAGTGACGGGCAGGCGCTCGATCAGGCGGGCGTATTCCTCGGGCGCGAGATCGTCCAGCAGCACATAGGGCAGCAGCAGGGTCTGGTTGATGTGCCGGTTAAGATCGGCGGTGCGGACGTTCTCGCGGCGGTTGAGGATGAAGTTGATCTTGTCGAGATAACGCTGGGCGACGCTGGCGCGGGCGATGCGCTCCATCTGGTCGCCGTTGGGGCGCTCCGCCACCTCGAGCTTG
>JANNDM010000038.1:0-7580 GCA_031387725.1 Verrucomicrobiota bacterium | reverse complement strand
TGAGGTCCTTGAGCCGGGCGCGCTCGTCCACGGCGTGGTAGTCACGGCCGCCCGGGCCGTAGCCGATGGTCGGAATCTTCAGCACCGAGGCGAAATAGTGCATGTCGTTGAACCCGGTGGAGACGGTGAACTTCGCCGGCCGGCGGCGGATGCGTCCCACGCACGTCCGCACCGCGGCGAACAGCGGATGGGTCGGCGCGGAGTAACACGAGTGGTTATCCGAGATCTTTTCCAGGGTGATCCGGCATTGGGGGATTTTTTTCGCCGCCGCCCGCAGAAAGGCTCGGAGTTCGTGCTCCGCCGCGCGCACGCTCTCGGTGGGGAGCACCCGGCGGTCGATGGTGAAACTGGCCGCGGCGGGCACGGTGTTGACCTTGCCGCCCTCGCCGGCGGTGAAGACGCCGCCGAGGTTGATGGTGGGGTGCAGGCAACGGCCGTCGGGCGAACGGAAGGTGCGCCGGGCGAGCCGTTGCTTGTAGCCGTTGAGTGCGAGCACCAGGGCCGACATTTTTTCGAGGGCATTGATTCCGGCCTCGGGCGTGGAGCCGTGGGCGGCACGGCCCTGCACCCGGACATTGAGCCAGACGACGCCATTGTGTCCGCAACACACCGCATCGCCCTCGCCCCCCTCGCCCACCACGGCGTAATCGGCGCGAAGTTTACCCTGGGCGGCCACCCAGCCGGTGCCGAGCGTGCTGTCCGTCTCCTCATCAGCGACGAAGGAAACCTCGACGTTGAAATTGGGTTTAACACCGGTGGCGCGCAGGGCTTTCAGCGCAAAGACGATGCTGGCAATGGCGCCTTTCATGTCGGCGCTGCCGCGGCCATAGATCCAACCGTTTTCCACCACGGGCGCAAACGGACTGCCGTGCCGCCACGCGCCGGAGATCGGCACGACATCGTAGTGGGCGTTAAAGTGCAGGGTTTTGGCCGCACCGGTGTCCCAGAGACCGATGACGTTGTAGCGCGGATAAGCGAGCAGCCCCGGCTGGGTCTTTTTCTGCAACGCCCGGGACACGGGCAGGCGGCGGACCTGCAGCCCGAGCTCGCGCAGGGTGTTTGCGAGCAGCGAGGATATCTTGCCGTAGTTTTCTCCCGGAGGGTTGACGGTGCGGAGCCGGATGAGTTTTTGCAGAAAGGCGACGAGGCCCGCCTGGTGGCGGTCGAGATAGCGGGCGGGAGACATAAAATGGCATTCTTACCCGGGCTCCCGGCGGGCGTAAATCAGTTTCGGCACGGGGCGGGCCGTGCGGTTGATTTTGACAGCGCCGGGGCCGGGGGCACGATGTCGGCCTATGGCACTGGCTGATATGAGGAAGGATTACAGTCTGGCGGGATTGCTCGAAAAAGATCTCGCGAAAAACCCGTTCCGCCAGTTCGAGCGGTGGTTTCAGGAGGCCGAGGCGGCCAAGATCCCCGAGCCGAACGCCATGACGTTGGCCACGACCGGCCGGGACGGCCGGCCCGCCGCCCGCACCGTCCTGCTCAAGGGCTGCGATGGCCGCGGTTTTGTCTTCTATACCAATTATGAGAGCCGCAAGGGGCGCGAACTCGACGCCCATCCCCGCGCCACCCTGCTCTTTCCCTGGGTGGCCATGGAGCGGCAGATAACCGTTGAGGGCTCGGTGATGCGGGTGAACCGTGAGGAATCGGAGACTTATTTCCACAGCCGGCCGCGCGCCAGCCAGCTGGCGGCGTGGGCTTCGCCGCAAAGCACCGCCGTCGCGGGCCGGGCCGTCATCGAGGAAAGCTATCGGGTGATCGAGAAAAAATACGAGGGGCGCGAGGTGCCCTTGCCGCCGAACTGGGGTGGGTTTCGCCTGGCCCCCGAGACGGTCGAGTTCTGGCAGGGCCGGCGCAGCCGGTTGCATGACCGCCTGCGTTACCGGCGCGAACCCGGCGGCGACTGGGTGATCGAACGGCTCGCGCCCTGACCCGATGCCCGCCAAAAAAGTTAAGCCCCCCTCGGCGGCCGCCGTCCCCCCGGCCTTGCCCCCCGCTCTCGTCGCCCTGTCCGGCACGCTGGCCGCGATGAATGACGCGGCGGTGATCACCCGGGAGCAATGGCAGGGTGGCGGCGTGGAAATATTACTGGCCAACGAAAAATTCGCCGCCCTCACCGGTTATGCCGCGGCCACGCTGCCCGGCCGGAACACGCGGTTGTTGCACGGCCCGCGCACCGATTTGCTGGCTTTGGGCACCTCACCGGGTGGTCGGTCGGCGGTGGGCGAAGGCTGGCTCTATCGGAAGGATGGATCGGAATTCTACGGGGCCTGGAATTTTTCCACGATCATGTTCAATGGCCAGCCGGGAGGCTGCATGCTGGCCCTCTACCGGGATATTTCCGAAGTCCGGCATCTGCGCGCCGCCCTGCTGCAATCCCAACGGTTGGACACCGTGGGCCTGCTGGCGGGCGGGGTCGCGCACGATTTCAACAACCTGCTCTCCATCATCAACGGCTACGCCGAGATTCTCACCGCCAAGCTGGCGGGCACGCCGCCGGCGCTGAAAGACCTGCAGGAAATCCACCGCGCCGGCCTCAAGGCGGCGGGGTTGGCGCGGCAGATCCTCGAGTTCAGCCGCCGGCAGGAATATGAGGTGAAGGTGGTTAATTTCAATATCCTGATCCGCGAGATCGCGGAAATTATCCGGCGGGTGGCGGGCGAGGAGGTGGCGGTGGAACTGCGCCTCGCCTCCGATCTCGGCAACGCCCGCATCGACCCCACCCATTTCCAGCGGGTGTTGCTCAATCTCTGCTTCAACGCCCAGGAAGCCATGCCACACGGCGGCCAGCTCACCATCCGCACTTGGAATCACCGGGTGGCGGGCCCGGCCGATCGCCGGGTGCCGGAAATGGCCGACGGGCTTTATGCCGTGTTGCAGGTCACTGACTCCGGACAAGGCATGGAGCCGGCCACCCTGAAAAAAATCTTCGAGCCATATTTCACCACCAAGCGCCAAGGCACCGGTCTCGGCCTGCCGACGATCCTCGGGATCATTCGCGAAAACCGCGGGTATATCACGGCCGACAGCACCCGCGGAACCGGCACGACTTTTGAGGTTTACCTCCCGGAAACCGCCGAGCCCGAACAAACCTCTGTCACGCAGCTCGACACCTTGCCTTCGGTGCGCGGTTCCGAGACCTTGCTCATTGTGGAGGAAGACGAGGTCTTGCTCAAAATGATCACCGGCATCTTCGCCACCGACGGTTACACCGTGACCGGCGCCACCACAGCCGTCGCCGCCGCCGCCCTCGTGGCGAAAGGGCTGCGGCCGCACCTGCTGCTCATTCAAAGCTGCAGCAAAGAAGGCGGGGAATTGGTGCGCCGGCTCCATGCGGCCAATGCCCGCCTCCGCCTGATTTGCACGTCGGCGCAGGCGTTGCCCGTGAGCCTGCACGGGGTTCCGCTCTCGGCCACGATCCACTTGCCCAAGCCTTTCGCGTTAAGCACGCTGGTGCGCGGCGTCCGCAGCCTGCTTGACACCGCGGCCAGCTGAGGCCGGCCAGTTTCGCCCGTGAACCTGCACCTCCTGCCTGTCCGCACCGGCGCCGCCGCCGAAAACATGGCGTTGGATTTCCTGCTCCTCCAGCGTTACCCCGCGCCGGCGGCCCCGCGTTTCCGGCACTACGAGTGGCGCGGCCCGGCGTTCACCTTTGGTTTCAGCCAGAAATTGGATTTCGTCCGCACCAGCCTCCCGGCCGGCGAAAACTTCGACCTGTGCCGCCGGCCCACCGGCGGCGGGGTCGTGGACCACCGGAACGACTGGACCTACGCGCTCGTCCTGCCGCGAGGTCATACGCTCTACGACGAACGTGCCGCGCAATCCTATCGCATCGTCCACGAATGCCTGGCCGCTGTGCTGGCGGCGCGCGGCCAGCCGGCGGCGGTGAAAATGGAATGCGATCCGGGCGCAACCGGCCCGGGCATCTGCTTCCAGCGCGCGGAGCTTTACGATGTGGTCAACACCGTGACCGGAGCGAAGATTGCCGGCGCCGCCCAGAAACGGAACAAACACGGACTGCTCTTCCAGGGCTCCGTTGAAAAGTCCGCGGTGGGGCGGCTGGATTGGGAAAATATTTCGACGCGATTTTCCGCCGCCCTGGCCCTGGCTTTGCGCGCGAAGCCGCAGGAAACGCCGTGGCCGGAGTTTAACGAAGACGAGGTCTCCGGCCTGATCGAGCAATATTCCGCGCCGGAATGGAACGGATATCGCTGAGCCTTTGACTCCGGCGACGCGGGCCTCAAGGCTTGCGCGTCTATGAAATCCCCACGCGTCATCGCGCTCTTCCTCACGCTGGTGTTTTCCGTGACCGTCTTCGGTGCGGACAAACGACCCCTCGCACCGCAGGACCTCTGGGCCATCAAGCGGCTCAGCAGTCCGGCGGTCTCCCCCGACGGCAAATCCGTTGTGTTTACCGTCCAAGACTGGTCTATCGAGAAAAACAAAAGCACGTCCAGTCTTTGGCTGGTCGACACCACCGGCGGCACGCCGCGCCGTCTGACGACCGCGGCCGGCACCGACAACGCCGCCGCGTGGAGTCCCGACGGCACCCGCCTCGCCTTCACCTCCAAGCGCGGGGATGACGAGACCGCCTCGCTCTATGTCATGCGCACCGACGGCGGCGAGCCGGAGAAACTCCTCGAACTTCCGTTCGGCGTCTCCAGCCCCCGCTGGCTGCCGGATGGTTCCGGCCTCGTGGTGGTAACGACCGTGATTCCCGAACTGGCAGGCAAGCTCGCCAAGGAAGACCTCGCGGCGATGAAGAAGGAGATCAAGCGCCGCAAGGATTCCAAGATGACGGCCAAGGTCACCGAAAACCGCCAATACCGTTATTTCGACCACTATATCACCGACAGCGCCGCCAATCGCTTGCTGGTCGTCACGCTCGCCACCAAGGAGATCAAGGATCTCACGCCGAAGTGGGACCGGCTCTATACCGTCAGCGGCGAGGTCACCTATGACCTGTCGGCCGATGGCAAATGGATCGCCCTCACCATCAACACCACGCCCCCGCCCTATCAGGCCTTCCCCAATCACGACGTCTATTTGCTGCCGACCGACGGCTCGGGCACGCTCCAAAACCTGACGCCGGAGAACCGGGGGGACGACGGCGGCGCGGTGTTTGCGCCCGATGGCAAATCGCTGGTCTTCGGACGGCAGGAAACGCCCTTCTACAGCGGCGAATTCACCAAGCTCTGGCGCCATGACCTTGCGGCCGGCAAAAACATGCCGCTTACCGAGGCGCTCGACTACTCCTTTGAAAACGTGAAAATTTCCGCTGACGGCAAGACGCTTTGGACCGCCGTCGAGTCGAAGGGCGTGGTGCCCGTCTTCAAGCTCAACGCCGACGGCACCGGCCTGACGGCCGTGCACTCGTCCGGCACCTCCAGCAGTCTGGATCTCGCAAACGGCACCCTGGTGTTCCTTAACGATTCCACCAGCCGGCCCAATGAGCTGTTCGTCCTCGACCCGGCCACCGGCGCCGTCCGACAGCTGACGCACATCAACGACGAGTTCATGGCCCAGCTCGATCTCGGCAAGGTGGAGAGCTACGGGTTCACCGGGGCGAACAACGAACAGATCCAAGGCTGGCTGGTCTATCCTCCGGGCTACGACGTGAACAAGAAATACCCGCTCATCGAGCTGATGCACGGCGGTCCGCACACCATGAACCGCGACAGCTGGAGCTACCGCTGGAACACGCAGTGCTTCGCCGCGCCGGGCTACATTGTCACCTGGGTCAACCGGCACGGCTCAACCGGATTCAGCGAGCAGTTCGGCCGCAGCATCGTCAACCAGTGGGGCGACCTGCCGTTTGAGGACATCATGAAGAGCGCCGACTTCCTGATGAAAAAGCTGCCCAACATTGATCCCAACCGGCTCGCCGCCGCCGGCGCCAGCTATGGCGGCTATATGGCCGCGTGGGTGCTCGGGCACACCGACCGCTTCAAGGCCATCATCGATCACGCCGGCGTGAACAGCTCCTACGCCCAATATGCCACCGATGTCCCGCACAGCTTCCCTGAGATCATGGGCGGCAAGCCCTGGGACAACATCGAGGGCCTGCAGAAGCAGAACCCAATGTTCCACGCGAAAAACTTCAAGACCCCGACGCTCGTTCTCCACGGCGAGCTCGATTACCGCGTGCCCTACGGCAACGGCCTCGAACTCTACGGCGTGCTGCAGGCAATGGGCGTGCCGTCGCGCCTCGTGGTGTTTCCCGACGAAAACCACTGGGTGCTCAAACCGCAGAACGCCATCTACTGGCACTGGGAGATGCAGAGCTGGCTCAGTCGCTACATCGGCGGCAAGCCGGTGCTCGAGAAGCCGGTCTTTGACACAGCGGAGGCCAAATAAGGTGGAGCGCGTTGACCCCAACGCGCTTCTGTCGCGGCGGTCTATGACTGCCAATCGTAGGAGTCGACGCCCATAGAGCGCCGCTCCAACAAGCAGGCGCCGGTGATGAACACCGGCGCCTTTTCTTTTATGGCCAGCGGCCGCGTGAGCGGTCGGGGGTCGCAGCACGCAATGGTGCTGTTTGTATGCGCGGCGCCGAGAAACGGAGCAGCGCAAGGAACTTTCTTCCGGCAGTATCGCACTTTTCCCGGAAAAAACTACCAAGAGTTATTCACCGGCCTTCGCCGGGCTTCGGCTGGCAGGCCAGCCCCTTTGGGGTGTCTGTCTTGAGGTGGAACCCGGCCTCCGGACGGGTTTGTTGCATTCGCGCATCCTGAAAGCACGTCCGGAGGCCGCGCTCCACCTCAGGCCTTCGCTGCCGCCAGGCTGTAGATGATGTGATCCACGTGGTGATCATACAGCCACTCGGCCTTTTTCAGCGTGCTCACCTGTTTGAAGCCCAGCCGCATGGGGATTTTTTGCGCGCGGACGTTGCCGGTGGCCACCGCCACCACGAGCTGCTTGAGCTGGAGTTCGGTGAAAGCGTGGTCGATCACGGCGCGGCAGCATTGGGTCATGATCCCCTGCCCCGCGCGGTCGGGCGCGATCCAGTAGGCGGGAAACCCGATGCGGTTGGCCCAGTCGATCCGATTGTGGCCGATGACGCCCACCAGCCGGCCTGTCGCCCAGATGCCGCAAGTGAAGGCGCGGGTCTCTTTGTCATCGCGCACGGTGTCGGCAATGTAGGCCGTGCTGTCTGCGACCGTCTTGGTGGCATCCACCCACGGCAGCCACTCGCGCAAACTAGCACGGTGGGTGTCGACGACGACGAAAAGCGCCGCGGCATCGCCGGGCTGCAGCGGGCGCAGCTCGAGGCCGGGGTTCAGTTTACGGGCGAACATAGATGAGTCGGGTTTTACAGGAGCAAACGGAGAAAACAGAGAAAAGTCGTCCAGGGCTGGGGTTTATTGTCCGACCGGTTTTAGTCTTTGTTTCCTCCTTTGCAAAAAAATCAGCCCTTCACCAACGTGATCACGCACTCGAGGTGGCGGGTCTGCGGGAACAGGTCGAAGGGTTGCACGGCGCTCAGCCGGTAGCCGGCGGAGAGAAATCCCTTCAGGTCGCGCATTTGCGTGGCCGGGTCGCAGGAGACGTAGACAACAGCCCGCGGGCCGAATGCG